>NC_018526.1:660295-990443 GCF_000294495.1 Streptococcus suis S735
GCCAATATTTTGAAGCAGATTTCGCCAAGCAAGTTTGATATGTTTTCCTATAACCCTGAGGCATTTATCCAACAAGTTAGTAGGCTCATCAATGAGCAAAAGGCGAGTCAGGTGATTGAGCATATCCGCTACAATATCCTAGAGGAAACTTTTGATAGTTCTATTTTTACGGACAATCCTTTGAGTGGTAAGGTGTCAGATGCAAATATGCTCAAGTCTGAGAAGGGTGTTTATAATTATGTGAAGGTTGATTCTGGAACGGAGAGGAAGTTCAAAGAGGACTTGGAGCGATTCGACGATGTCATGGTCTATGCCAAATTGCCTAGCAAGTTTAAGATTTCCACACCGCTGGGTGATTACAATCCAGACTGGGCCATTGCCTTCCGAGATGGTTCGGTCAAGCATGTTTACTTCGTAGCTGAAACCAAAGGTTCCATGTCTAGTTTGCAACTGAAAGGGGCGGAGTTGGCAAAGATTGAGTGTGCAAAGGCCCACTTCAAAGCCCTAAAAGAAAAAGGATTGATTGCGGATGATCGGATTTATGATGTGGTTGATTCCTATGAAAAATTATTAGAAATCGTGAGAGGATAGGTTGCTGAGCAATCCTTCTCGCCACTGAAGGAGAATATTTATGGGTGCGTTTCTGTTTTTTACATTTGCGATTTGTTATCTGGTGGGCATTGTTGCCATAGTCAAGGCTTTTGTTGTCCCCTGAAAGAGGCTGGGCAAAAACTAGCCGCTCATACATAAAAAACTCCAAACGCGATACAATAAAGGTATTCAAGCCTATTGTAAAGCGAGAGGAGAAAAGTATGGCACAAAAGGCACATAATTTATCACATACAAAGTGGCTGTGTTCTACCACATTGTCTTCACACCTAAGTATAGACGAAAAATCATCTATAATCAATATCGAAGTAGTTTGGGAGAAATATTCCGGCGTTTGTGTAGTTATAAAGGCGTAGAAATTATCGAAGGACATCTGATGCCGGATCATGTTCATATGTTAGTCAGTATTCCTCCGCGATTAAGTGTATCAAGCTTTATGGGATATTTAAAAGGTAAGAGTGCTCTAATGATGTTTGATAAACACGCCAATCTCAAATACAAATTTGGTAATCGTCATTTCTGGGCAGAGGGATATTATGTAAGTACGGTTGGACTTAATGAAGCCACAATTAAGAAATATATACAAGAATAAAGAAATTATCCAGTGGATGATTTCTTCACGAGCTTCAGCTTAAAAAGCGAGTTAAACATGATATAGCACTTGATAAATTGAGTGTAAAAGAGTATGAAGATCCCTTTAGGGATAATGGCAAGTAGTACGAATGCCTCTTTAAGAGGCTAGTGACGAGTCAAAAGCAGTGAGGCTTGAACAAAGTGAAAGCCAGCGTCTTTAGGCGCTGGCTGGTGATGTGGGCTTATAGCCCTTGTTCAAACCACCCGTTTGACGGGTGGTTTGAACTTTCTAATTTATGTGACTCTTACCCAACAAATTCGTTGATTTCTTTTTCGATGTTGGAGATTTTTTCTTCTGCTTCAGCAAGTGTTTCACCAACGGTTGCGATGTAGAATTTGATTTTTGGTTCTGTTCCCGAAGGACGAACAGCGAACCAAGAATCATCTGCCAAGGTGTATTTCAAGACATCTGATGGAGGAGTAGTGAGTTTTTCAATGTTTCCATCTTTGTCTGTCTTAGTTTGAAGGGCAAAGTCTTCAAAGACCGCGATGTCAGTAGCGTTGAATTGTGCTGGTGAGTTATCACGGAACTTAGCCATGATTGCCTTGATTTGTTCTGCACCATCCTTACCAGAAAGGGTAACAGAGATTGTTTTCTCAGCAAAGTAGCCGTATTCTTTGAAGATTTCATCGATACCGTCAGCTAAGGTCATGCCACGTGAACGGTAGTAGGCAGCAATTTCAGCAACCATAAGCACAGCCTGGATAGCATCCTTGTCACGTACAAATGGTTTAATCAAATAGCCAAAGCTTTCTTCGAAACCAAACATGTAAGTATGGTTGTGTTTTTCTTCGAACTCTTGGATTTTCTCAGCGATGAATTTGAAACCAGTCAAGACGTTGAACATGGTAGCGCCATAGCTTTCAGCAATCTTAGTTACCAACTCAGTAGATACGATTGACTTAGCAAGGGCAGCGTTTGCAGGAAGTGTACCTGCTTGCTTGTGGGCTTCAAGGATGTACTTAGCAATGATAGCGCCGATTTGGTTACCAGACAGGTTCCAGTAAGAACCGTCAGCTTGACGAACTTCAACACCAACACGGTCAGCGTCAGGGTCAGTTGCAAGAAGGACATCTGCCCCGACTTCACGGCCGAGTTCTTCTGCAAGGGCAAAGGCTGCTTGGCTCTCTGGGTTTGGTGAAGCGACAGTAGAGAAGTCAGGATCAGCAGTTGCTTGTGCTTCAACAACTTGGACAGATTCAAAACCAGCCTGTGCAAGGGCACGACGCGCCAACATTTCACCCGTACCATGAAGCGGTGTATAGACAATCTTCATGTCTTTACCGTATTCAGCAATCAATTCAGGGTTGATGTTGAGGTCATTGAGTTCTTCAAGATATTTAACGTCAGTTTCTTCGCCAAGAACCGTAATCAAACCATTTTCCTTGCTGGCTTCAAGGTCAGCCAATTCAACTGCAAATGGATTGTCGATGGCACGGATAAAGTTGGTCAATGCATCTGCATCAGCAGGTGGCATTTGTCCGCCGTCTTCACCGTAAACCTTGTAGCCGTTGAATTCTTTCGGGTTGTGGCTTGCAGTCACCATAATCCCTGCGATGGCATTGTAATGGCGCACAGCGAATGACAACTCAGGAGTTGGACGAAGGCTTTCAAATACATAAGATTTGATACCATGCGCTGCCAAAACTTGAGCTGATTCAAAAGCAAATTCTGGCGAGAAGTGACGTGAATCGTAAGCGATGGCAACACCACGTTTTTTAGCTTCTTCACCTTTTGATTCTACCAATTTTGCCAAACCTTCAGTAGCTTGACGGACTACAAATACGTTGATGCGGTTGGTACCAGCGCCAATATAGCCACGCATACCAGCTGTACCAAATTCAAGATTTGTATAGAAGGCATCTTCTTTTGTTTTTTCATCCATTGCGACTAATTCTTCACGCAAGTAATCTGGAAGGTCCGCAAAGTCGAGCCATGTTTGATAGGTTTCTTGATAAGTCATCGCATATCTCCTTAAAAATTTTTCTATTAAACGCTTTCATTATACCATGTTTGAAAAGAAAAATCACGCTTTCACATGATTTTCTGATATTTATTTTTGAATTTTCTGTAAAGTTGGAACAAGCGCTGCAGTTAATACAGAAGAAATGATCATTTCTGCAATTGAATTGGTACCTAAAACGGTTGCTAACATTGCTTGAATATTACCATCAAAGACAGAGGAGAAGAGGAAGAAAATACCTCCAAGTACAAAAATAGTATTGGTCATTGAACCAATTGCACCAGCAATAAATAATCCTTTACGATTTTTTATCCATTTGTAGACGAAATAAGGTGTAATCCCGACTAATATACGTGGGACAACTGCAATGATGATTGAATAAACATTACCATTTTCAACAAATGGGGAGAAAAGATAGCTGGTTGGTAGTAAGATAATAGTATTATGGGTCATACTCATTAAGCCCATGAGAGCCCCCAAACAAGCCCCAACACGTGGCCCGTATATAATAGAAGCAATAATGACTGGGATATGTACGATGGTGGGTTTTATTGGAACAGGCAATATATTAAAAATAATTGAACTCAATATATTGATGACAATCATGACAGCAAAGAAGATTGCAATTGTAGCAATTTGAGTTGATTTATTTTTTTTCATCAAGGGTGTTACTCACTTTCTCTAAAATATCAGTTACCTCAGCCAAGGCCCCAGTTCCAAAATCTCCACAAGCAAGCAGGGCTTCACGCGGTTTGATTTCCTCAAAACCATACTCTATGAGGGTTTTGATATTTTTCTGGGTAGCAGGATTGAGGTACATGTTAGTATTCATAGCAGGTGCCAGCAGTTTTTTAGTACCAATTGGCAGAGCCAGCGCTGTTGCCGTAATAATGTTGTCAGCCATACCATTAGCTAATTTAGCTATCGTATTGGCAGAAGCAGGGGCAACTAAAAATACGTCTGTTTCTTTGGCAATATCGATATGCTTGATAAGAGTAGGATTTTCTTCAATCATGACATCTGTGTGGACCAGATTTTTTGACAAGGATTGGAGAGTCAAAGGTGTGATGAAGTCCATAGCAGAGCGACTCATGAGGACTGTAACCTGATGACCGATCTTGGTCAATTGACTAGTTAGGTCCGCTGCTTTGTAGGCTGAAATAGAGCCAGTAACGGCAAGTGTGATATTAGCCATTTTGTTCTCCTTTTTCTAGGGTATTTAAAATGAGCTGAGCAATTTCATCTTTTGTCTGTGCTTGAATCTCCCTTGTTTTATCAACCAAATAGGCAATGTGTTGATTTTCTCCAATATCCTTCAAGTCATTAGCAAGTATATAATCAGCGCCATTTCGTTCAATGCTTTGGCGAGCTACGGCAAATAATTCCTCCTTAGGAACATTAACCAATAGTTTGAAGCCAAAGAGTGTGATAGCTGGATTCCATTTTTTTACATAGGAAATGACCTTGGGAGTTTTTTTCAAGAAAAGAACTTGGTAGTCATCCTTGGATGAAATCTTACTTTCTGTATTCTGTTTTTTTAGTAGACTAGAAATGTCTTCAGTTGCTCTTAGTTCATCTAAACCAGCCATATAAACAGGTGTATAATCGGATACAGCCATGCTATGAATCAGAGCCTGATGTGTTTTGACTAAAGGTTCTAATGTTTCTTTCAAACTATCAACATTTGTGATTTCGATAATGGTTAAATTCTTCTGAGAATCTGGTTTAACAGCCTGTCTTGTAGTCACAAGAGTAACTTCATGACCGCGTTTCAAGGCTTGTTCGGCAATGATTTTTCCAAGATTTCCAGAAGCATGGTTTGTAATAGCGCGGACTTGATCGATAGCTTCGCTTGTTCCGCCTGATGTAATCAATAGTTTCATGTTCATATTTTACTAGAATTTCTATTTTTCGTAAAGTTTGTACTAATCTATTTGCTAATCAATCTGTGACACTGGAAAATGATGCTGCTAATACAAAAAATATAAGGGCCTGTATTATATAGTGAAGTGTTTTTGTGCAAGAAAGCGTTGGTTTGTTAATCAAGGCAATTTTTAAAGGAATACTGACTCTCTTTTGAAAAAACTAACTAAAACCAGCCTTAGATGGAAGTGTAGAGCTATGATGAGAATGCAGTTTTTAAAAATTTGTATCTGTTTAAGTAAGGAAACCTGTAGTTTTTCTGAAAATTCCGTACGTTAGTGAATAAATAGTAAAAAAATATGCGAAAATAAGTTGTAGTATGGTATAATATCCATAAAAAATAAGGAAATTAGGTACTCTCATGAAAACAGATATTGACATTGCACAAAGTATAACCTTGAAACCTATCACAGAGATCGTTGAAAAAGTTGGTATCAGTTTTGATGATATTGAACTATATGGAAAATACAAGGCAAAATTGTCTTTTGATAAAATCAATGCGGTGAAAGACAATGCGCCAGGGAAATTGATCTTGGTGACAGCTATCAACCCAACGCCAGCTGGTGAAGGTAAATCAACTATTACTATCGGTTTGGCAGATGCCTTGTCTAAAATTGGCAAGAAAACCATGATTGCCCTCCGTGAGCCTTCTTTGGGACCTGTCATGGGGATCAAAGGTGGAGCTGCAGGTGGTGGCTATGCTCAGGTCTTACCTATGGAAGACATCAATTTGCATTTTACAGGCGACATGCATGCCATTACCACAGCAAACAACGCCCTTTCAGCCTTGATTGATAACCATATCCATCAGGGGAATGTGATTGGCATTGATCAACGTCGTATTATCTGGAAACGTGTTGTGGACCTCAACGATCGTGCCCTTCGTAAGGTAACAGTTGGCTTGGGTGGTCCGCTCAATGGTATTCCTCGTGAAGATGGATTCGATATTACCGTAGCTTCTGAAATCATGGCGATTTTATGCTTGGCGACAGACATCAATGACTTGAAAGAACGTTTGGCAAATATTGTTATCGGTTATCGTTTCGATTGCAGTCCTGTCTACGTGCGTGATTTGGCGGTGGAAGGTGCTTTGACTCTTATTTTGAAGGATGCTATTAAACCAAACCTTGTCCAAACCATCTATGGCACGCCAGCCTTTGTCCATGGCGGTCCATTTGCTAACATCGCCCACGGCTGCAACTCAGTCCTCGCTACCACAACAGCTCTGCGTTTGGCGGACTATACCGTCACAGAAGCAGGATTTGGTGCTGACCTTGGAGCAGAGAAGTTCCTTGACATTAAGGTGCCGAACTTGCCTAAGGCTCCGGATGCAGTAGTCATTGTTGCCACCCTCCGTGCACTTAAAATGCATGGTGGTGTAGCTAAGACAGAACTTTCTGCTGAAAATGTAGAGGCAGTGAAAGCTGGTTTTTCTAACTTGAAGCGCCACGTGGAAAATATCCGTAAGTATGGTATTCCAGCTGTTGTAGCCATTAATGAATTTGTGTCCGACACCGCAGCAGAAATTGCTGTTCTCAAAGAACTCTGTGCCGCAATCGATGTACCTGTCGAGTTGGCAAGTGTTTGGGCAAATGGTGCTGATGGTGGTGTTGAATTGGCTGAGACAGTTGTTGCTACTATTGATAACCAAGCAGCCAGCTACCAACGTCTTTACAAGTCTGAGGATAGCTTAGAAGAGAAAGTGACCAAGATTGTTACGCAAATCTACGGTGGTACAGGCGTTGTCTTTGAGAAGAAGGCTCGTAACCAGCTGACTGAATTTGCTAAGAATGGCTGGGATAAGTTGCCAGTCTGCATGGCCAAGACCCAGTACAGCTTCTCAGATGATCAGTTTGCCCTTGGAGCGCCGACAGACTTTGACATTACAGTCCGTGAATTTGTGCCAAAATTGGGTGCAGGCTTTATCGTTGCCTTGACTGGAGATGTCATGACCATGCCTGGTTTGCCAAAAGCTCCCGCAGCTCTCAACATGGATGTGGCAGCAGACGGGACAGCTATCGGCTTGTTCTAACAAGAATGAATATAAAAAATCCGCTCAAAGGCGGATTTTTTGTCTATTCAGATAGTTTCTCAACCGTTCGATAGGCAAGTAAGCCAAGGGAAATACTCAAGATAGGAAACACCGTCTGGAAGATACCAGTGTTGAATGGTGAATTAAAGAGAAAATGGATTCCAAAGCTTGCACCGATCCAAAATACTCCCTGTGCTTTTGACATACCTGTATTTTTCGTGAGAAGGGCTACTAAGCCAATGGCAAAGAGAAGCGTGAAAACCCAATGGGCCCAACCAGCTTGACCAACGCGTTCAAGAATAGTTTCAAAGCCGTCTAATTTATTCATGAACATGTCTCTAAAAACAAAGGTGATGTCTTCCATGATTTGGAAACCTAATCCAACAATCACTCCGCTTACCAATGCATTTTTTAGTGTCATTTTTCTACAAATAAGCAGTACAAGTAGAACAGTTAGCCCTTTACCGATTTCTTCTGCCAATGGACCTGAAATAGCTGCACCCCAGTCATTTAGGAAATCATTACTAGCTTTAACAATTTCGAGCAGGAAATATCCGATAGCTGTATGTCCCAGTTCAGAAAAAGAGATGCTACTTGTTAAGCCTAAAAGCCAGCTAAGCCCTATAACTTGTTTGGAGATGTTATAGCGTTTAGCTAAGGAATATGTCAGTACTAGTAGGGGAATGAGGTAGATAGCGACCAAGGAAATGGTTAGGAGAAAGAGAGAATATTTAGCTTCCATGCCATTTGGCTTACCTAATTCTCCAAAGATAATTTTGCAACCGTTGACAAATCCAATCGTTGCTAAGACGACTGGAAGATAAGTTTTACACATTTGAAATTTTTCTTTCATAGTTTGACCTTTCTGTATTAATAAACTAGTGTACGGATACATTGTATCAAAAATAAGTACATTTTGTCTATTATTCACCTATTTTTTATCTAAACCTTCTCAGTTATTGTAATGTTTTTTCCTGCAACTAGGACTCCATAATAGGCCGTAGCAGAATTGTGCCAAAAATTTTCTTTTTTGATAGACTAATGTTGAAAAAATAAAGGAGTATTTTATGGAACAATATGATTTAGTAGTCATTGGTTTTGGAAAGGCTGGTAAGACCTTGGCTGGTAAGCTGTCAGCAGCTGGAAAAAAGGTTGCCTTGGTTGAGGAAAATCCTGTTATGTTTGGCGGGACTTGTATCAATATTGGCTGTATTCCAACCAAGACCCTCTTGGTAGCAGCAGATAAAAACTGGACTTTTGAGCAGGTAATGGAGCAAAAGGAAACAGTCACCACTCGTCTGCGAAACAAAAACGAGGCAGTCTTGAAAGGCAGTGGTGCTAATCTTTATCAAGGTCACGCGCGTTTTGTTGCGGACAAAGTCGTTGAAGTGTCGGCCGGTGAAGAGTCGATTCAACTGACTGCGGAAACTATTGTCATCAACACAGGTGCTAAGTCGCGCGTGCTTCCAATTCCAGGTTTGTTGGATACAGCTCACGTTTATGATAGTACAGGCATTCAGAACTTGGAAACTCGTCCTAACAAGTTGGCAATTATCGGTGGTGGTAACATTGGATTGGAATTTGCTGGACTTTACAGCAAACTCGGCAGCCAGGTGATGGTATATGAAGCCAGCTCTGCTATTTTACCAAGAGAAGAGGAAGGAGTCGCTCAGCTAGCCAAGGAGTATATGGAAGAAGCTGGCATGACCTTTGTCTTGGGTGCGAAAATCGAGCAAGTCGCAGCTGCGGGCGAGCAAGTTGCTGTGACGGTCAATGGCGAAACAGCAATTTTCGACGCTGTCCTCTATGCGACAGGTCGGGTGCCGAACACTGCTGACTTGGGCTTGGAAAATACGGCGATTGAGCTTTTGGAAAATGGTGCTGTTAAGGTGGATGACTACTGCGAAACGACTGTTCCAGGTGTCTATGCGGTGGGAGATGTCAATGGCGGTCCACAATTCACTTACACATCCCTAGACGACTTCCGTATCGTTTTCGGCAAGTTGACTGGGACTGGAACTTATAGCTTGAGCCAACGTAAGTCTATTCCGACCAGCGTCTTTATCACGCCTGTGCTTTCTCGTGTTGGTCTGACCGAGAAGGAAGCCAAGGAAGCAGGTTACGACTACATTGCCAACGAATTGCTTGTCGCCAATATGCCACGTGCCCATGTCAATAATGACCTCAAAGGCATTTTCAAGGTTATCGTGGATAAGGAAAGTAAGCTTGTTCTGGGGGCGACTCTCTTTGGTCGCAATTCAGAGGAGCTGATTAACTTGATTGCTATGGCGATTGACAATAAGATTCCTTATACCTACTTCAAAACACAAATCTTCACCCATCCGACTATGGCTGAGAATTTGAACGATGTCTTTAATTTTTAATAGTGTAATAACCGTCCAATAGGGCGGTTTTTTGTCGGTCAGCACTTGCAAATATGGTATAATGATTGATAAGAAAAGACTAGGAGAGTTGTATGATAAGAAAGGAACACAATGAGTTTACAAGAGTTCAGTTGCCAGCTGCTTTGCATTTGACTCGGCTTGGATATGACTATCTTTCGGCTACAAGTGAAGACATAAAAAACAGAGACCATTCAACCAATATCCTTCTATCAATTTTTAAGCGACAGTTTTTAACATTCAATAATTACGCAAGTGAAGCTGATTTTGAACAAGAATTTGAAAACATTCGCCTGGAATTAGAACAAGATGATTTAGGACGAAGTTTTTTTAATCGGATTCATGCAGATTCTGGCTACACCTATATCAATTGGGATAATATGGAAGAGAATACCTTCCATATAGCCTTAGAAGTCACCTGTCAAAATGGTGAGGAAGAGTTCCGGCCTGATATCACCGTTTTTATCAACGGTCTCCCTCTCAGTTATATCGAAGTCAAGCAACCAGATGCTATTCGTGATGGAAAAACAGGAATTCACTCTGAAAAAGAACGTGCCAAGCTCCGCTTTGAAAATAAAAAATTCAGACGGTTTAACAATATCACACAGT
Source organism: Streptococcus suis S735 (assembly GCF_000294495.1). Classification (NCBI taxonomy): domain Bacteria; kingdom Bacillati; phylum Bacillota; class Bacilli; order Lactobacillales; family Streptococcaceae; genus Streptococcus; species Streptococcus suis. The sequence goes on from NC_018526.1 coordinate 670,468, forward strand.
TGATTGCTTTTTCAGACAATCTTCCCTATGATGATAGCCAAGGACAACAGTTGCAAGGTTCTTATTACTGCACCAATGCTTCATCTGGTACCAAGTTCAACTCTTTCAAGGAAGAGCAGGAGGGACAAGTACAGTCTAGCCTGTCTAGCTTAACAGAAGAGATGATTGATTTGGTTCTCACAGATGTCAATCGTTTTGCCCTCAAGTCGCAAGTTGAATTCCGAACCAACTTGGATCCTGCAAGTCCTTGCAATTCCTTTTTAACTTCCCTTTATCAGAAAGAACGGCTCTTTTTCATGCTCCGCTATGGTCTAGTCTATGTGGAAGAACGAGATGAGCATGACCAGATTCAACTACAAAAACACGCCATGCGCTATCCTCAATATTTTGCGACCAAGGCAATTGAGCGAGGATTGGAAGAAGGGATGAAGAAAGGTGTTATTTGGCATACGCAAGGTTCTGGAAAAACCGCTCTAGCATTTTTCAATATCCGATACTTACGAGACTTTTATGCTAAAAGAGGTGTTGTCCCGCAGTTTTACTTTGTGGTAGACCGATTGGATTTGGCTGATCAAGCCTATAAGGAATTTAGCAAGCGTGGTCTCAAAGTCAAACGAATTAACAAACCAAGCGAGTTAAATCAGATTCAAGACCAGCACCATGTTTCTGTTGTCAACATCCAAAAATTCAAAGAATCCTCTGATTTGACAGATCATTCAGGCTATGACTTGAATCGGCAAAATATCTACTTCATTGATGAGGCTCACCGTTCTTACAATGAAAAAGGTTCCTATCTGCCAAATCTATATAATGCTGATAAAGAAGCTGTTAAAATTGCACTGACAGGAACGCCTTTGATTGCGACAAAGGCTGACGGTAAAACCAAGGAAACAGCTGTGACGACTCGTGATATCTTTGGGGACTATATCCACAAATACTACTATAATCAATCCATTGCTGACGGTTTTACCCTACGGTTGATGAGGGAAGATATTGAAACTTCTTACAAGGAAACTCTACAAGCTGTACACGAAGAGATTCAAAAAGGCTCCATTGAAAAGAAAGAAATTTTTGCCCACCCCCGTTATGTCTCTCCAATGCTAGACTTTATTCTTGATGATTTTACAAGAGCACGAGAGATCTTATTTGGCGACCAGTCTATCGGTGGAATGGTGGTCTGTGATTCTTCAGAACAAGCCCGAGAATTACACAAACAGTTAGAAGACCGTCGAAAAGCAGGGCTTACATCATTCACTTCAACCTTGATTTTACATGATGCTGGGGATAAGGAATACAAGAAAGAAGAAGTGGATAAATTCAAGGACGGTCTGATAGACTTTGTCATCGTCTACTCCATGCTCTTGACTGGTTTTGATGCACCAAGGCTGAAACGGCTCTATCTTGGACGGAAAATCAAGGCCCATAATCTCTTGCAGACCTTAACCCGTGTCAACCGTCCGTACAAGGATTATGCTTTTGGCTATGTCATTGATTTTGCGGACATTTCCAAGGAATTTGACAAGACCAATAAAGCCTATCTGGAAGAACTCAATCGGGAATACCAGGCAGCTTTGACAGAAGAAGACGGAGATAATCCTTTTGGAACTATTTTTGTGTCCCCAGAAGAAGTCCAGGAACAGCTAGCGAGCTCTAACCGAGTTCTAATGAACTATCCGACAGATAACTTAGAATTTTTCGGAAGAGCCATCGATGAAGTCAAGGATAGGAAAGAGTTAATCGCCCTCCGAAAATCTCTTGAAACCATTCGTCAGTACTACAACATGGCACGTTTGCATGGTTACCACGATATTGTCAAACAGGTCAATATAGGAGAAATTGCTAGCCTTTTAAATATGCTGTCCCGCCGCCTCTTGACTTTGAACTTGTTAGAAAAACCAGATAGTTTTTCTAGTCAGCAACTACTGAATCTAGCCATGTCTGAGACTAGCTTTAGTTTTACCAAGATAAAGGAAGAGGAACTACGACTGGCAGCCAATGATTTGGACGATATCCGACGCCGTGTGGCCAATGGTATCAATCTACGGAGAGATGAAAAAGATCCTGAATGGGTAAGTCTTTATGAAGAGTTTCAACGCATCCTAAACAAGCACATGACACAGGAAGTAGAAGGATATAGTCTCTCAACCATTAAAGAAACCAAACAAGCCTATCAAAGTTTATTCGATTCAGTAGAAGACTATAAAACAAGAATGAATCGCTTGGCCATGAACTTTGGTGGAGATACCATGTCTGCCCGTGCCTTTAAGCACATTACCCAATCAACAGTTGTCAGTGACTTCCCAGCTATTTATCAGGTGCTAAAAGGTGCCAAACCTCTGATTGATTATCAAATCGGGCTCAATCAAGGCATTCTGGAAAACGAAGCCTATTTGGTAGCGCAGATCAGGCAACTGGCCCGTAAAGAAATGATGAAAACAGAAGTAGGGAAGCAACTCAAACGAGTCGATTATGATAAGTTGATTCGTTCCCTAATGGAAGTCTATGAAGGAGAATATTAAACAAATGGAAGAACATTATATCGTGCAGGTGCAAAGTCAAGTACAAGGCTTGGTTGATGACCTAAAAGCCGTCTTTACCCATGCAGGACTTGGAGGAGAAGCGGGGGAGTACAAACTTCTGACCCAGTCCTTCCTTTACAAGTTCTTAAATGACAAGTTTTTGTATGAAGCCTTGATCGTTGACAATCGTTATGACTATCAAGGTCTTTTGGACTTGTCTGAAGAAGATTATGACTGGTTTTTAGATGATATTGGGACTAAAACTGCTCATCTAAAACCTGAACAGCTGATTGAAAGCCTACACCGTCAACAGAACCAAGCAGATTTTGCTGAGATTTTTGAACAGACTCTCAATCAGATTGCTATTGACAACAATGCTATTTTCTCTGTCCATACGGACGGTGGAACAGATATTCGCCTCTTTGATCAACGCTTGATTACGGATACGATTTCAGATGCCAGCAAGCGAAATGAAGTGGCAGCTTCTATTATCAATCTCTTGGCGCGTGTTAAGTTTGATCAGCAGATTTTTTCACAGGGCTTTGACTTTTTCTCCACCTTGTTTGAGTACATGATTAAGGACTATAACAAAGACGGTGGTGGAAAGTATGCGGAATACTACACACCTCACTCTGTTGCCAAAATCATCGCGGCCATTTTGGTGGGCAATGACCAACCAAGTAATGTCAAAATCTATGATCCTTCTGCTGGTTCGGGGACTCTCTTGATGAATCTGGCCAGTCAGATTGGTGATGAATCTGGCCAGTCAGATTGGTACCGACCGTACCAGCGTTTACAGTCAGGATATTTCTCAGAAATCCTCCAATCTCTTGCGTCTCAACTTGATTCTCAATGGCTTGCAGCATTCCATTCACAATATCGTACAGGGAAATACCATTCTCAACAATCGTCATGTGGAGAAGATGGACTATATCGTGTCCAATCCTCCTTTCAAATTAGATTTTTCTGAGTGGCGAGATCAGGTAGAAAGCCTGCCAAATAGCAGTGAACGTTTCTTTGCAGGTGTGCCAAAGATTCCCAACAAGAAAAAAGAGAGTATGGCTATTTACCAACTCTTTATCCAGCATATTATCCATAGTTTGAAGGAAGACGGGCAGGCAGCTATTGTCTTGCCGACGGGCTTTATCACCGCCCAGTCAGGTATTGACAAGAAAATCCGTCAGCACCTTGTCGATGAAAAGATGTTGGCAGGCGTTGTGTCCATGCCGTCCAATATCTTTGCGACCACAGGCACCAATGTGTCCATTCTCTTTATCGATAAGAAGAATAAGGACGATGTGGTCTTGATTGACGCTTCTAATCTTGGCACCAAGGTCAAGGAAGGCAAGAACCAAAAGACAGTCCTTAGCCCTGATGAAGAAAGCCAAATCATTCAGACCTTTATTAACAAAGAAGTTGTCGAAGACTTCTCTGTCAAGGTTAGCTATGAAGAGATTAAGGATAAGAACTACTCCCTCAGTGCAGGTCAGTACTTTGACATCAAGATTGACTACGTTGATATTAGCCCAGAAGAATTTGAAGAAAAAATGCAGGGCTACCAAGACCGCCTAGCTAACCTCTTTGCCCAATCGCATGAATTGGAAAAGGAAATAGCGGAGCAGCTGAGGGGGGTGAGGTATGAGTGAGGTAAGATGGCAAATAAAGAGTTTGTCTGAACTGGGAAGATTTTCAAGGGGAAAATCTAAACATCGTCCAAGAAATGATAAAAAATTATTTACTAATGGAACCTATCCGCTAATCCAGACAGGTGATATTAAAAATTCAAATCTTTATGTAACAAAGAATAGTGATTATTATAACGAATTTGGTTTGTCACAAAGTAAGCTATGGAAGCAAGGGACTCTTTGTATTACAATAGCAGCAAATATTGCTGAAACAGCGATTCTATCTTACCCAATGTGTTTTCCTGATAGTGTTGTTGGTTTTAATGCACATAAAAATGAATCAAGTGAGTTGTTTGTTTATTATGTTTTTGAATTAATAAAAAAAGAAATTCAGAAGACATCTAGTGGTAGTATCCAAGATAATATTAATATCGACTACTTAACAAAATTAAAATTAAAGGTTCCCAACAAAGATTATCAAGATAGAATTGTCAACTTATTGTCAACTATTGATAAAAAAATCTTAATTAATAACCAAATCAACGAGGAGTTGGAGGCTATGGCCAAGACGCTTTATGATTATTGGTTTGTGCAGTTTGATTTCCCTGATGAAAATGGTAAGCCCTACAAGTCCTCTGGTGGTAAAATGGTCTATAACGACCAACTCAAACGGGAAATCCCAGAAGGGTGGGGAGTGAAGCAGTTGGGTGAGATATGTGAATTTAGAAATGGAATCAATTATGAAAAATCTGAGACAGGGGATACGCTTTCAAAAATTGTAAACGTACGGAACATTTCAAATTCTAGTACTTTTGTTACTACTCATGATTTGGACTCAATTACTTTAGATAGAAGACGTATTGAAAGCTATCTTGTTACAGATAGAACAATTCTGATAACTCGCAGTGGAATTCCTGGGGCGACTAGGATAGTCTCTGATATTCCAGTTAACACAATTTATTCAGGTTTTATTATTGGTGCAACTGTTGCCAATTTGAATCTATTTTATTATGTATTTTATCATCTAAAGAATATTGAAATGCTCATGTCTAATCAATCTGCGGGAACTATAATGAAAAATATTTCTCAAACTACACTTTCAGAAATTCGCATTGTGATCCCAAATAAAGAAATTCAGAAGGTATTTTCAAATGAAGTCAGAAGTCTTTTAGATGTAATTGAAAATAATTTAAAACAAAACCAAGAACTGACCCAACTCCGTGATTGGCTCTTGCCAATGCTGATGAATGGGCAGGTGAAGGTAGAGGAGTAACGAAAATAGAGGTTTATGCTATGAGTGAATTAAGCAAGGTCACGATCAGAATTTCTGGTAAAGCAATGGATGAATCTAAAGGTTACGAACTTAAATATTTGTTAAAATCTTTGGATAGTTTTTCCAAGTTATCAGAAAAGACGTATTTACATATGATAAGCGAAGATAGGCTCAAAAAGAGTGAAAGTGGTAATTTTGCACTATATATTGACAATTTTCAACATGGTTCTTTCTTAGCTGATTTAGTAATTGTAATGAATTCATATGCCCTTCCTTTACTTGAACATGGTCAAACTATTTGGGGAGCTATCACAACTGTTTATGATTTTATAAAAACAATTTCCTCTGCCAAAGAAGAAGGTAAATCGGTAAGTATTGAGAATGTCGGTGATGGTTCAATAGCCGTAGCGGTAAGTGACAGTTCAAGTGTTGGAGATATTACAATAAATAACTATCTATATCCAGAATATGTAAGAGAATTATCTCCAAAACTTGCTCCCTCTTTCTCCAAATTGGTTCATTCTATTGATGAAAATATTGATGAAATCTCATTTAATTCTAGTGACGGTAGGGGCTTCAAGGTTAGTGAGAAAGATATAAAAATATTTGATAAAAAAGAATTTCTTTCTTCCGAAGAGATTCAAATTTCGGGCACAATTACAGTTTTAAATACACATGATAACACTGGAAAAATACAAATTGAATCAAATGAAATTCCGTTGGGTGAATATAAATTCGATGTTCAAAAACAGATTCGCTACCCTGAATACCTTAGTTCAGCTATGAGAAAGAAATTGAGATATAGATGTTATCCTAAAATAAATTTCGATCCGTCAACTTTGAAAGAGAAAGTTATTGGTGTGCGGATTATTGAAAAATTGTAGTTCAAGAACATTCAATACTTTCAGAAAATACCCCCTAATCATGTTGACTAGGGGGTATTTTTCTAAGTCGTTTCTATCTCTTTTCCTTGCGGTAAGGTTGTTACAATGTTTATTGTAGCGGAGTTAGTTCCTGTTTGATTTTTCTGTCGCGTTCTTTCTGAAAAATCTTGGCGAATATCATTTAGGACTTGCAAGATAACTTTTTCAGGGGCTGTTGGGTCATAGCTGATTTTATTGACCAAGTGACTATAAAGGAGGGTGTACAGATTGAAGGCTGTTTTTCGGACTTCCAAGCTGTTTATTTTTTCGCGAGTGCTGGTGTCCTGACTTCTTTTCAGATAGAGACGATATGTACTTTCATGGCTTTCACGGAGATTGGCAATAGCTTCATCTAACATAAGTAGGCTAACATCTTCTGAGTAGGGTGGCTTCGCCAGTCGGGCTAGCAAAGAATCAATCAAAGCAGATGATTCTTGCATATTGGTAGACCTTGTATTTTTGTATAGTTTGATGAGTTCTTGTAGTCGGTGATAGGCTTGTAATTTCTCGGGTGTCCGAGTATTTTTAAAAAGTTTGAGTCCGTTGACGAAGGCAGAGTAGTCAGCCTTTCGATTCTTTAGAGCCTTGTTTAAGTTACTAGTCATGTCTGAGCCACGTTTTTGTTTGAGACTTTTTTTCAGTAAGGGTAAGGATTCTTCAAGCTGTTTGATTAAGTCCGTTACCATGGGGTCATTGGTGGAAGAACTGTACTGTTTCAAGGTATCAACACTACTTGTGATCAATTGTGTAAATTCTGCTTGATTCAGATGTTGTGCATATAAAGGGATTCGGATTTTCATTTGTGTACCTCACTATCTTTTTTTCCGGTCATCTTATTTATTCGTAAATAAGTAGAAAAAAATAGAATTATTTAAAAAATTTTTTAAAACTTGTCAAAACAGTACATTCACCTATAATAAAATTGTGTTTTTAAGGAATTGCATCAAAACACAATGATATAAATGTTTGGAAATAGCAAATTAGTTTGACTTGCATATTTAAAAATTGTTTTTGGAATAAAATTATTGATTAGGCTTGTTTTCAAATTGAAAGGATATGATCTCAGTTTGTTTATTGAATACCTTGCACACATTTTTCTTTGTTTAGGCAATTCCGTGGTACAATAAGGTATCAACCATTGGAGGTTTTATATGAAATGGAATAAAAAACTAGCACTTAGTGCTGTCTTAGTCGCAAGTTTGTTTACTTTGTCAGCCTGTCAGTCGATTTCAAATTGGTGGAAAAATACCAAGGAAGAATGGATTGGCTTGGAGATGACGGTACGGACTTATGATGAAAATTCTCAGTTGATAGATGAAATGTCTGGTAAGTCCCTATCGATTTCGCGGAATCAGGAATTTGACTCGGTGGATGCCGAAGGCTATTCCAATGCGGATTCTTCTGTCTTGAAGGTGACACTTGGGAATTACGAAATTGACCACGTAGGCTCATCTTTGATTGCGGCAGAAGAAGGTTTGGAAGACTTGTATGCGAAATATCAGACCACAGTAGATATCGCAAATTACGATCGTGCAATTCCGCTTGTTAACCGTATGGTATCTAGTCTCAAAAATGATTTTACAGGTAAGGCAAAGGTGGTCTTGATTCGTTCGCAAAACGGAACCCCGCTTGCTACTTATGTAGGTGATAAAGTATCTCTTTATGCATCTGATGCACCTAAGACTTCTGAACTCTTAATTGATGGCAAGCGGTTGATTATCTACCGCTGTGATTATACAATTTATGATAGAGAATTATTGGAGAACTAAATGATAGACATTCGTTCCGCAAGGATAGAGGATGCGGCAGACCTTGTGGCAATTTATGCTCCTTATGTAGAAAAGACCGCTATTACCTTTGAAACAGAAGTACCGACTGTCGAAGCCTTTGCAAGTCGAATTGAAAAGACCTTGGAGAAGTTTCCCTATCTGGTCGCAGTAGAAGAAGGTAAAGTTGTGGGTTATGCCTACGCTTCAACCTACTATGCCCGTGCGGCTTACGATTGGACGGTGGAATTATCCGTATATATCAAGCAAGAAGCGCGCGGAAAAGGAATTGGAACTCTTCTCTACAATGCTTTGGAAAAGGACCTGACAGCGCGTGGTTTTAAAAATTTCTTAGCCTGTATCGCCCTACCAAACGCAGCCTCTATAGCACTCCATGAGAAGAGGGGCTATGAACAGGTGGCTCATTTCAAAAAAGTTGGTTATAAATTTGATACCTGGCATGATATTGTCTGGCTTCAAAAATCTCTTGTAGGTAAGCAAAATGAAGATTAACGAATTAGAAAAACGTTTGTTGGCCGTGGCGGATGCTAGTCAGGCCCAGCCTATGAAAGCTTATATGAAAAATAACTTTGAATTCTTAGGTGTACGAACGCCTGACCGCCGAAAAGTTGCCAAGCAGTTTTTCAAAGATTTCAAGGCTCAGGGAATTGACTGGGACTTTGTAGAGGCTTGCTGGTCTAAGCCCTACCGTGAATTTCAATATATCGCTATTGATTACCTAGTTACCAAGAAGAAAGACTTGGTTCTAGCTGATTTACCTCGTTTGAAAGAGCTAGCTCAGACCAAGTCTTGATGGGATAGTATTGACGGTCTAGATAAGCTAGTTGGTAAGATTATCTTGGAAAATCCAGAGGCCAAGCAGACAATCTTGGAATGGAGTTTGGATAATGATTTCTGGTTGAGACGGATTGCCATTGACCACCAGCTTCTCCAAAAAGAAAAGACAGATACGAAACTGTTGGAACAAATCCTAATCAATAATCTCAATCAGACTGAATTTTTTATCAATAAGGCAATTGGCTGGAGTTTGCGGGATTATTCCAAGACCAATCCTGAATGGGTACGAGTTTTTCTTACCAAGTACAGCTCACAAATGGCAGGCTTGTCCATTCGCGAAGCCAGTAAGTATATCTAGGAGGAGCCATGTCCAAAGTCTATGAATTTGAAACCCTTATCCATCCAGTACCGGATAAGGGCGGAGCCTATATCATCTTTCCCTATGATATACGAGAAGAGTTTGGTAAGGGGAGGGTAAAGGTACATGCCAGATTTGATTGTCATCCCTATGATGGCTCCATTGTCAATATGGGAGTTAAGGATGAAGCAGGCAATATCTGTTATATTATTGGCGTTCAAAAGGCTATTCGAGCGGCTATTGGAAAACAGGCTGGTGATAGAGTACAGGTAACCATTCAAGAACGAATGGAGTAATCAGGCTTGCAAATCCTTGAGATTATGGTAGAATAGAATCATGCGATGAGCCGAGTAGTGGGGGGATTAAGGTTCAGCACACTTCTAAGAGTTCGTGTCAACATCTCAGCGCAGTGGTTGATTGGCAGATTTGTTCGTATTTTATACTCCAAATCTGACCTAATCAACTGTGCGGGGGTGGGAAGACGAACTCTTGGTTGACAAGTTGAGTTCTTTCCCACTCCCTTCGACGCTAGGGAGGTCTTCATTTAATTGAAACGCAGGAGCGGACCTTGAATAGTTGTGTGAACCTTCTATTCTCATCGGAAACGATGCCCTTGCCCACCTTTATGGTGGGCTTTTTGTATACTAAGTGAGGCTGGGCAAAAAGCCCTGGCCCACTTCTCAGTGTTCGTGTCAACATCTCAGCGCAGTGGTTGATTGGGTTTAACAGTCCAGTGGACTGTTAAAGGTAGGAGATAAGATTTGCGAAGCAAATCTCAGCAATTCGTGTTTTACACTCGAAATCTAACCTAATCAACTGTGCGGGGGTGGGAGTGAAACAGTCTGGGGATAGACTGTTTCAGCTCAACAACTTAAAACGAAAAATTGTTGACGAACCTTTTTTGACTTAGTCGATGTCTTTCCCACTCCCATTTCAGTATGTGATTTCTATAGGAATGCTATTGGCTCAGCCGAGGAAGTTTTTATATTTCTCAAAGTTAGAAATAACAGTTGATATTATGTTTGATGAAGATTGCTTGATAGTCTTTTAAATCTTCTGGATGGAGAGCCTTGACATCGGTCATAGCATAGGTTCGATTGAGAAGCTTATACTTATTTTCTCCAAATTGATGGAAGGGGAGTAGTTGAACTTTGTCAATCTTGAGTTGATTAAAGAGACAGGCGAATTGTTCAGCATCTTCGAGGGAATTATTAAAGTCAGGGATAACAGGGATACGTAGGACGATTTCTTTCCCGATGGAAAAGGCGTATTGGATATTTTGTATGATAAGGTTATTATTGACGCCGGTGACTTTTCTATGAGAAATTGTATTGTAATGTTTTAAATCAGTATAGATAAAGTCAACGTATTGGATAAGGTCAACAAATTTGTGGTGTTCTACGAAAGCGGTGGTTTCAATAGCGGTATGAAGGCCGTGTCTTTTTGCCTCCATAAGAATAGCTTTCGCAAACTCATATTGGGCAAAAATTTCTCCGCCAGACAGCGTGAGCCCACCACCTGATTCTTCATAAAAATCAATATCTTTCATGACTTCGGATATGATGTCATCAACAGATTTTTCTTCTCCCATGATGGTCATTTTTTTACTAACAGCATCAAGCATGGGTTCAGGTTTTCGTTTTTGAGATTCTGGATTTGCACACCAAGGACAACGTAGGGGGCAACCTTTCAAGAAAACCGTCGTACGTATACCAGGACCGTCATGGAGCGAAAAATGTTGAATGTTAAAAATAATGCCTTTTCGTGTATTCATGCTCTTTCTCCTTTTCGATTAATTTGATTTTATCACACAAAAGAAAGTTTTACAATTACGAACGTAAGTTAAAAAGTTGCAAATAGTTGAAAAAGAGTCAAAATTTGATAGAATAATGATGAGGTGATGAAATGGAACGATTAGATAAAATTATACAACTGGTATCACAACATGAAAAAATAGATGTCAATAGCTTGGCGGAGCAACTGGACGTTTCTAAGGTAACCATCCGTAAAGATTTAGATAAGTTAGAATCAAAAGGTTTATTACGTAGAGAACATGGGTATGCTGTTCTAAATAGTGGTGATGACCTTAATATTCGGATGTCCTTTCGCTATGATGTAAAAAAACGAATTGCAAAAGAAGCAGCAAATCTCATTGCCGACAATGAAACGATTATGATAGAGTCTGGGTCAACTTGTGCTCTCTTGGCAGAAGAAATTTGCAAAACCAAGAGAAATGTGACCATCATAACAAATTCTTATTTTATAGCCAATTATGTGCGACAATATGATAGCTGTCAGATTATTTTATTGGGTGGTGAGTTTCAAAAAGATTCCCAAGTAACTGTTGGGCCGCTCTTGCATAAAATGATTCAGTTTTTCCATGTTGATAAGGCTTTTGTAGGAACTGACGGCTATGATAGCGAGCATGGTTTTACAGGTAAAAACTTAATGCGAAGCGAAGTAGTACAGTACATGTCTGACGTTGCTGAAAACATGATTGTGCTAACAGATTCTAGTAAATTTACAAAACGAGGGACAGTACGCAGATTTGGTTTAAGTCAAGTTGCTCAGGTCATTACAGATACGTCGATTTCTGAAGATCTTGTCAAGGAATTAGAAAATGCTAGAGTCACAGTAAGGCTAGTTTAGGTTGGGGGCAGTATGAAGCAAGAAAAAAGAAGGCAGTTGGCAAAAATAGCCTATCTTTACTACGAAGAGGGGAAAAGCCAAGCTGAGATTGCTGCTGATACAGGAATTTATAGAACGACAGTCAGTAGAATGTTGACCAAGGCTAAGTCAGAAGGCATTGTAAAAATAGAAATTCAAGATTTTGATAGGCGCCTATATCGACTAGAAAAATATGTTCAAGAAAAATATGGATTAAAAGGTTTAGAACTGGTTGAAAACAGCACCGATGAGGACCAGCTTGATTTAGAAAATCGTCTGGCACAGGCTGCAGCCGATATGCTTACCAATCTAATTGATGATGGAAAGAAAGTTGGTTTTTCATGGGGGAGAAGCCTCAGTCTTATTGTAGATAAGATAGGGAATCATCGTATGAAAGGTGTCAAATTTGTTCCAATAGCTGGCGGTCCAAGTCATATCCACGCACGTTATCATGTGAATACTCTGATTTACGATATGGCCAATAAATTTCGTGGAGAATGTAGTTTTATCAATGCGACGATTATCCAGGAGAATCAAGAACTTGCTCAAGGTATTCTTTCTTCTAAATATTTCGAGGAGCTACGTGCTGACTGGAAGGACTTAGATGTAGCAGCAATAGGTATTGGCGGTCGAGTCGATGAAAAAAATCGTCAATGGTTAGATATGTTGACGACGGCTGATTTTCAAGCCTTGTCAGATGAAGGTGCAGTCGGTGAAACCTGCTGTCGTGGTCTGAATCAATACGGTCAAGCTGTCGTGGAGGATTTGCAAAAGAGGACCATTGCCATCTCTTTAGATGATTTAAAAGAAGTCCCAGATACAATAGCTCTTGCATATGGGGAGGAAAAGGCTCAAGCCATTTTAGCTGTATTGCGAGCTGGCTACATTCATCATCTGGTAACAGATGAACGAACCATCGTAAAAGTTTTAGAACTGGATAATGATGTGCATGTCCATACAAATTTGTAAGAGAGTACTTCAATCACTTAAAGGTGGTTGAAGTATTTTTTATCCCAAAAAATGCACAAAAGTGCAGAAATAAATTAAAACAGAAAATGTTCTATAAATATATTTACGCTATAAAGAGAAAATGATATGATTTACTTACGAAAGAAATATAATAACTTACAAATAAAACAAATCGGAGGAAAAAGAAATGGAAATGATTGTTGCAGATCAATTGATCATGGGATTGATTATTTATGCTGGAGATGCGAAAAGTCACGCCTACCAAGCTTTGTCGCTTGTCAAAGCAGGTGAAGAAGAGCGAGCAGAAGAGGAATTAGAATTGGCAGATGCAGCATTATTAGAAGCTCACAATATGCAGACAAAATTCTTAGCACAGGAAGCTGGTGGAGCAAAATCTGATATTACAGCACTATTTGTCCATTCGCAAGATCATTTGATGACGTCTATTACAGAGATCAATTTGATTAAAGAAATCATTGATTTGCGGAAAGAACTAAAAAAAGTTGGCTAAAACAAAAAAATTATATTTAGGAGGAAACCGAAATGGTTAAAATCGCTCTATTTTGTGCCGCTGGTTTTTCTACAGGCATGTTGGTAAACAACATGAAGATTGCAGCAGCAGACGCAGGTGTCGAAGTAGAAATCGACGCGCATTCCCAAGGGAAACTTGCAGATTACCTTGACGAAATCGATGTAGCTTTACTGGGACCACAAGTAGCATATACGCTTGATAAGTCAAAAGCGCTCTGTGATGAAAAGCAAGTCCCTATTGCCGTGATTCCAATGGCAGACTACGGGATGTTGGACGGGAAAAAAGTTCTTCAATTGGCACTCAGCATGGTTTCATAAAGGAGTATGGTCATGTCCAAAATTGATACACAAAAAATTATTGTCCCAATCATGAAATTTGTGAATATGAAAGGGATCATCGCTCTAAAAGATGGTATGTTGGCTATCTTACCTTTAACAGTAGTTGGTAGTATTTTCTTAATTTTGGGGCAGTTGCCTTTTGAAGGCTTAAATGCCGCAATAGCTTCTATATTTGGAGCGGAATGGACTGAACCGTTTATGCAAGTCTATAGCGGAACCTTTGCGATTATGGGCTTGATTTCTTGTTTTGCGATCGGCTATTCTTATGCCAAAAATAGTGGAGTTGAGCCTCTCCCTGCGGGTGTACTGTCCTTGTCTTCATTCTTTATCCTCTTGAAATCATCTTATATTCCAGTTGATGGAGAACCAATCGGTGATGCCATCGCAAAAGTATGGTTTGGTGGTCAAGGAATTATCGGTGCGATTATTATTGGTTTGGTAGTGGGCGCTATCTATACGACTTTTATTCAGCGTCATATTGTTATCAAGATGCCTGAACAAGTACCGCAAGCTATTGCCAAGCAGTTTGAAGCTATGATTCCAGCTTTTGTCATCTTTTTGCTATCTATGATTGTCTATATTGTTTCCAAGATGGCGACAAACGGTGGTACATTCATTGAAATGATTTACGATGTGATTCAAGTGCCACTACAAGGTTTGACTGGTTCATTACCAGGTGCGATTGGAATTGCTTTCTTCATTTCCTTCCTCTGGTGGTTTGGTGTACATGGCCAGTCAGTTGTCAATGGTGTCGTTACTGCTTTACTATTGTCAAACCTCGATGCCAATAAGGCCCTTTTAGCAGCAGATAAATTGTCTCTGGAAAATGGCGCCCACATCGTGACCCAACAATTCTTAGATAGTTTCTTGATTATGTCAGGTTCAGGTATTACCTTCGGTATTGTTTTTGCAATGCTATTTGCCGCTAAATCAAAACAATATAAGGCTCTTGGTAAGGTAGCGGCCTTTCCTGCACTCTTTAACGTAAATGAACCAGTCGTCTTTGGTTTTCCAATTGTGATGAATCCTGTAATGTTCTTACCATTTGTTTTGGTACCGATCTTAGCGGCTTTCATTGTCTACGGTGCAATCTCAATAGGCTTTATGCAACCATTTTCAGGTGTGACCCTACCATGGTCTACCCCAGCAATCATTTCTGGTTTTATGGTGGGTGGTTGGCAAGGTGCAGTTGTTCAAATCATTATTTTAGCTGTCTCAACTATTGTTTATTTCCCATTCTTCAAAATCCAAGATAAGATTGCCTATGAAAGTGAAACGAAAGAACCAGTTTAGTCAATGATGTCAGACAAAAGAGTTGCACAAATGTGCAGCCGGCTTCGGAAATCTTAGCGCTCACTAGCATCAATTGACAATAACCCCTATTACAGGATATACTTAATTTACAAACGAAACAAAATTAAGTTTCGAAAGAAAGGGTAAAACTATGAAAACAGTGACTGAAGTAGCTGGCACTAGCATTAAAACTGAGTATTTTGGAAGTCTGACTGATCGGATGAACAAATACAGAGAAGATGTCCTTGATAAGAAGCCCTATATTGACGCGGAACGGGCTGTTTTAGCAACAAAAGCCTATCAAGAACATAGAGAGAAGCCCAATGTATTAAAAAGGGCCTATATGCTCAAGGAAATATTGGAGAACATGACGCTTTATATTGAAGAAGAAAGTCTGATTGCAGGTAACCAAGCTTCTTCAAATAAAGATGCTCCCATCTTCCCAGAATATACCTTGGAGTTTGTATTGAATGAATTGGATTTATTCGAAAAACGGGATGGGGATGTCTTCTATATTACCGAGGAAACTAAAGAGCAGTTGCGCAGCATCGCTCCATTCTGGGAAAAGAATAATCTTCGTTCACGTGCAGGTGTCTTGCTTCCAGAAGAAGTTCAAGTTTATATGGAAACTGGCTTCTTTGGTATGGAAGGTAAGATGAACTCTGGCGATGCCCACTTGGCTGTCAATTACCAAAAGGTATTGGAACAAGGTTTGCGTGGTTTTGAGGAGCGAGTTCGTGTAGCAAAGGCTAATCTCGATTTGACGGATCCTGCAAGTATTGATAAATATCATTTCTATGACTCAATCTTTATCATCATTGATGCGGTGAAAGCATACGCAGATCGTTTTGTCGCCTTGGCTACTGAATTGGCAGAGAAAGCACCAACAGCTCAACGCCGTCAAGAACTACTGGAGATTGCACGGATTTGTGCGAAGGTGCCGTATGAACCTGCTGAAACATTTGCAGAGGCAGTGCAATCGGTCTGGTTTATCCAGTGTATCTTGCAAATCGAGTCCAATGGACATTCTCTATCCTATGGACGTTTCGACCAATACATGTATCCGTATGTGAAAGCTGATTTAGAAGCAGGACGTGAAACGGAAGACAGCATCGTCGAACGCTTAACTAACTTGTGGATTAAGACCATTACTATCAACAAGGTTCGTAGTCAATCACATACCTTCTCATCTGCTGGTAGTCCACTATACCAAAATGTAACCATTGGTGGACAAACACGTGATAAGAAGGATGCTGTCAATCCACTTTCTTACTTAGTATTGAAATCTGTTGCCCAAACACACCTGCCACAGCCAAACTTGACTGTTCGCTATCATGCAGGCCTAGATGCTCGCTTCATGAATGAATGTATTGAAGTCATGAAACTTGGTTTTGGTATGCCTGCCTTTAACAACGATGAAATTATCATTCCCTCCTTTATCGAGAAAGGTGTCTTGGAAGAAGATGCCTATGACTACAGTGCGATTGGCTGTGTAGAAACGGCTGTTCCTGGTAAATGGGGATACCGTTGTACAGGTATGAGCTATATGAACTTCCCGAAAGTTTTATTGATTACCATGAATGATGGTATCGATCCTGCATCAGGCAAACGGTTTGCACCAGCCTTTGGTCACTTCAAAGATATGAAATCCTTTGAAGTGCTTGAAACGGCATGGGAAAAGACACTTCGTCATCTAACACGGATGAGTGTCATCGTTGAAAATGCAATTGACATTGCTTTAGAAAGAGAAGTACCAGACATTCTCTGCTCAGCTCTGACAGATGACTGTATCGGTCGTGGTAAGCACCTGAAAGAAGGTGGAGCGATTTACGATTACATTTCTGGTCTGCAGGTTGGCATTGCCAATTTATCTGATTCTCTAGCAGCAATCAAAAAATTAGTCTTTGAAGAAGGACGATTGACTCCAGAAGAATTATGGCATGCTTTGGAAACAGACTATGCTGGGGAGCGTGGTAAAGAAATCCAGGAAATGTTGATTGAAGATGCACCAAAATATGGTAACGATGATGATTATGCAGACCAATTGGTAACAGCAGCATATGATATTTATATCAATGAGATTGCCAAATATCCAAACACTCGCTTTGGTCGTGGTCCGATTGGTGGTATCCGCTATTCAGGTACATCATCCATTTCAGCCAACGTTGGACAGGGGCGTGGTACTTTGGCAACTCCAGACGGTCGCAATGCAGGAACACCGTTGGCAGAAGGTTGTTCTCCATCACATAATATGGATAAAAATGGACCGACATCCGTTTTGAAATCAGTTGCCAAATTACCAACACATGAAATTGTTGGAGGCGTTCTGCTCAATCAGAAGGTCAATCCACAAACACTTGCCAAAGAAGAAGACAAACAAAAATTAATTGCCCTCTTGCGGACATTCTTTAACCGCTTGCATGGCTATCATATTCAGTACAATGTTGTCTCTCGAGAAACCTTGATTGATGCACAACTACATCCTGAAAAACACCGTGATTTGATTGTCCGTGTAGCAGGTTATTCAGCATTCTTCAATGTATTGTCGAGAGCAACACAAGACGACATCATTGGTCGTACAGAACATACATTGTAAAAGAGGTTATTATTATGGAATTCATGCTGGACACCTTAAATATAGAGGAAATACGAAAATGGGCTGAGGTTTTACCCCTTGCGGGGGTGACCTCAAACCCAACGATTGCGAGGAAAGAAGGTGACATTGACTTTTTTGAACGTTTGCACCTTATCCGTGACATCATCGGTCCAAATGCTTCACTACATGTGCAAGTTGTGGCAAAGGATTATGAAGGGATTTTGGCAGACGCTAAAAAAATTCGTGAATTGGCACCGGAAAATATCTATATTAAGGTTCCGGTAACGCCTGCTGGTTTGGCTGCTATGAAAACATTGAAAGCGCAAGGTTATCAGATTACAGCAACAGCGATTTATACCGTTTTTCAGGGCTTGTTAGCTATTGAAGCGGGTGCAGATTACTTAGCGCCGTACTACAATCGCATGGCCAATCTGAATATTGATTCGAATGCGGTCATCGCTCAGTTATCAGAAGCGATTGATAGGGAGTGTTCGGAAAGTAAAATTTTAGCAGCATCATTCAAAAATGTGGATCAAGTGAACCAAGCATTTGCAAATGGGGCGCAGGCTATTACGGCAGGTGCAGATATATTTGAAGCAGCCTTTTCTATGCCATCCATTGAAAAGGCGGTAAATGATTTTGCAGATGATTGGTCTGCCATTCATGGAAGGTATACTATCTAAACATTTCTATATTATAAAATAGGGGGGCACTATGAAACAATTCTCAGGTCTTTCACGCACTATCCAAGGAAATCATCTTTTAGACACTTGTGCGATTGACATTTTGAAAATAGGTCATCGTCCCCTTGTTTTATGTGCAAAACAGGAGTATAATACAACTGTAGAAAGTTTTGTGAAAGTTTTAACTTGTCATGGACTTATTGTTAAAATAGCCTATATGGAGGAGTGGGACCAGAACTCGGTTGAAGAATATGGGGAAGTTGGTTTCCGACATCGTGCAGACCATATTATTGGCATTGGTAATAGTTCTGTGGCAGCTTGTACAAAGGCTGTTGCAGATTTACTAGACTTGCCAGCTGTTCTTATACCGACTTCACAGTTTACCACTCTACCTTGGGTATCGGTGGAAAATAAGAAAAGAGAGCGACCATTGTTTAATGAGTCCATCCAGCTAATTATAGCGGATAGGGAGCAATTATTGACACAACCTACCTCGGAGTTGATAAATGGAGTGGTCAATACTCTTCTTTATCTAGCAGCCATAAAAGAAGTACAAAGAAATCATCTATTCAGCTTGATAGATGATATTCTTATCAGAGATTTTGAAAGCGTTTTATTAAGAAGTAGTCTTCAAGCTATAGAGAATTTTGAAGCTCGGATATTATCAAAAGAAGTACAAGATGTCTTAGAAGTTCTTTCTACTTGTGTAACATTAGACCTGCCTAGTGATGCTTGGGACGTGATTCAACAAATAGAATCAAAGCTCAGCGAAAGAAGAGAGGATTTGGTGGATGAGCCATTGAAACGAAATGTTGTCCTCTACTTGCTTCTGACCTATTTGACACAGGAATCAGAAGAATTTCAAGCCAGACTGAAGTGGAGTCAACAGTTGCTTTTGTCTGCCAACTCTAGCAATCTATTGTCGCTGGAGGCAGTTTTCAAGGAAATTGCACTAGAGATGGGAGAAGATGGCTCGACACGTTGTTAGTAGGCATCGCTGTACAATGGCAATATTTAAAATGCAGGCTCATACCTCTTACTTTCGGCAATGCTCACTGTCGTTTATTACTCAATATAACACTATCTATTATTTCAAGGAGGAATTCTTATGAAAGTATTTGCAAGTCCATCTCGCTATATTCAAGGTAAACATGTCCTTTTCCAAGGTGCAGAAGCTATCGGAAAATTGGGAACAAAGCCTTTGATTCTTTGTGATGATTTAGTATATGGGATTATCGGTGAGAAGTTTTTGTCCTATCTCGTTGAAGAAGGGATGCAAGTCCATCGTGTTGCCTTTAATGGAGAAGCATCTGACAAGGAAATCCAGCGCGTCGTAGAAATCGGAAAAGAACAGGCTAGTGACGTCGTAATCGGTCTAGGTGGTGGCAAGACGATTGACTCAGCCAAGGCGATTGCTGATTTACTAGGAGTGCCAGTTGTCATTGCTCCAACTATTGCTTCAACAGATGCTCCGACCTCTGCTTTATCTGTCATTTATTCTGAAGAAGGGGCGTTTGAACGCTATATTTTCTATAAGAAAAATCCAGATCTTGTCTTGGTAGATACAGCGATTATTTGTCAAGCACCGCCACGTCTTTTGGCTTCTGGTATTGCGGATGGCTTGGCGACGTGGGTGGAAGCGCGTGCTATTTTACAAAGCAATGGAACAACAATGGCAGGAGGAGGTCAGACACTTGCTGGTATCGCTATTGCACAAACCTGTGAACAAACACTCTTTGAATACGGACTTCAAGCCATGGCCAGCTGTGAAGCCAAGGTTGTGACAGCTGCTTTAGAGAATATTGTTGAAGCCAATACCTTGCTAAGTGGTTTAGGCTTTGAAAGTGCAGGTTTGGCTGCGGCGCATGCGATACACAATGGATTCACCGCCTTGGAGGGAGACATTCACCATTTGACACATGGTGAAAAAGTGGCTTATGGGACCTTGACCCAGCTCTTTTTGGAAAACCGTCCTAAAGAAGAATTGGAAAAATACATCCGTTTCTATCAAGCCTTGAATCTTCCAACAACTTTGGAGGAGTTACATTTGGCTGATGCTAGTTATGAAGAACTATTGAAAGTCGGCCAACAAGCGACGATTGAAGGAGAAACAATTCACGGTATGCCATTTGCTATTTCAGCAGAAGACGTTGCAGAAGCTCTGATGGCAGTTGACTACTATGTTCGCTCATTAGATAAATAAGAAGAGCATTCACAGTTGAGCATGTCCATCTAAACTGGTGAATAGAGGTTCGAAGTAATTGCCTTGGGAAATTCTTTCTCAGGGCTTTTCATTTGAAAAAATTATGATATAATTGTTAAATATAAAATATTTAGAAAATTTTGAAGAATTGACTTAAAGGAGATTTCTATGGCCTATGTAGTAGCTGTTGTTGGTGCCACTGGTGCAGTTGGTGCCCAAATGATTAAAATGTTGGAAGAGTCAACACTTCCAATCGAGAAAGTGCGTTTCCTTGCTTCTGCCCGTTCAGCAGGTAAGACCTTGCAGTTTAAGGGGCAGGATATTGTCATTGAAGAAACAACAGAAACAGCCTTTGAAGGAGTGGATATTGCCCTCTTCTCAGCTGGTGGCTCTACATCTGCCAAGTACGCTCCTTACGCTGTAAAAGCAGGAGCTGTAGTAGTTGACAATACCTCTTACTTCCGTCAAAATCCAGATGTTCCTCTGGTTGTTCCTGAGGTAAATGCTCACGCGCTTGATGCCCACAATGGTATCATTGCTTGTCCAAACTGCTCAACCATTCAAATGATGGTTGCCTTGGAGCCTGTTCGTCAGAAATGGGGCTTGGAGCGGATCATCGTATCCACCTATCAGGCAGTCTCTGGAGCAGGTATGGGAGCTATCTTGGAAACACAAGCTCAGCTTCGTTCTGTCTTGAATGATGGCGTGGAACCCAAAGCGGTAGAAGCGAATATTCTTCCTTCTGGTGGCGATAAGAAGCACTATCCAATCGGGTTCAATGCTATTCCGCAAATCGACCTCTTCACTGAAAATGACTACACATACGAAGAGATGAAGATGACAAAAGAGACTAAGAAAATCATGGAAGATGACAGCATTGCCGTTTCTGCAACCTGCGTCCGTATTCCAGTCTTGTCAGCTCACTCTGAATCTGTTTACATTGAAACTAAGGAAATTGCACCGATTGATGAAGTGAAGGCAGCTATTGCATCCTTCCCAGGGGCTGTTTTAGAAGACGATGTGGCTAATCAAATTTATCCGCAAGCCATTAATGCTGTTGGTAGTCGCGATACTTTTGTTGGTCGCATCCGTAAAGATTTGGACAAGGAAAACGGTATTCACATGTGGGTTGTTTCTGACAACTTGCTCAAAGGCGCTGCATGGAACTCTGTTCAAATCGCTGAAACCCTTCATGAGCGTGGTCTAGTTCGTCCAACGGCAGAATTGAAGTTTGAATTGAAATAATTTTATTAACCAAAAGTACACAAAAGGCTGCACTCAGCCTTTTTTAGCAACAATCAGTAAGAGAGGAAGCCTATGTCTATTCAAGATTTACGTGATGTAAAAATTATTACAGCAATGATTACCCCTTTCAAAGAAGATGGTTCGATTAATTTTGAAGTTTTACCCGAATTGATTGAACATCTGTTGTCCCATCACACAGAAGGGATTTTATTAGCAGGAACAACTGCCGAAAGTCCAACCCTGACACACGAGGAAGAACTGGAACTATTTGGTGCTGTGCAAAAAATTGTCAATGGTCGTGTTCCCCTAATTGCAGGTATCGGTACAAATGATACGCGCGACTCGATTGAGTTTGCCAAAGAAGTGGCGGCATTCGGCGGCTTTGCGGCAGGTCTTGCTATCGTGCCTTACTACAACAAACCCTCTCAAGAGGGAATGTATCAGCACTTCAAGGCTATTGCGGATGCCTCTGATTTGCCAATCATTATCTACAATATCCCAGGTCGTGTCGTGGTTGAAATGACGCCAGAAACCATGTTGCGTTTGGCTGAGCATCCAAACATCATCGGTGTTAAAGAGTGTACCAGCCTTGCTAACATGGCTTACCTAATTGAGCATAAACCAGAAGACTTCTTGATTTATACAGGTGAGGATGGCGATGCTTTCCATGCAATGAACTTGGGAGCAGATGGTGTGATTTCTGTTGCATCTCACACGAATGGTGATGAGATGTATGAAATGTTTACAGCCATCGAACAACAAGATATTCGAACAGCAGCCGCTATTCAACGCAAGTTCATTCCGAAAGTCAATGCCCTCTTCTCATATCCAAGTCCTGCACCAGTTAAGGCGGTTCTTAATTACCTTGGATTTGAAGTTGGTCCACTCCGCTTGCCGTTGGTTCCATGCCCAGAAGAAGATGCTAAACGCATTATCAAAGTCGTAGTGGACGGCGACTACGAAGCGACCAAAGCCACTGTGACAGGAGTCGTAAGACCGGATTATTAAAATAGTCAGGGGAGTGACTATTTTAACGTGAGCCTTGAAATAAGAGAGCGAACAATGTCTGGGGGAGTGAAACAGTTCGGGGAACTGTTTCAGCTGGTCACCAAGAAATATGAAAGTGACCATAGAAGACCCGAGCCAAGAAATGCGAAAGCGAGGATAGTCAGGGGAGTGACTATTTTAACGTGAGTTAGGGCATAAAGAGTGAGGTGTTTAGAAAAATATTAATCTAGAGGAGCTTCTGGCCATCTTCCTCGTTTTATTTAAGTTTACACAAGCACATCAGTTATCTGGTGTGCTTTTCAGTTGCAAGCCTTTTCAATTTTTTGGTCATTCTTGATATAATGACTAAAAACGATAAAAGGATTAAGTATGAATATTGTTATTATAGGCGCCTCCTTTGCTGGTTTAAGTGCAGCTTTAGAATGTCGAAAATTGTATCAGAATGCTCAAATAACACTAATTGATAGAGAAAAAGATGTGGCTTACTTTCCAAATACCTTGAATTGGAAAGTGGCAGGAAAAATTTCTGGTTGGGAAGAAGCGAAGATTTCTTTGTTCAGCGAGGTGCAGCATGCAGCTATTTCTTGTCTTTTTGAAACAGAATGTCTCGCAGTTTATCCCGAAATGCGAAAGGTAAAGATACGGCATCATCAAGATATAGGTGATATTATTTATGACCGGCTAATATTGGCTATGGGAGCTAGTCAAACATGGGAATGGGGAACGGAAGAACTTCAAGACTATCTAATTCGCTCAAAAACGCTATCTCAAGCACAAGCTAGTCTAGAGAAATTGACAAATGCAAAAACAGTTGCAGTGATTGGAGCAGGACAGATTGGTTTGGAAAGCTTGGATGCCCTTAGCCAGTTGGATTTGAATTTGCATGTGTTTGAGGCGCAAGATTCACTCCTTGCAAAGTACGTTGATGAGGATATGATTGCGCCGATTCGTCAAGAGATGAAAAAAAGAGGAATCCAACTTCATTTATCCGAAACAGTCAATCAGATAACGATTGATACTCAGGAAGAACAGCTGGTTTGTCATACAGTCACAGGTAATTATCCAGCTGATTTAGTCTTGCCATCCACCAATTTGACGCCCAATATTCAGCTAGTGAAAGACAGGCTAAAAGTGATTGCAGAAGGGACTGTATGGGTGGATGAGTTTCTTGAAACAAGTCAAGAGAATATTTTTGCTGTAGGTGATTTGGTCAGTCTCCCAGTAGATTATTTTGGACAGGCATATCTTCCGATGATTCATCATGCGATTATGACAGGGAGGATGGCTGCTCGAAATTTGCAAAAGAGGATTGCTCCTATTAAGAGAGCCCAGCGGATTGTTTCTAGTCATGTATTTGGCTATTATATAACTAGCCTTGGCTTGACCGAGAGTGAGGCGAGCTTGTGGTTGGAGAGTAAATCGATTCGGATTAGAAGGTCGTATAGCCAGTGGGAACCAACTTTAGTAGATTTCAAGCTGATTGTCGAAGAAACGAGTGGGCGCATCATAGGGGGGCAACTCGTTTCTACTGCAGATTATATTGAACAGATGGATGTACTGTCTCTAGCGATTTCAAAGGATTTGACCGTCTTTGACTTGGTAGAACATTCTTGGCTCTGTCTTCCTGGAAATACTCCTCTGGTCCCCTTCATCGTAGAGGCCGCTCAAGAGTATATTCGGCAATTTTATC
Organism: Streptococcus suis S735; assembly: GCF_000294495.1. Classification (NCBI taxonomy): domain Bacteria; kingdom Bacillati; phylum Bacillota; class Bacilli; order Lactobacillales; family Streptococcaceae; genus Streptococcus; species Streptococcus suis. Next base: position 694,954 of record NC_018526.1, read on the forward strand.
AGGTTGATGGGGAGGGTGTCTATGCGGATTGATTCCTTATTGGAAAAGCGTGAGCTCGCCATTTATCAGCTTCTCCTCTACTTAGAAGATAGGAAAGAGGCGCCATCGCTAAAGGATATTTGTCACTATTTAGAATTGTCAAAATTAACTCTTTTTCGCTATATTGTATCTTTCAATGAAGAAGCAGAAGTAACCGACTTGGGACTCTCTTTTCAACTCGAAGATGAAAAGGTCTTTTTGAAGAAAAAGGCCAGTTTGAGTCTTCATCGTATCCTAGACTATCTCTGTCAAACCAGTACCAAATATCAAATTATTGTTTATTTATCTGATAAGGAAGAGGTTTCTATTCAACAGCTGGCTCAAGAATTGCTGATAAGCGAAGCGACTCTGAATCGCCATCTTGCCTCTTTGAACCAGATATTGGCAGAATTTGGTATTGGAATCAAAAGTGGTCGTCTAAAAGGTAGTGAGCTTCAAATACGGTACTTTTTACATCAAATGTTGAGTTTGACTACTACGAGAGCGGAATTACAAGAAGAGTTTATGCTAGGGAAAATAGAGGCCTTATTGCCGGTTTTCGAACGCTTCTATCAATCGCCGCTAAATCCCAAGCAAGCCCATCGTCTGTTGTTGTGGTTAATGATTTCACAGCAACGCTCTCGATTGCGACAGCTAGATTTTAAGCACCTTTACAAATTGATGGAACCCTATCAAGAACATAAGTTTTACCGACGTTTGAGAAAGATGTATTTTACACTAAGTCAGCAACAATCCACCTCTTTCCAAGAAGGGGAAATTATGGCGTTGTTTGCTTTCCTGTTTAGCCATTTTATTTTAGTACCGCATCAATTAGAGCAGGTTCTTGGTTTCGGTGGACCGATTATGGAAGCTACCTCTTTGGCTCTTCAGAAATTACGGTTATATTTTGAGGGAAATTTACCAGTCTCAGAAGAAGCGCTCTATCATTTGAACCAAATCATGAGCCAGCTATATTTCTTTTATTCTTCCGTTGAACTGGAAGAGGTAGAAGCTTCTAGTTTCTATTCAGAAGCAGAAGACTTGCTAAAAGACGTCTATAAATCAGTTTTTCATAGAAAAGTCGATAAAAAAATAAGGAACTCTTATCTGACAAATATTGCGGATTTGTATATTTATTTTGGTCAGGTCCAGCCTATACAGGTCAAGGTTGCTTTTGCTTCTTCCCTACATGAGGTTCTATCCTATCCTCTCTTGTTGCAACTAAGGGAGAAGTTAGAAGGCAATCGTCAGGTTCTTATTGAGCCCTATCAAGCAGGATATGACTATGATTTGATTATTACAGATTACCTCGAAAATACAAGCATTCCAGTTTATTGCCTAGGAAATCGATTGAAAATCCAAGATATCGTACAATTAAAGGCATGGATACAGGATATATATCATCAAAAGTCCTGTCAATCAGAGATTATGGCGACCAAAACTTCTTTTCCTATCGAGCATCGCTAGATGATGTCAGATAGTCTTTGTGAAAAATGTAAGTGCATTTAACCTTGAAAAATTTATTTTATAAACTCTGATAACAGTTGATAGAATCATCTTTCTAGCCACTGCTTATCAGATTTTTTTATTTTTTTGAAAAAAATGATAGGAAAAATTCACAAGAATGGGTTAGAATAGAATTACCAAGAAAATGGAAGCGTTTTCAAAAAAAGATAAACAAACAGGAGGGAGACCTATGTCTACTGAAAAATATATCATGGCCATTGACCAAGGAACTACAAGTTCACGTGCCATTATCTTCAATAAAAAAGGTGAAAAGGTTGGCAGTTACCAAAAAGAGTTTACGCAAATTTTCCCTAAACCAGGTTGGGTTGAACACAACGCCAATGAAATTTGGAATTCTGTTCAGTCTGTGATTGCAGGGTCCTTTATCGAAAGCGGTGTTCGTCCTGATCAGATTGAAGGAATTGGTATTACCAACCAGCGTGAAACAACCGTTGTCTGGGATAAGGAAACAGGTCTTCCAATCTACAATGCCGTTGTCTGGCAATCTCGTCAAACAGCTCATATTGCTGACCAGCTGAAGGCGGATGGTCATGCAGATATGATTCATCAAAAGACAGGTCTAGTAGTCGACGCCTACTTCTCAGCAACCAAAGTTCGTTGGATTTTAGATCAAGTCCCTGGAGCGCAGGAACGTGCTGAAAAAGGTGAGATTCTCTTTGGAACCATTGATACTTGGTTGGTTTGGAAATTGACTGATGGGAAATGCCATGTGACGGATTATTCAAACGCAGCTCGTACCATGCTCTACAACATTGAAGAGTTGAAATGGGATGATGAAATTTTATCTCTTCTCAATATTCCAAAAGCCATGCTGCCAGAAGTTCGTTCAAACTCTGAAGTTTACGGCACAACAGCTCCATTCCATTTCTATGGCGCAGAAGTGCCAATCTCTGGCATGGCAGGTGACCAACAGGCTGCCTTATTTGGACAATTAGCATTTGAGCCAGGTATGGTGAAAAATACTTACGGAACCGGTTCCTTCATCGTGATGAATACAGGTGAAGAGATGCAGTTGTCACAGAACAACCTTCTCACAACAATTGGCTATGGTATCGGTGGCAAAGTCTATTATGCGCTTGAAGGATCTATCTTTATCGCTGGTTCGGCGGTTCAATGGCTCCGTGACAGCATGCGAATGGTGACTACATCACCTGAGTCAGAAGAGCTTGCTCGTAAGTCTACCAGCAATGATGAAGTCTATGTTGTTCCAGCCTTTACAGGACTTGGTGCTCCGTATTGGAACTCAGATGCGCGTGGCTCAGTCTTTGGTCTCACTCGTGGTACGACTAAAGAAGACTTCGTCAAAGCAACTCTTCAATCCATTGCCTACCAAGTTCGAGATGTTATTGACACCATGCAATTGGATACAGGTATTGATATTTCTGTCTTGAAGGTTGACGGTGGTGCAGCAATGCACAGCCTCCTCATGCAATTCCAAGCAGATATTTTGGGTATTGAAATCGCACGCGCTCAAAACCTTGAAACTACAGCTCTTGGAGCAGCATTCTTAGCAGGTTTAGCAGTTGGTTTCTGGAAAGATTTGGATGAATTGAAAGAACTCAACGCTGTCGGCCAATCCTTCCAACCAACCATGAACGAAGCTCGTAAAGAACAACTTTACAAGGGATGGAAAAAAGCTGTCGCAGCAACTCAACTATTTGCAGAAGTGGATGAAGAGCAATAAAGGACTTGTTAGCTAGGGGAAAGAAGAATTTCTGCTTGCTAGACAGTCCTATTCGAAAGTTAGGAAGTGAATCGTATGGAATTTTCAAAAGAAACAAGACGCTTAGCTATTGAGCGAATGCAGGATCGTCAACTTGACCTCCTCATTATCGGGGGTGGTATTACAGGTGCAGGTGTGGCTTTGCAGGCAGCAGCAAGCGGTATGGAAACAGCCTTGATTGAAATGCAGGACTTTGCAGAAGGAACTTCCAGTCGCTCAACCAAATTGGTCCACGGTGGTCTTCGCTACCTCAAACAATTTGACGTGGAAGTGGTATCCGATACCGTATCTGAACGTGCTGTAGTACAAAATATCGCCCCACATATTCCAAAGCCAGACCCAATGCTTTTACCAGTCTATGATGAGCCAGGTTCTACCTTCAGCCTCTTCCGTTTGAAAGTGGCCATGGACTTGTATGATCTCTTGGCTGGCGTCAATAATACCGATATGGCCAATAAGGTCTTGACAAGAGAAGAAGTACTTGAACGCGAACCAAACTTGAAGCAAGAAGGATTGATTGGTGGCGGTGTCTATCTTGATTTCCGCAACAATGATGCTCGTTTGGTTATTGAAAATATCAAACGTGCAGCCAAGGATGGTGCCTTGATTGCCAGCCGTGCCAAAGCTGAGAAATTCATCAAAGATGATGCTGGAAAAGTTGTCGGTATCGTCGCTCGTGATTTGCTGACAGACCGCACCTTTGAAATCCGTGCGCGTTTGGTCATCAATACAACAGGACCATGGAGTGATGAAGTGCGTAATCTGGGTGGAGAAGGTTCAGGCGTTCTCCAGATGCGTCCGACCAAGGGTGTGCACCTAGTTGTCGATAGCTCTCGCTTGTCTGTACCACAGCCGACTTACTTTGATACTGGCCATGCGGATGGTCGAATGGTCTTTGTCCTTCCGCGTGAAAATAAAACCTATTTTGGTACGACTGATACAGACTATACTGGTGATTTGGCAAATCCAATGGTAACCCAAGAAGATGTTGACTACCTGCTTGATATTGTCAACAATCGCTTCCCAGAAGCAAACTTGACCCTGGATGACATTGAGAGTGGTTGGGCAGGTCTTCGTCCCCTCTTGTCTGGAAATGGTGCTTCTGACTACAATGGTGGAAACAACGGTAAGCTCAGCGATGACAGCTTTAATAGCTTGATTGAAACGGTCAAAGGTTATATGAACAATGAAAAGACACGTGACGATGTGGAACATGATTTGACCCATCTGGAAGGCAGCGTTTCTGAAAAACACTTGGATCCTTCAGCTGTATCACGTGGCTCTGCCCTTGACCGTGATGACAATGGTTTGCTGACTCTTGCTGGTGGTAAGATTACTGACTTCCGTAAGATAGCGGAAGGTGCAATTGAAAAAGTGGCAGACATTCTCAAAGAAGAACATGGTCGCAGCTTCAAACTCATCAATTCTAAGACCTATCCAGTCTCTGGTGGTGAATTGAACCCTGCAAACGTAGCAGAAGAAATTGAACATCTTGCTCAACTAGGTGTGAAGAAAGGTCTCCTTTATGATGACGCCCTTTACTTGGCAAACTTGTACGGTTCAAATGCTCCAAAAGTCTTTGTATTAAACCATAAAGTAGAAGCCGTTTCTGGCTTGAACAAGCGTGATTTGCTTTCCCTTCACTATGCTATGAAGGAAGAGATGACCTTGACTGCAGTTGACTATCTTCTTCGTCGTACCAACTACATGCTCTTTATGCGTGAGCAGTTGGATGCAGTTGCGCTTGAAATCATTAAGGAAATGGCAGCTTATTATGCTTGGTCAGAGGAAGAAGTTGCTCAACAGAAACAATTGTTGGCAGATACACTTGTTAAGAATGATTTGACCTATTTGAAAGAAAAATAGAAAGAGGTGCATGATGACAAATGAATTAATCGGTGAAGTGTTGGGAACCACCTTACTTGTCTTACTAGGTAATGGTGTGGTAGCAGGAGTAGTACTAGATAAGAGTAAGGCCAAGGATGCTGGTTGGATTGTAATCACAATTGGTTGGGGTCTAGCAGTAGCCATGGCAGCTTTTGTGAGTGGTTTATTGGGAACTGCCCACCTCAACCCAGCTGTATCAATTGCAATGGCCTTTGCAGGAAATCTCCCATGGGCTTCTGTAGTCCCTTACATCCTTGCTCAATTTATCGGAGCCTTTATCGGAAGTATCTTGGTCTACCTCATGTACAAAGATCACTACGATGCAACAGAAGACACTGGTGCTGTGTTGGCAACTTTCTCTACTGGACCTGCCATCCGCAACCTTGTTTCTAATACAATTAGCGAAGCAATCGGAACCTTTGTTTTGGTCTTGGGATTACTGGCTTTCGGTCAGTATGATTTTCCAACAGGGATTGGCACTTTAATCGTCGGTGGTTTGATTGTCTCACTCGGAGTTTCTCTTGGTGGTCCAACAGGATATGCCCTAAACCCTGCGCGTGATCTTGGTCCTCGTATCATGCATGCCATCCTTCCATTGAAGCACAAGGGAGATTCGGATTGGGGCTATGCATGGGTACCAGTAGTTGGTCCAATCATCGGAGGCTTGCTTGCGGCTCTCCTTTATGGTCTCATTTTTTAAAAAATATCCTTCTCTAATCAGCAATGGTTAGGGAAGTTTTTTATTACTTGGCTGTCAATCGTGAGCAAAAGATTTTTATTTATCAATAATTAGTGATAAAATATGTCTATCAACATCAGTGAGGTCATCTTATGAACAATACAGGTATTCATCACATTTCAAGCTTGGTAGGAAACATACACCAAGCCTATCATTTTTATCATCATATTCTCGGCTTAAAATTGACCTTGAAAACTGTCAATCAAGAAGATTCAAGCATGTATCATCTCTTTTTCGGTGATGAAGAGGGCCGCTATGGAACGGAATTTACCATTTTTGATATGCCTAACCATCCCAATCATCGAAACGGAACCAATCGTTTGGAAAGAACTGTTTTTCTGGTAAAAAATTTTGAGGCATTAGAATTCTGGCAGAAAAGACTGACAGAGTTTGAAGTGGAGAATGAAGGAATTCAGGCTTTTGGAAATGGGCATATTCTGAATTTCCAAGATGAAGATGGCCAGTTGCTTGGCTTGACCTATCATAACGCTATCGGAGAAATGTTTCCGTATAAAATAGATGAAATTCCGTCGGAATACGCTATTCTTGGCATTGCCAGTCTTCACATGCGAATACGTGAAGAAAAGGCATTACTAAGTTTGCTGACAGAAACCTTCGGATTTGTTGAGGAAAGTCGATTTGTCTTTGAGGATAAGATAGTGATTTCTCTTCTCTTTGATAACACCTTCCAACATCGACTTTATTTGATACTTGACCAAGAGTCGCCAATCAGCGTTATGGGAGTCGGGGCCATTCATCATATCGCATTTGGTGTCTTAGATGAGTCCGACTTGGAAGACCTGATTAGTCGCTTAAATCTCATCAATCGTCCACATTCTGGTATCATTAATCGAGATTTCATTCATTCCTTGTACTTCCGAGCGCCAAATTACCTTATGTTTGAGGTGGCAACCATGACTGGTGAGCGCGAATCGGAAATGCCAGCTCAGAATGAAGAGTTGGATCAGGTAGACCTATTTTTGCCAAGTTTCTTTGAAGAGGATAGACAGGAAATCGAAAAAAATCTCTCCCAACGTTATTAGGAGAAATGAAGTATGGATTATCGCTTTATCAAAGGGACCAGTCCCAGTCTTTTGGTCTTTTTCCACGGCACAGGTGGCAACAAGGAATCCATGCTCTTTCTTCGCTAACAGCTGGATCCAGAAGCTTTTGTCCTTTCCTTAGATGGAAGTTGGGGTCAAGGCAGGGAAAGGCGTTTCTTTGCACCTCTCATTGACGGTCAGCTGGATCTTGTCGATGTTGAAATGCGCTTGTCGGCTTTTCTGGATTTTTGGCAGGACTTGGACATCCGAGATTATCGTCAGATTACTTTCGTAGGTTTTTCAAACGGTGCTAACTTTATCATGGGCTTGTTGGCCAAGCAGTCAAACCTGGCGGACAATTATATCTTGCTCCACCCTTCGGCCTTAGATTACGCTTTTCCTATGGAAAATAGCAGAGCAGAGATTTTATTTACACTGGGGCAGAATGACCAACTCGTCGACCAAGTCGCTCTTGAACATCTTGTAGATGACTGGCAAGCGTCAGCTTTTCCCAGAGCCAACCTAGTTCGTTTTGACAAGGGACATTTTTTAAGTCAGGATGAATTGACCTACGTGGGAAATTGGTATCAAGAAAGAATAGACAAAAAGACCTGAACAAGTTCAAGTCTTTTATGTGTCTTAGATTAGTGTTTCCAATTTATCCACCAATGAACCAACATAGGCAATGGTTTCTTTGAGTGGTTGGTCAGTTGAAACGTCAACACCTGCGTGCTTAGCAAGGTCTTGGGCAGAAAGACTTGCACCGAGTGACAAGGTTTCCAACCATTTTTCAACAACTTCTTCAGGATGTTCTTCCAATTGTTTCGCCATAGCCGTACCGATGGTCAAACCAGCTGAGTAGGTATATGGATACAAACCAATGTAGTAGTGTGGTTGACGCATCCAGATAAGACCTGCATCGTCACCGATTTCAAAGTCTTCACCCCAGAATTCCTTGATGACATCCAACTTGATTTGGCAGAGAATATCACCGTTGAGGTATTCTTCATTGTCCAAACGAGTGTAGACTTCACGTTGGAAGGCTGCTTCAAGCAAGTGAGTGACCATGTTGTGGAAGTAAGTACGGCTGATCAACTCGCTAATCAAGTAAGCCTGGAAGCCAGGGTCTTGGTTGTTTTTCAAAAGGGTGTTACATGTCAAGACTTCATTTGCAGTAGAAGGCGCCTCGATGAAGTAGAGGGATGGATCGTAGCTAAGGACACTTTGTTTCTTAGCCAATTGGAAATGACCAGCATGTCCCAATTCGTGAGCCAATACCAAGACCTCGTTCATCAAGCCTGTCCATGAAAGTAGGATGTAAGATGGTCCATCGTAAAGAGTAGCACAGAAGCCACCAGTAGCCTTACCTTCGTTTTGAGCAAAGTCAATCCAACGCTCATCAAATGATTGTTCAATCATTTTCACATAATCTTCACCAAGAATGCCCAGGCAGTCAATCAAGAATTGTTTGGATTCTTCAGGTGTGATGCGTTGGTTGTATTCAGATGGTAGACTGATTTTCAAGTCAGCATGTGTGATCTTGTCCAATCCATGAGCCTTAGCAACCAATTTTACATAGCGACGCATGTGAGGAGCCAATTCTTTCATGATGACATCAATCTGACGGTCGAAGAGATCACGAGAGACATTTTGACTATGCAAGAGGAAGTCAATCGTATTGTCAAATCCACGCAAGCGAGCTTCGATTTGCTCATTCTTGATATGAGACAAATAAGTTGCTGCAGTTGTATTCTTGTATTTTTTCAAGGTTGAATAGAAACCAGCAGCTGAATTGCGACGGATTTCGGTATCATGGCTGAGCTCATAATCATTTTCAAAGAGCACATAGCTATTGCCGAGCGTTTCGCCATTTGCCTCGAAGTTTTCAAATGTCATATCTTCAAACTTGGTCACACCGTAGTTGTTATAGGGCTGACCAAATGTTGGTGCAAAATTTGATAAAAGTTCTTCTTGAAGTGGGTGCAGTTGATGCGGCTTGTCACGGAGAATAGCATCAAAGAATGCAGCCCATTGTGGTTGTTCTTCTTTTAATTCAAGTAGAAAGGCTTCATCTAATTGACCAAGTTCTGAATAGAGGAAATCTCGTTGAGGACGTGCCTTGGCAGAAACGAGGTCGTATTCGTTGGCCAGGCTCGCCAATTCAGTATTCATCTTATCGACTTCCAAAGGAAGGAAGGCATAGTGGGAAAGTCTGCTATCAAGAATAACGATTTTTTCGTATTCTGTTAAGGCGGAAACGATGGTATCCTTATCAGTTAGCTTTCCTTTGTAATTCGATTCGAAAGCTGTCACTTGCTTAGCGTAGGCTGCCAAATTTTCTTTGTAGTTATCAGGGGTCGGAAATAGAATGTCCGTATCCCAAGTTAATTGCACATCAATTTCTTGACGTTTAGGCATTGCATTTGTCATGATTTTCTCCTTATTTCATTTTAATAGGTCCATTATATCATACTAAAGGGCTTTCAGCGAAAATAAGCCAAGGCAAAATTTATGAAAAAGAATACTTGACAAAATACACAAAAACCTAGATAATGTAAGTATGAAAGGGTTTACTGAAAACCAGAAAGGAGCTTTTATGCAAGTCATTAAACGTAGTGGAGAGATTGTTGAATTTGATCCAGATAAAATCTACCAAGCCATCATTAAAGCTGCACAGACAGTCTATGTCATTGATGAAACTTGGCGGAAAAATCTTGCTCAGGTCACAAAGAAAGTAGTGCTTGACTTGGAAGAAGCTCATACAGAGCGACCAACGATTAGCATGGTTCAGTCGCAAGTTGAACATCGTCTTTTAGATGCAGGGTATATTTCTATTGCTGAGCATTACATTTCCTATCGCTTGCAACGTGATTTAGAACGTAACGGCTATGGCGATAAGATTATTGTACATCTGCGTTTTGAACAAGTACGTTAAGAGAAACCTAGAGAAATCTAGGTTTTTGCTTTTATATATCTTTACATTGTTTAAAGAAAATAGCATTTCAAAAACTTTTTGAAAAAAATGTGATATTCTGAGCATATTTTTTGAAATCGGTAACATTTATATTGTATAATATAGTTCGTAAAAAAATATATTTTCGAAAGTGAGATTTTACATTATGGCTAAAATCGTTGTTGTCGGTGCTAACCATGCTGGTACTGCCGCAATCAAAACTATGTTGACAAATTATGGTCAAGAAAATGAAATCGTTGTATTTGACCAAAACTCAAATATTTCATTCTTGGGTTGTGGTATGGCTTTGTGGATCGGTGAGCAAATTGGCGGTCCTGAAGGACTTTTCTACTCAAACAAAGAAGAGTTGGAGAGCTTGGGTGCGACAGTATACATGGAGTCACCTGTTACAAACATTGACTATGATGCCAAAACAGTTACAGCGCTTGTAAATGGTCAAGAACATGTTGAATCATTTGAAAAACTTCTTTTCGCAACTGGTTCACAACCTATCTTACCACCAATCAAAGGAGCTGAAATCAAAGAAGGTTCGCTTGAATTTGAAGCAACTCTTGAAAACTTGCAATTTGTTAAATTGTACCAAAACTCAGCAGATGTTATTGAAAAATTGAAAAACAAAGACATCAACCGCGTCGCAGTTGTTGGTGCTGGTTACATCGGTGTTGAGCTTGCGGAAGCATTCCAACGTAAAGGTAAAGAAGTAGTACTTATTGATGTTGTGGATACATGTTTGGCTGGGTACTATGACCGTGACTTGTCAGACCTTATGGCTAAAAACTTGGAAGAGCATGGTATCAAACTTGCCTTCGGCGAAACTGTTAAAGAAGTTGCTGGTAATGGTAAAGTTGAGAAAATCATCACTGACAAGAACGAATACGATGTTGACATGGTTATCTTGGCTGTTGGTTTCCGTCCAAACACTGCGCTTGCAGGTGAAGGAATCGAGCGCTTCCGTAATGGTGCCTTCCTTGTAAACAAACGTCAAGAAACTTCTATCCCAGGCGTTTACGCTATCGGTGACTGTGCAACAATCTACGACAACGCTACTGGCGATACAAGCTACATCGCTTTGGCTTCAAATGCAGTACGTACTGGTATCGTAGCAGCTCACAACATCTGTGGCACTGACCTTGAAGGTATCGGTGTACAAGGTTCTAACGGTATCTCTATCTACGGTCTTAACCTTGTATCAACAGGTTTGACACTTGAAAAAGCTACTCGTCTTGGTTTGAACGCTGCTGTTACTGAAGTAACAGACAACCAAAAACCAGAATTCATGGAGCACGGCAACTTCCCTGTCACTATCAAGATTGTTTACGATAAAGATTCACGTCGTATCCTTGGTGCGCAAATGGCTGCTCGTGAAGACATCTCATTGGGTATCCACCTCTTCTCATTGGCAATCCAAGAAGGTGTAACAATCGAAAAATTGGCCTTGACAGACTTGTTCTTCTTGCCACACTTCAACAAACCATACAACTACATCACAGTAGCTGCCTTGGGTGCTGAATAATTAATTGAATACAAAAGCTCAGAGATGACTCTGGGCTTTTTTTGCTTGCCATCTATCACATTGAACTGTCTATCGAGAGATTTTTTGGTATAATGGAGAGAATGATTATAACGAACCTGTATTCACAGTGTAGTACTTCCATCTAAGCCTAGTTTTTCAGCTATTCATCGTTTGTTTTTCAAAAAATACAGTCGGTATTCCTTCAAAAAACTGCCTTGATTAGCGAAAAACTATCTCTTATTTAAAAGCACTCCACTTGTAATACATGTTCTAAGAAAGTATGAGAAAATGAACCCATTATTAAACGGAATGAATGACAGACAGGCAGAAGCGGTACAGACGACGGAAGGTCCGCTTTTGATTATGGCAGGGGCTGGTTCGGGTAAGACGCGAGTCCTGACCCACCGTATCGCTTATTTGATTGATGAAAAAATGGTCAATCCTTGGAATATCCTAGCCATTACCTTTACCAACAAGGCGGCACGGGAGATGAAGGAGCGGGCCTATGCCCTCAATCCTGCCACGCAAGCCTGTTTGATAGCTACCTTCCACTCCATGTGTGTGCGGATTTTGCGTCGGGATGCTGACCATATCGGTTACAATCGCAATTTTACGATTGTCGATCCAGGTGAGCAACGCAGTCTCATGAAACGGATTTTAAAAAATCTCAATCTAGATCCGAAAAAGTGGAGTGAACGTTCTATCCTGGGCACCATTTCCAATGCCAAAAACGACTTGATTGATGACAAGGCATTTGAAGCGCAGGCAGGCGACCTATACACGCAGATTGTTGCTAAATGCTACACGGCTTATCAAAAGGAACTAAGACAGTCAGAGGCCGTTGACTTTGATGATTTGATTATGTTGACGCTCCGCCTTTTTGACCAAAATCCAGAGGTCCTGACCTATTACCAGCAGAAATTCCAGTATATCCATGTCGATGAGTATCAGGATACCAACCATGCCCAGTACCAATTAGTCAAGCTCCTGGCATCACGTTTCAAGAATATCTGCGTGGTCGGAGATGCGGACCAGTCTATCTATGGTTGGCGTGGTGCGGATATGCAAAATATCCTGGACTTTGAAAAGGACTATCCAGAGAGCAAGGTTGTGCTTTTGGAGGAAAACTATCGTTCGACCAAGAACGTCTTGCAGGCTGCCAATGAGGTCATCGAAAACAACCGCAATCGACGTCCCAAAAAACTCTGGACACAGAATGCCCAAGGGGATTTGATTACTTACTATCGTGCCAGAGATGAGAATGACGAGGCGATTTTTGTCGCAGGGCAGATTGACCAGTTGCACCGAGAAGGCAAGGCTTATAAGGATTTTACAGTTCTCTACCGTACCAATGCCCAATCACGTACCATTGAAGAAGCCCTGCTCAAATCTAATATCCCTTATACCATGGTTGGAGGAACCAAGTTCTACAGCCGTAAGGAAATCCGGGATGTGATTTCTTATTTGAATATCATTGCAAATCCATCGGATAATATCTCCTATGAACGCATTGTCAATGAGCCCAAACGTGGCGTTGGACCTGGTACGGTTGACAAACTCCGTGATTTTGCGACCAGCCACAGTATGTCCTTGCTAGAAGCTTCTCAGGATATTATGTTGTCACCAGTCAAGGGCAAGGCAGCGCAGGCAGTCTTTGACCTAGCCAATCTCCTCTATAATCTTCGCAATCAATTAGACAACTTGACGGTTACCCAAGTAGTCGAGGCAGTATTGAACCAAACAGGCTACATCGATGCCCTTGCAGCACAAAATACCCTGGAAGCAAATGCCCGCATTGAAAACATCCAGGAATTCCTTTCTGTTACCAAAAACTTTGATGAAAAGGATGTTGAGGAAGAAGAGACAGGTCTAGATAAATTAACACGCTTCCTGCTTGATTTGGCCCTGATTGCTGACACAGATGATGGCGATACAGAATCTTCAGAAGTGACTCTTATGACCCTCCACGCAGCCAAAGGTCTGGAATTTCCAGTTGTCTTCTTGATTGGTATGGAGGAAAATGTCTTCCCACTTAGTCGTGCAGCAGAAGAAGAGGACGAATTGGAGGAAGAACGTCGTTTGGCATACGTAGGCATCACCCGTGCTGAGCAGACTCTCTACCTGACCAATGCCAATTCTCGACTCCTTTTCGGTCGCACCAACTACAACCAACCAAGCCGCTTTATTCGAGAAATTTCCAGTGACTTGCTTGATTATCAAGGCCTCGCTCGTCCAGCTAATACTAGCTTTAAGGCTTCTTATGTCAATGGCAGAGCGACACAGTTTGGACAAGGCATGAGCTTGCAACAAGCCCTACAAAGTCGAAAAGCATCCGTACAACCATCTGCCAAGCTCGGAGGTAGTATGCCCTTCGCATCAAGCAACCAATCGTCAAGCTCAGGCACCAACTGGTCAGTTGGTGACATCGCAGTCCATAAGAAATGGGGCCGCGGAACAGTCCTTGAAGTATCAGGTTCAGGCAGCAATCAAGAACTCAAAATCAATTTCCCTGATATGGGACTCAAAAAAGTCTTGGCAAGCTTAGCGCCGATAAGTAAAGAAGATTAAATTTAGTTAAAAAATAATTGCAGTAAGCTCGAAAATATGATAAAGTATTTTTGTAAAATTGAATAGAACATTTGGGGTGCCAAGAGGCTGAGATTATACCCATCGAACCTGATGCAGTTAGGACTGCCGAAGGGAAATGTGTATCAACAAATTTTGTTGACAAGTACTATATTTGTATTCTAGTATAGAATACTGTATTTACTGGTCATCAATCATCGTAGGTGTAACTCCATTTGATAAACCATCAGATGGAGTTTTTTCTATTGTCGAATGAAGAGTTCTCAGAAATACGGAATTGAGTGCAGGTAGCTCGACCAGCCTAGAGGCTATACTACGATGGAAATAAGATATGCGCAATAAGTCACTTTCGTAGAGTTCGACAAGGCGAAACTGATGATAAGGCTAATACAATTAATAGTATTTTCACAAATCCCCTTAGCCCCTTCAATTTACATTTTCACCGAGAAAAAGAGAAAGGAGATATAGATGAACAAAATGGTCATTTGGTTTGACCTTGATGGCGTTATCTTTGATTCCTATGGGGTCTGGGATCAGGTGGTTCAAGGAATTTTGAAACATCACGGGGTTGCTTATACCCAGCAGATAAGGGAAGAACTTTGGCGTATTCCAATGGAAGATGTCAACGGGTATTTATTGCAACTTGTGGAGAATTCCTTAGATGAGAATGAACTTGAAAGGCAAAAAATGAATCAACTGCAATCACTATATAGAGATATTTCCTTGATGGATGGTGTGCATGAACTCCTATCTACATTGAAGGCAAAAGGTGCAGTCATGTACGCAGTCACTTCAAACTATCTGGAGCTGGCTGAACTAGGATTGTCATCCCATCATCTTTCAAACTATTTTGTGAAACTATTTAGCAGTTTGAATCTGTTTGGAAGCGATAAAAATAGGGAGTTTTACCAATTCATCCTACATCAGGAACGGATAGATCCAGCCAATATCGTAATGGTCGAGGATAATAAGAACAATCTTTGTATTGGACATGAGTTAGGAATAGCGGGAGTTTATATAGAACATCCAAATTCCCCTTTTTCTGATGAGAATACAGGTATAGTTAGCATCAAGCAATTAAGTGAATTAATACCAATTTTGGAGGATAGAAAATGACATCTTTACATGTAGCATTATCAATAGCAGGAACAGATCCAACAGGCGGAGCAGGCATTATGGCTGATTTGAAGAGCTTTCAGGCTAGATCAGTTTATGGTATGGCAGTCGTGACGAGTGTCGTTGCTCAAAATACCAAAGGGGTGCAACTAATTCGTCATCTTGATCAGGAAATTTTAGAAGAACAATTGAAAAGTGTCTTTCAGGACATTGTTCCAGATGCAATAAAAACTGGAATGTTAGCACAAGTCGAGACCATTGAGCTTGTCGCAAGCTATCTTGCAAAACAGAAGTGTCCATATGTCTTGGATCCTGTTATGGTCGCAACGAGTGGAGACCGTTTGATTGAAGAGGATGCAATCAAAGCGCTGAAAACAAAATTACTGCCCCTTGCTACCATCATTACACCGAATCTACCGGAAGCAGAAGTTCTAGTCGGTAGAACACTGAAAAGTGAAAATGACATCATGAATGCGGGCCGTTGGATTCGGAAAGAACTTGGGGTAAAAAATGTGGTCATTAAGGGTGGACATCTGGCAAAGGCGGCATCTGACTACTTATTTTTAGAAGATGGTGAGATTAGTGTCATCAGTGCAGCACGCATTTCTACGAACCATACCCATGGTACAGGTTGTACCTACGCGGCAGTCATTACTGCAGAGTTGGCGAAAGGTCGGACAGTAGCAAAAGCAGTCGAAACTGCCAAACGATTTATTACAGAAGCAATTCAGACTGCTCTAGAACTGGGGCATGGAAATGGTCCTGTCAATCATACCACCTACAGAGGAGAGTAACTAGATGTATTTGGAAAAATTACGTAGTCAAAATCCCTTGACCATTTGTATTACGAATGATGTAGTCAAAAATTTTACAGCTAATGGCTTACTTGCTCTCGGTGCCTCACCTGCAATGAGCGAGTATCCAGAAGATTTGGAGGATCTACTTCCCTATACAAAGGGGTTATTGATTAATACAGGAACCTTGACCAATGAAACTTGGGAACTATACAAATCTGCCTTGGATATTGCTGAGAAATATGGTGTACCTACTGTCTTAGATCCTGTTGCGGCAGGTGCTGGTGCCTATCGCAAGAAAGTTACCTTGGATCTGTTACATCATCATACTATTTCACTCGTTCGTGGGAATGCAGGAGAAATTGCAGCCTTGATTGGTGAAAGTATTGAAACGAAAGGGGTAGATTCTGCTCAGATTGACAATGTAGGTGAACTTGCTCTCAGAGCCAACCAACAATTAGGAATTCCTGTTGTGATTACAGGAAAAAAAGATGCTGTCGCTGTGAATCATCAGGTTCGGATTTTGGAAAATGGTAGTGAGTTAATGCCACTAGTGACAGGGACAGGATGCCTGCTGGGAGCAGTTCTGGCTGCCTTTATTCACCTGGCTGATGAGGATTCATTATTGGATTGTTTGGAAGAGGTCCTATCGGCTTATTCGATCGCTGGAGAAATGGCAGAGCAGAAAACCTCACTACCAGGAACCTTCCAGATTGAGTTTATAAATAGCCTCTATGCAATCCAATCAGAAGAGGTTGAAGAAAATAAAAAGGTCATTCATTATGAATAGAAAAATGCTTCAAGTTTACTTTATTTGTGGCACGTCAGATTGTCCAAAAGGCAAATTTTTGGATGTACTGGAAAAGGCATTGCAGGCAGGAATCACTTGTTTTCAATTTCGTGAAAAAGGTGAGCAAGGTTTAACAGGGGCTGATAAACTACTGTTGGCAAAACAAGTTCAACACCTGTGTCACCGCTATCAGGTTCCATTAATCATTAATGATGATGTTGAGTTAGCACGTGCCATTGATGCTGATGGAATACACCTTGGACAGGAAGATTTGTCAGTAGTAGAAGCGAGACAGCTCTTCCCAGGGAAAATAATTGGACTATCAGTTGGAACAAAAGAAGAATACCTCAATTCGCCTATTGATCTAGTTGATTATATCGGAAGCGGACCTGTTTTTCCTACTCTATCTAAGGATGATGCTAGCCCAGCCATTGGAATGGATGGATTAAAGCAATTAAGGAAACTCAATTCCGATATTCCCATGGTTGCGATAGGAGGGTTATCTGCTAAAGATTGTAAGGAAGTTCTCCAAGCAGGTGCAGATGGCATAGCTGTTATCTCAGCCATTTCCCATGCTGAAGACCCCTACAAAGCAACCAAGATATTGGTGGATGGGATGCAAGCAATGATTTTAAAATTTAATCAAGTAGAATCTAATAAACAAATACTAAAAAATCCCTAATCAATTTGGGTCTTTTCATTTGATATTAAAACGAATTCTTAGTTGATATTAGTGGCAAGAAAAATAGTTTTTCTACTTTACAAAAATCAAAAGCCTTAAAAATAGCGCAATTTTATTATGTTATATAAATAAGTGTTAAATATTTCAGAAAATCTGACTACTTCACAAAAAATTAAATCATCTTTTGTAATGGAATCCGCATTTAGCAATACAAACATTCATCATTCGAAATGAGTAGAAGTTAAGTAATACAAATTAGAGTTTAAAAGCTCTTGGAATTAGGAAGATTTTATCAAAATTTATTTATAAAGTATGGCTTAGAAATCTGGAACAAATCGTAAAACAAGAAGACATTTGTCCTTAAAATGTTTGTGTATTATGACATTGGATATGTTTTTTTGCTATTGAATCGGACGGAATTCCTTTACTTGCAAAAAAGAAAGCGTTATCATTGTTGTGGTAACAATAAAGAAAGGAGCGTGTATGATTTTGAAAATGCATCTACTATTGGATATAATCGAGATGAATCCAGATGTATATTCATTACTAAAGCTTTGCCCATATGAAATCTTGCGTAAAATACATGTCAAGAGATTCGAAGATGGTGAATTTGAGTTGGAGCAAGGGGAGATCTATCAGTATATGTATATTATTGTTGAGGGGAGGGTCAATGTTTACTCGGAATCGGAAAATGGGAAAAAATATTTTCTTTGTTGTAGTCAGTCTGGTGACTTGATTGGAGAAATGGAAATATTTCAACAAGTTCCGTATATTAGTTATGTGAAAGGAGTTGGTGATATTATCGCTTTGGAAATAGATAAAGATACACTTTCGAGTTGGATGGCATTAGATCAAAACTTTAGTAGTTTGTTTATTAAGAAGATTTGTGAAAATTCCTATCGTATGTGTAATCGTATGAAGCGCAATAGTCTATATGATCTTAGACAGCGACTTGCATACTATTTGCTGGAGCAATTTGGAGGAAAAAAATTAGCATCATTACAGTTTAATTCGGAAAGATTGAGTCAAGAGATGGCGGTTACCCAACGGAGTATCAATCGATTGTTAAAAGAATTTAAAGAAAAGCAAATCATCGATTTAGGTCATGGTAAGATTCAACTATTGGACCACCAAGCTTTAACGAGTTTACTAGATTAGGAGAAAGAAAGATGGTACTACAACCACATATTCGTTGTGACATAGAACAAGGTGCAAGATACGCCATATTGCCGGGCGATCCACAGAGGGTGGACAGAGTAGCAGAGTTTTTAGATAGTGTAGAATTTATAGCATTCAATCGTGAACACAAAACAATGCGTGGAAGCTATAAGGGGGTTCCAGTGTTAGTTACCTCTACAGGGATGGGGGGTGCTTCAACAGGAATCGCGGTAGAAGAGTTGGCACGTATCGGTGTGGAATGTATGATTCGGATTGGCTCATGTGGAGCATTGCAACCGGAGATGCAGATGGGAGATTTGGTCATTTTGAATGGGGCTGTACGTGATGAGGGGACTTCTAGGGCGTATGTTGATCCAATTTTTCCGGCGGTTCCAGACCCTGATGTTTTATTTGCCTTACGAGGAACTGCTATGAACCAAGGTTTTGCCCATCACGTTGGAATTGCTAGAAGCCATGATAGTTTTTATATTGATAATGAGTTGGAAGTTGATCATTTTTGGTCTAAAAAAGGTGTATTAGCTGGAGACATGGAAAGTGCAGCTTTATTTACTATTGGTAGCCTACGTGGGATTAAAACGGGCTCCATTTTAAATACAGTGGCACTATATGATGGTGAATTGAAAGATGAGATCAACCAATATGTGTCTGGCGAAAATCGTGTGACACAAGGTGAAAAAAATGAAATTCTTACGACATTGGAAGCGATTGTGATGCTAGAAGAACAAAGGAAAGGATAGAATCATGAATTGGAGAAATAATAATCCATTATCATTGAAGTTTAATACTGCAGCTTTAGTGTTGATTCCGGCAGGGGTTGGGATTAATTATATTGGTAAATTGATTGCGGGGGTTCTCAAATTACCACTTTGGTTAGATTCGATTGGAACTTGTTTATCGGCTTGTTTGGCTGGTCCAATTGTAGGTGCTGTTGTGGGAATTATGAATAATTTAATTTATGGATTAACGGTGGATCCGATTTCTACAGTTTATGCCTTAACCAATGCAGCCCTAGGAATTGCAGTCGGTTTATTGGCTTATTACGGTAGTATGAAGAACATCAGGGGTGCCTTATTTACAGGAATTGTTGCTGGATTTGCAGCAGTCTTGGTATCAACGCCATTGAATATGATCTTTTGGGGTGGTACAACCGGAAATTTATGGGGAGACTTGGTTTATGCAGGTCTATTAGCTCAAAAATTCCCAGTTTGGTTTGCATCGTTTATGGATGAAATAGTGGTAGATATTCCAGATAAAATAGTCGTATTATTACTTGTGCTAAGCTTGTATAAGAGTTTACCAAAGAGTCTACTATCGCTTTACCAAAGTAATAGTGTGATTAAGAACCTAGATTAAGGAGGTCTCCATGAAAACGATGAGTTTGTTTGAAGACAAGAATTCATTTTTGAATAATTTGTCTCCGTTAACTAAGATGTTGTATGTGCTTGCGACCATTCTGATACCGATTATTGCAGGTGATTTAGCTGTATTTAGCATTACAATTCTTTTAAGTGTCGTTTTGTTAGCACATTCTAAAGTGTTAAGGCAGACCTTACCCATTCTGAGTGTATCTGGGTTTGTTATTTTAACGGTAGGAATTATTCAAGGATTGTTTAGAAGTGGTAATGTCACGCCTGTTTTTCAATTAGGTCCAGTCATTTTTTATAAGGAAGGCTTGATATTTGCAGCTGAGATTGCTTTAAATGTATGTAATATTATTTTAGCTTTCTGTGTTCTGATTTTAACGACAAAATCGTCGGACATGATTGAAGAATTAGTTAGAAAAGGCTTCTCACCTCGAATGGGATATGTGTTTGTCTCCTTGTTCCAATTAATCCCTCAGATGACGAGCCGAATGGCAACAATTACGGATGCACAAAGAAGTCGTGGGATGGAAACAGAAGGTTCGATGTTGGTTCGGCTAAAAGCTTTTTTGCCATTGGTCTCTCCTGTAATTATGAGTTCTTTTATTGATACGAGAGAACGCGCAATTGCCTTAGAGGTTCGAGGATTTAATTCAAAATCTAAAAAGACATTTATCAATCCACCGATTCGTTCGCAATTTGATCGATTGATTCAAATTTTCTGCATTTTTGGAGTTGTGCTAGCAATTGTCTGGAGGGTTCTATAATGGCACATATTAAAATTGAAAATCTAAAATACCAATATCCCTTTGCTGAAAAGTTGGCTCTAGACGGCATCACGTGTGAGATTCGTCCAGGTGAATTCATTGGGGTAATTGGTCGAAATGGTTCTGGAAAATCGACATTCTGTCAATCATTAACAGGACTTGTTCCGAATTTTTACCGTGGTTCGTATGGAGGAAAGGTATGGATTGATCAATCCGAAGTGAAGAGGGTAGAGGTTGATGACTTGTGCCAAAAAGTCGGAAGCGTTTTTCAAAATCCATTTAATCAAATTACAGGTTCTAAGGCGACTGTGTATGAAGAAATTGCTTTCGGTTTGGAGAATTTCGGAGTCCCAAAAGAAGAAATGGAAGTTCGAATTGAGGAAAGTTTACGTTTGTTGGACATTGAAGAGTACCGTGATCGAGCTCCGTTTGACTTGTCAGGAGGACAAATGCAACGAATGGCAATTGCTAGCATTATGGCGATGAAACCAGAGGTCATTATTTTAGATGAGCCAACTTCTCAACTCGATCCACAAGGTAGTGAGGCAGTTTTCAAAGCTATTCAGTCTTTAAGTAAGCAAGGCATCACTGTAATTATGGTGGAACATAAGGTTGAAAAAATCGCAGCTTACAGTGACCGGGTAATGTTGCTTGATCAGGGAAAACTAATTGCCATGGATACACCACAAGCCGTGTTTTCTCGACCAGATCTAGAAAAGTATGGAGTTGTAGCACCTACCTTTACTAGAATATGCAAGCAGTTAGGCATGAAGCTACCAGGAAGTTCCTATTATCCTGTGACACTTGAGGAAGCTAGTCAGTTGTTGGCAAAGAATAGGGGGGGAAATGTATGAATCAAATTAGTATTAGTAACTTAGAATTTTCCTATCATCCGGATAAAAAAATATTAAAAGGGTTGAATATTATTTTAGATGAGCGTTCGACGGCGATTATTGGACAAAATGGTGCTGGAAAGACTACATTTGTAAAGTTACTGAAAGGCCTTATTCGTCCGACGGCTGGTAAAATTATGTTAAATGGACAAGATTTAAGCGAACAATCTGTCGCTAAAATTGCTAAAAGTATTGGACTCATTTTTCAAAATCCAGATGACCAAATTTTTAAACATACGGTATTAGATGAAATTATGTTTGGACCATTGCAAATGGGCATGACTCATTCTCAAGCAGAACAGGCAGCTAGAAAAACTATGTCCTTGCTGGGCTTAGATGGATTTGACAAGGTAAATCCCTACGACTTAGGATTATCCGATAGAAAAATGGTGTCAATCGCTGCAATAGTTGCTATGGATACACAGGTTGTGATTTTTGATGAACCAACGATTGCTCAAGATGATGCAGGAAAAAAACAGATTCAATCGGTGATACAATTGTTGAGAGAACAAGGAAAAATAGTTATTTCCATTTTGCATGATATGGACTTCGTAGCAGAAACGTTTGAACGTGCCCTTGTCTTTGCACAAGGAGAAGTTTTGTTAGATGGAAGTGTTCGAGAGGTTTTTTCACAGAAAGATGTCCTTGAAAAAGCCTATCTATCTCAGCCAACCACGATGCAATTATGTCAAGCACTAGGCTATGATGACGTTTTTCTCACTCCCGAAGAGTTCATAGCTTACAAACAGGAGTGATGTACTTAAATTACAATCTAGGAGATTCCTGGTAACCGCTTGGTTTTTATAATGTTATTCTATACTGCTTCCTAATTATTGAACGATATTAGTCTAATTCTAAGTTTGTGAGAGATTGCAGATTGAGGTAGTTCTGTTTCTATTCTTTTAATCTTTTTGAAGCGGACGAGGTTCTCCTTTCTGTATCACTATAAATTTGTAAATTAAAAATTTGAATCAGAAAATTTTATAATTTTACAAATGTATATATTTTTCCATTTAATTTAGAAGACTTGATTTGTGGATAGAGGGTAAATATTTCACATTGAAACTTTGATGGAAAATTATAGCCTTTGTATTTTTTAGTATGATATAATTATTACTATAAAGATCTAGTTGAATTCAAAAACTTTATCAATAAGATATCTATACTTGAATACTTAGTTGTGCTATCTATCAAGATAATACACACTGATATAAGGGCTATCTGCCGATAAAATACAGAAAGCCAAGATATATCTGAGGCTAAGCGGTTTAAAAAGGAGCGGTTCTTAAAAATGAATTTTACGATGATCACTATAGATTAGAAACGAATTGATTTCACTCAAATAGAGGGTGTTTTTAGAGAGGAAAATCCCAAAATTGCACTACAAACATTTATTATTCGATCTTGACCATACTCTTCTTGATTTTAGCCGTGGAGAAGAAGTAGCCTTAACCCAGTTTTTGACAGCTATGGAGGTTGAAGATATTCAAGCTTTTAAAGAAGTTTATCGACCGCTCAACCAGAGCATGTGGAAGGATTTGGAAAAAGGGAACATTACAAAGAAAGAGCTAATAAACACCCGCTTTTCACGGACCTTTGCCCACTTTGGTCGGCAAGTTGATGGAAGGGAGATGGCCTTGCGCTACCAAGAGTTTATTGGGCGGCAGGGACAAATTTTTACAGGTGCAGATAAGCTTTTGCAGGAATTGACACACCGAGGCTACCAGATTTATGCAGCGACCAACGGCGTGACCTATATACAGGAAAATCGCTTGCTTCACTCACCGATTCAATCGTATTTTAAAGAAGTATTTATTTCTGAGCAGATGGGGACGCAAAAGCCTGCGACTGATTTTTATGAAAAAATAGCAGAGCAGATTGCAGGTTTTCAATTTGCCCAAGCCTTAATGATTGGAGACAGTTTGACAGCAGATATTCAAGGCGGAAATAATGCTGGTATGGATACTGTTTGGTATAATCCGACTCACATGATAAATAATAGTAAGGCAGTTCCAACCTATACCATTCATAGCTATCAAGAATTATTAGATTTGTTATAAGATATTTTAAGAAACTTATAAGGATTTTAGTATATAATTATACAGAAAGAATATATACAAAAATATAAGGAGGAAAAAGTGAAAAGATTACTGAGACGCATTCGTCCAACAAAGCCCCTAAAAGAACTCACTTGGATAGATTTGATTATTATCACAACGATTTTATGTGGTAATGCTATTTATACCTCAACCATGCAATGGATAGCATCATTTTCCGCAACAGAAACCGTTGAAACAGGAGTTCTGTCGTT
This sequence comes from Streptococcus suis S735, assembly GCF_000294495.1. Taxonomy (NCBI): domain Bacteria; kingdom Bacillati; phylum Bacillota; class Bacilli; order Lactobacillales; family Streptococcaceae; genus Streptococcus; species Streptococcus suis. The sequence goes on from NC_018526.1 coordinate 718,857, forward strand.
TAGTCCAGCCGATAATTGGTGGGCTCTAGCCAATCAAGGAAAATTATTCCTGTTTGCCCTGGTGTATTTATTGATTCGGAATTATGATTTCAAGCAGCTAAAAGTAAAATTAGAATGGACCGTTCTACTCTGGGGACCACTGATTTTCATTGGTGCGGGCCTGATTAGCGATTTGACATTTACAGCTTTTTCATATATTCCAGGTCTGTCTGGTGGGTATAATTTCCTCGGATACTTGCCTTACTATGACTGGAATATCATGACAGTGCTCAACCGTTTCCTAGCCGTTGACTACAGCACAGTTATCTATTCCTTGTTTAATGGCTTCTATGAAGAGTTCTTTTTCTTAGGATTATTGTTGAGCACAGATAAGAAAAAGCGTTCGCTGGTCTTACTCTTTTCAACAATTGTCCGTATATCTTTCCATACCTATCAAGGAATGGTATCTGCTCTTGTTATTGGTGTAGCCTTCGGCCTTTTCTATTACTACATGTACACAAGGAAAAATGACAATTTATTGCCATATTTCTTAGGACATGCTCTTGCGGATATGGTTGGTACAAGTTTCTTCTCATTATTTATTGCAGGGTAAACAATGAGAAGAACGGACATCAAGCTAATCGGATAAAATTTCTTTCTCCCTACAGCTGACAAACGGATGATGATACGTAGTTTCTATTAACTTGGTATCATCACCCGTTTTATTGTGCTGATATATTTAATCTATTCAGTCAAATTTCGATTGCTTTATCATATTTTTTATCCCATATTTTTTTGAATTAACGGTTTATTTATGTTAAAATGTATTTTTATACATCAAAAAGGAGTATAGATATGAAACAAATAAAGAATCGTTTAAAAAAACATATGTTTTGGATTGGACTCATTTCGTTGGTATTGATGCTCGTTGATAATGTCCTATTTTGTTATTTTAATATTGAATGTAGTCGTACCTTAAACCAAATCGAGCAGACGATTTGTATCATCCTTAGCATTCTTGTATTTTTAGGAGTGCTAAATAATAAACCGGATGTGAAGGTAGAAGACATCATGAAAAACGGTATGTCATCTAAAAATCAAAAATAATGTTTGTTTAGAAACTACTGATGAGGTATCTAGTTGTACTTACAGTTCAGTATCTCTAGCTAAGATGGATTTTTCAAAATATAGTCAGTATCTCCTAAAAAACTATTTTGTATATAAATCACTTTACTTGTGAATACGACTATTTAACATCATATATGTCCACCAGTCGAAAGGCTGGTGTTTCTATTTATGACATGTATGTTATCAGGAATGCCACTATTTGAAAGGAAAAGAATCGAGAGAAATTCAATGAATACTAAAAATATCAATAGTAGTTAAAATCATAAGCCGTCATTAGACGGGGTCTTATGATTGTGCTACAATAGACATAATTATAAGAGAACGGGGTGATGATAATGAAACGTACTATTCTATTATGCTTGCCGACAATACTGTTACTAGCAGCATGTCATCAAAATATAAATCAGGCCAATACTACAAAAAATTCGTCAACAGTTGTTTCGACTACTTCAAGTCAGTCTGCTTCAACAACTTCGGAGCAGTCAACAAGCAGCTCTACATCGGCGGAAACGAATCAAGAAGTAACAAGTACAGAGACTCAGGTAAATTTTAACGGTTCCTATTATAGTGTACAAGGAAAATATGGCGAAGTGATTATTGTAAATAAAAAGCATCCGCTTGCAGCTGATTATGCACCGGGCGAAAATCCTGAAGCCTTAGCAGCTTTTCAACGATTAATAGCAGATATGCAGGCGCTAGGATTTGGTATCTCCAATAACTATAGTGGATTTCGTTCCTATGAAACTCAGTCAAGTCTCTACCAGTCTTATGTAAATCAGGAAGGACAAGCAGCGGCAGATAGGTATTCTGCAAGAGCTGGATATAGTGAACATCAGACAGGATTAGCCTTTGATTTATTGGATACAAGTGGTAATTTATTAGAAGAGCCTAATGCTTCTCAGTGGTTGGCTACGAATGCACATCTATATGGCTTTGTTGTCCGCTATCTTCCAGGAAAAGAGTCTAGCACAGGCTATATGGCAGAATCCTGGCATGTGCGATATATTGGTCAAGAAGCGACAGATATTTACAATTCAGGCTTGACCTTGGAAGAATATTTTGGTGTACCAGGTGGAGACTACTAATTTTACATTTAGTCAGAAATAAGTCGAAAAATTTGTCCGTATAACTAACTCGTGATATAATAAACCATCATAATTTTGGAGGTCCATCATGCTTAAAGCAATGGAAGTATACTTGGTTACTAATGGTAATGGTTTGGAAGCCATCGAGTTTTATAAAAATGCTCTTGGGGCAACAGTGGAGCAAGTAAATCTATTTAAAGATTTCTTACCAGACTGCCCTGCTGAACTAGAAAATTACGTAATGAATGCACAGTTTCGTTTGAATGGTCAGCGTTTTATGTTGTCAGACAACAACCCAGAAATGCCTTATACAGTAGGTGACAATATTACAGTTGCGCTTATCACAGACGATGCTGAGACAGCGCAGGAACTATACAGCAAGTTATCCGTAGATGCAACTGCTATCAATATGGAACTTCAAGCAGTTCCTTGGTCTCCTGCCTATGGTAATGTAACAGACAAGTTTGGTATCTCTTGGCAAATCAATGCTGAAGTAGAAGGCTACGGTCAGGAATATTACGCAGAAAACTAAAATAGATTGGACAAGGCCTTGTCCAATCTATTTTAGTTTTTGCCAATAAGCTTTGTAGATATAAAGTTGAAGAGCAGCAGATAGAACAAATAGTAAGGTCATCAAGGCTGAGCTTACATAAGCTGCACCAATAGTGCCAGCTAATATGATGCTGACAACTAGAATAATGGCTCCGAGAAACATTGTTCCTATGATCGATCCAGCAATCAACCATTGACCCGCTCCGCGACCAAATAACTGGTTACTATTTTGCCAGTTGAGCATGAGGAGTCGCTGGTCACGCCAGTAATAAATCTGACCAGTTAGCAGGGCTGAAATGATGATGCCGACTGTAAAGAAGACTGCTAGAATGAGTTTGACTTTCATGAAACCTAGAGCCAAAGCAAAGTAAAGTAGAGTTGGTAGTGCGAATTGTACCGCAGCCAATACCCAGAATTTTTGGATGATAAATTTTTTGAAACTAATAGGAAGCGTTCGAATGAAATGATAATTTTCCTTTTCCAATGACATGGCTACTCCGATGAAGGTTGTAGAACCAGCAAATAGACTGCCAAGCAAGAATCCAGCTAATAGAGCAATACCAAAGAAATCCCATTCAACTGAACTTAGACCACCATTCTCCGTGAAACGGCTAAAACTTGGAAAAAGTGCCACCCCCATGATGATAGGCTGTATCATGGTTTGGACCATGAGGTTGCTATCTTTAAGAGTAGATAGGTGGTGTTTCACTAAAGCCTGATTGAGATTGCTAGGAATCTTGGCAGACTTAGCATTATTGGTCCGTTTTGTCGAAGCATTTTCAATCGCCAAAACTTGATTAAAGTAGTTGGGAATGACAGTTTTAAACGCAAACGTAATAAGTCCAAACATCAAAATGAAAGGAAGTCCAAAATGAAGGAGTGTTTCTAGTGATATAGTATGGCTGACCAAGTAATGGAATCCAGCAAATATAGGTATGATAGGAAAATCAACAAAGCCACCGGATTCGAGTGAAACGGTCTGCTGGGATTGCAGGAACATGAGCGCAGCAAAAGCCAGCAAGGAAGAACCTGTCATCAGGATTGTAGAAATCAATGTTTTACGAGGGCTTTTTGTCAGAACTTCCCCAACAAAGTGCATGATAATCAGATTGACTAAATTAACTAAAATCCAGAGAATCAAAAAGGAAGGAATGGAAGCTAAGGCGAGGAGCGGACCGCCAATTTGCCAGTAAGTGATTAGAAGTAAAGACAGACACGGCATGAGGAAGGGTAGGACCATCCCTTGTGCAGAGAGGATTTTAGCGAGGAAGACTTCTTGTGGCTTCAGGGGAAGTGCTAAATACAATTTTGTATCCTTACTATCGTAGAAAACGGAGAAGAAACCTGTAAAACCGTAGACAATGGCAATAATGGTAAAGAGCGCTAGTTGCAGAGAAAAGAAACCGATAGACTGACTATAATCTACTCCCATGAAAAAGACAGAGTAGAGAAGTCCGAAACTCAAAACCATAAATACTTGTTGCAAGAGGACACTTTTATAGGCTGAAAAGGAGGCGTCTTTGCGCTTACTTTGTTTCTTCTTGACGGAAGCTAGAAGTTGAGGGTTGGAATAAAGAATATTAATCTTTACTAGTTCCCAAATGATGGATTTACTCATACTTCCTCACCTGCCTTCACTTGTTGGCGTCCAGCTAATTCCAAATAGATGGTCTCCAAATCTTTATCTGGATACTGTGATTTGAGTTCATCAAGACTTCCTACGAAAATGAGTTGCCCTTTTCGGAGAATAGCAATGCGGTCACAGAGTTGTTCAGCCACTGAAAGGACGTGTGTAGAAAATAGAACGGTGTGACCAGATTGAGCATGTTCTTTCATCATTTGTTTTAGGTCGAAAGAGGCCTGAGGATCCAGTCCAGTTAGGGGTTCATCCAAAATCCAAATATCAGGGTTAGGGATCAATGCACCAATAATAATGGTTTTCTGACGCATACCATGTGAAAAACTGTCAATAGGCTCATGTTGGCGCGCTGTCATATCAAATAGACTAGATAGTTTAGCGATACGGTCATCAACTGTATCCTTTTCTACACCATAGACCTTGCCCATAAAGTGCCAGTATTCAAATGCTGTTAAGTGTAGGAAGATGTCTGGCGAATCTGGAACATAGGCTATCCGTTTTTTGACTTCATCGCGGTTCTCCTCTAGGTTTAAACCATCAACAGAGATAGTTCCATAACTGGCTTCGATTATCGAAGTCAGTAGACTGATTGTCGTTGTTTTTCCTGCCCCATTGTGACCAATTAAACCGAAAATCTCGCCGCTTTCAATTGTCAAATTTAGGTCATCAAGTGCGATTGTTTCGCCGTATGTTTTTGTGATATGGTCAAATTGTATCATAGTAACCTCCTTGTTATTCGTGAACTAAAAGTAGGGGCTTGCTAGGTATTCCAAGCCTTATTCCACTGTTCTTCGAATAATATATACAATTAATTACATTTATTATACTGCTGAATTAGTACAAAAGCAATAGTTTCTATCAATATTTTTGTAGTATGGATGCGGATATATTGCAAGAAGTCGAGTGTAAAATGGAATGCAATAAGCTCGATTATCAGAAAATTTGCTATAATAGATCTATGAACGATTTGATCAAGCATAAATTGGAGTTACTACCAGATAGCCCTGGCTGTTACCTCCATAAAAACAAGTACGGTAAGATTATCTATGTGGGCAAGGCCAAAAACCTACGCAATCGGGTGCGGTCTTATTTTCGTGGTGCCCATGATACCAAGACAGAGGCTCTAGTGGCTGAAATTGCCGATTTTGAATTTATCGTGACGGATTCCAACATCGAGGCCCTCTTGCTAGAAATCAATCTGATTCAGGAAAACAAGCCACGCTATAACATTATGCTCAAGGATGACAAGTCTTATCCCTTCATCAAGATTACCAAGGAACGTCATCCACGGCTGCTCATTACTCGGCAGATTAAGAAGGATGGTGGTCAGTATTTTGGTCCCTATCCAGATGTGGGTGCGGCCAACCAGACCCTCAAACTATTGGAGCGCCTCTATCCTTTCCGCAAGTGTAAATTGCCTGAGAACAAGTATTGTCTTTATTATCATTTGGGGCAATGTTTGGCTCATGGAGACAATATGCCCAGCCTGTCTGACTATGACAAGATGGCCAAGGAAGTGGCCCAGTTCTTGACAGGTCATGATGATAAGATTATCAAGGAAGTGCAGGACAAGATGAAGGCAGCTGCTGGCAATTTGGAATTTGAAAAGGCTGCGGAATACCGGGATGTCCTCCAATCCATTTCAACCCTGCGGACCAAGCAACGTGTGATGGCTCATGACTTGCAGAATCGAGATGTCTTTGGCTACTACGTAGACAAGGGCTGGATGTGTGTGCAGGTTTTCTTTGTTCGGCAGGGGAAACTGATTGAGCGGAATGTCAATCTTTTTCCATACTATAATGATGCGGGCGAAGACTTTTTGACCTACATCGGTCAGTTTTACAGGGACCAGCAACATTTGATTCCCTCAGAGGTCTTGATACCGCAGGATATTGACCAAGAAGCCGTAGAAGCTCTGGTAGATACCAAGGTCATCAAGCCCCAGCGTGGCGAGAAGAAGCAACTCATCAATCTGGCAACCAAGAATGCGCGTGTCAGTCTGGAGCAGAAGTTTAATCTTTTGGAGAAAAATCTGGAGAAGACCTACGGTGCGGTGGAGAATATCGGTCAGCTTTTGGGGATTCCGACGCCTGTGCGGATTGAGGCTTTCGATAACTCCAATATTATGGGGACTAGTCCTGTGTCGGCTATGGTTGTCTTTGAAAATGGGGTGCCTAATAAAAAAGAATACCGCAAGTACAAGATTAATACGGTTGAGGGACCGGATGACTATGCTTCCATGCGGGAAGTTTTGCAGCGGCGGTACAGTCGGGTGCTGCGGGACGGTTTGACACCGCCTGATTTGATTATCATTGACGGTGGTCAGGGGCAGGTCAATGTCGCCAAGCAGGTCATCGAGCAGGAGTTGGGTATGTCCATTCCCATTGCAGGTTTGCAGAAGAATGACAAGCACCAGACACACGAATTGCTCTTTGGTAATCCGCTGGAAGTAGTTGAGTTGCCTCGCAATTCACAGGAATTTTTCCTCCTGCATCGGATTCAAGATGAGGTTCACCGCTTTGCTATTGAGTTTCATCGTCAGGTTCGGTCAAAAAATTCCTTCTCATCCAAATTGGACGGCATAGAAGGCTTGGGACCAAAACGCAAGCAGACTTTGATGAAGCATTTCAAGTCTATTGGCAATATCCAGTCGGCCAGTCTACAAGAAATCGCAGAAGCAGGAGTGCCGTATAAAGTAGCGGAAAAGGTCAAGGAAAGCCTTTCTTCAAAGGATGAGATTTGAAAACATTCCCATAATGTGTTAGAATAAACTATCAATGACTAAATAAGGAGAAAGTAATGGCTTTTGGTGAAGAAAAACACAAAAAAACAACATTTGAGAAAGTGACTTTAGTAATCGTTGTCGTGATGGTTGTAGCGACATTGGCTGGCTTGATTTTACCAGCTATTAATGCATTGATGAATTAAGAACCTGTATTCACTGTTCAGCACTTCTATACTAAGGCTAGTTTTTAAGCACTCATCGTTAGTTTTTTTCAAAATACAGTCAGTATTTTGAAAAAACCACCTTGATTGGCTAAAAACGATTTCTTATATATAAGCACTTCGCTTGTGAATACAGGTCTAAAACGCTTTTAAGCGTTTTTTTCTAGGAAAGAATAGGGTAAATTATGAGTATGTTTTTAGATACTGCCAAGATTAAGGTCAAGGCAGGGAAAGGTGGCGACGGGATGGTCGCCTTCCGCCGTGAAAAGTATGTACCTAATGGCGGTCCTTGGGGCGGTGATGGTGGTCATGGTGGAAATGTTGTCTTCGTTGTAGATGAAGGCTTGCGGACCTTGATGGACTTCCGTTACAATCGTCGCTTTAAGGCTGATGATGGTGAAAAAGGGATGACCAAAGGTATGCACGGTCGAGGAGCGGAAGATTTAATTGTTCGTGTACCGCAGGGAACAACTGTGCGTGACGCTGATACAGGTAAAATCATTACAGACCTGGTTGAGAATGGGCAGGAATTTGTCATTGCCCACGGTGGTCGTGGTGGTCGTGGAAATATTCGTTTTGCGACACCTAAGAATCCAGCGCCTGAGATTTCTGAAAATGGAGAACCAGGTGAGGAGCGCAATCTTGAATTAGAATTGAAAGTGTTGGCTGATGTAGGTCTTGTAGGTTTCCCATCAGTTGGAAAATCAACGCTTCTCAGTGTTATTACAGCAGCTAAACCTAAAATTGGTGCCTACCATTTTACAACCATTGTGCCAAATTTGGGAATGGTTCGGACCAAGTCTGGTGAGTCATTTGCAGTGGCTGATTTGCCTGGCTTGATTGAAGGTGCTAGTCAAGGTGTTGGATTGGGAACGCAATTCCTACGTCATATTGAGCGGACACGTGTTATCTTGCATGTTTTGGATATGTCAGCAAGTGAAGGTCGTGATCCTTACGAGGACTATGTAGCCATCAACAATGAATTGGAAACCTATAATCTTCGTTTAATGGAGCGCCCTCAAATTATTGTTGCCAACAAGATGGACATGCCAGAGGCAGAAGAACATTTGGAAGAGTTCAAGAAAAAATTGGCAACCAACTATGATGAGTTTGAAGAATTGCCACAGATTTTCCCAATTTCTGGTATTGCTCACCAAGGTCTGGAAAATCTACTAGAAGCTACAGCTGAGTTGCTTGAGAAAACGCCAGAATTCTTGCTCTACGACGAATCAGATTTCCAAGAAGAAGAGGCTTACTATGGCTTTAACCCAGATGAACCAGAATTTGCAATCAGTCGTGCAGACGATGCAAGTTGGATTCTATCTGGTGACAAGCTGGAAAAGCTCTTCACCATGACCAACTTCGATCGCGACGAATCTGTCATGAAATTTGCTCGTCAGTTACGTGGAATGGGTGTCGATGAAGCCCTCCGTGCGCGTGGTGCCAAAGACGGCGACATCGTCCGTATTGGCAAGTTCGAATTTGAGTTCGTTGATTAACGTAGCAGTTTGACTGCAAGTTAACTTGCTAGTTAAACTACGCCAAGTCCTATGGGATCTTGGCTAGCTACCTTACTAACTTCACCCAAATGGTGGTATCAACCATTTGGGTTCCGTGTCGTAACTTTGGAATCACATCAAAATCCTAAAGGACTTGATGTGATACGGTAGCCGCTATGGCGGACTACCTACCAACCTTACTAATTCCGCACAGGCAGTGGTATCGACTGCCTGTACTCCATATCGTAACCTGTCCGGTAAGTTAGTCTAGTATGAACTTAGAAATTCGAGAGCAGACTATAGCTTTACAAATTTCGTTCAGTTGGTGACAGTCGTTTGTGAGCAATCTTAAAAAAAATAGTTGGAGGTCTGTATGGGTGATAAGCCAATATCCTTCAAGGATAAGTATGGAAATTTTGTCTCAGCAGCCGATGTTTGGAATGCTGAAAAATTAGAAGAACTCTTTAACAGGCTCAATCCCAATCGCAAACTCCGTTTGGAACGTGAGCGTTTGGCAAGAGAGCAAGAAAAGGAATAACGTCAAAATCTGCTTGTTGTATCAGAAAACAGGCAGATTTTTTTAAAATTTATTGACTATTTATTATTGGTTATATGTATAAGAATACAAGATATGGAGCTAATATTTTTGCGGTGTCGGTAATTTTATAGAAATTCTCAAAAGTGAAATTTCTTAAAAAATATGTAAAAACTATGAATATACTGGTTTCTTCTTGAATTGAAGCGAATTCATAATGTTTTTTTGAGGAATTTTATAATATTACTTGGCATTTAAAGTTATTTGTAGTATAATACCTCGAATGATTGCGGGAGTTTTCAAGGCTTTGATACAAAGAGTAGAAAATTTGTGTAATTAAATTAATATTTATATGGGGGATTTTTTATGCGTAGATCAAATAAAAAATCATTTGACTGGTACGGTACGAAACAACAATTTTCGATTCGTAAGTATCATTTTGGGGCAGCAAGCGTTTTGCTTGGTGTGTCGTTAGTTTTAGGTGCTGGTGCACAGGTTGTTAAGGCTGATGAAACTGTTGCTTCATCAGAACCAACTATTGCCAGTAGTGTAGCGCCTGCTTCAACAGAAGCGGTTGCAGAAGAAGCAGAAAAAACAAATGCTGAAAATACGAGTGCAGTAGCTACGACTTCAACAGAAGTTGAAAAAGCGAAAGCTGTTCTTGAACAGGTAACATCAGAATCACCACTTTTGGCTGGTCTTGGTCAAAAAGAGTTGGCTAAAACTGAAGATGCAACTCTTGCAAAAGCTATAGAGGATGCTCAAACAAAACTTGCAGCAGCTAAGGCAATTTTGGCTGACTCAGAAGCAACTGTTGAGCAAGTTGAAGCGCAAGTCGCAGCGGTTAAAGTAGCCAACGAGGCGCTAGGGAATGAATTGCAAAAATACACTGTAGATGGTCTCTTGACAGCGGCTCTTGATACAGTAGCACCTGATACAACTGCATCAACATTGAAAGTTGGTGATGGCGAAGGTACCCTTCTAGATAGCACTACAACAGCAACGCCTTCAATGGCTGAGCCAAATGGTGCAGCAATTGCTCCACATACACTTCGAACTCAAGATGGAATTAAAGCGACATCAGAGCCAAATTGGTATACTTTTGAATCGTACGATTTGTACTCATATAATAAAAATATGGCTAGCTCAACTTATAAAGGAGCTGAAGTTGATGCCTACATTCGTTACTCTTTGGATAATGATTCGTCAACAACTGCTGTTTTAGCAGAGTTGGTAAGTAGGACAACTGGTGATGTGTTAGAGAAATATACGATTGAACCGGGCGAGAGTGTTACGTTTTCACATCCGACAAAAGTTAATGCTAATAATAGCAATATAACTGTGACTTATGATACCTCATTAGCTTCTGCTAATACTCCTGGAGCATTGAAATTCTCTGCTAATGATGATGTTTATTCAACAATTATTGTACCTGCTTATCAGATTAATACAACTCGTTACGTCACTGAAAGTGGCAAAGTTTTGGCAACCTATGGTCTTCAAACTATTGCAGGACAGGTAGTTACTCCATCTTCTGTTCGTGTATTTACTGGGTATGATTATGTGGCAACTACAACTAAAGCCGTTCAAGGTCCATATCCAAAGGGAACGGTATACCTTGCTGGTACGGTTCAAAAGGATACAGTACAATATAAAGTTATTCGTGAAATTGTGGAGAACGACCAAGCAGTTCTTAAATTCTATTATTTAGATCCTACCTATAAGGGTGAAGTAGATTGGAGAGGAACTGATACGACTGGGTTTATTGAGTTGCTTACAACTTCCCCAACAACCTATAAAGTTGGTACTATATACGATTACAATATTAATTCAAAAATTACAGCTCCATTTACTATTGATCCTACCAAGAATGTTATGGTTTTCAAGGAAAGTGAACAGAACGAGCAAGGTAGCAAATATCGCGTCATTGCTCAATGGTCAGGAGATGAAACCACTAAAGGTATATATGGAAAAATCTATATCGCTACTCAGGTTTGGACGACTAAATTGGGAACAAACGAGTGGGGATGGTTTGACTATTCTGATGACCAAGCTGGTATAAAATTTAATAACAAAGGTTTTTGGCCGGCAGGTGTTCAAAATACACTTCGAAATGCTACTCCGGCTACAGCTGTAGAGACTACTTATATCTACAAAGAAAGTTCCAAGTATGGTGATGTCATTGTTGAGTACTACGATACTGACGGAAAACAAATTGTAAATTCAGTTGTAGATACTCCTAAGTCAGCTCTTGGCACAGAGTATAATACAGATGTGGACCGTAGACCAGCCAGCTTGGTTGCTGCTGATGGGACAGTCTACTTCTACAAAGAAGTTAAGTCTGATTCAGCTAAGACAACCGGTACAGTAGTTGCAGGTACGACAACTGTTAAGTATGTTTACGAAAAAGCTGGTAGCGTTAATGTTAACTTCGTTGACATCAATGGTAAAGTAATCAAAGCTCCTGTTTCAGATGAAAAAGATGCGAAACCTGGTTACAATTATGATACCGACTTGGATCAGAAATTAGCTTCCATCACTTTTGAAGGCAAGGAATACAAACTTGTTCCTGCTGGTGATTATCCGGTTGGTAAAGTTGGCAAGGGAAATAACTTGATTGAAGTTGGTAATAATACTGCGAAAGGTATTGACCCAACAACAGGCAAAATTGAAGCCGGTGTTAACAAAGAAGTTACCTATGTCTATAGAGCAGTGACAGGTTCTGTAGTTGTAAATTACAAAGATACAGAAGGTAATGTGATTAAAGATCCAGAAACGGATGTGTCTGATGCACCGGTTGGAGATGCTTATACTACAACTGACAAGAAACCAAACGAAATCATCACAAAAGATGGATCACGCTATGTTCTTGTTCCATCTAAGACAGATGGTGAGGAAAATGGTAAAGTTATCGAAGGAACAATCACAGTAACTTATGTTTACCAGAAAGTTGCAAACTGGATTCCAGAGATTCCAAATGTACCAGAAACAGACCGTCCAAAAGTACCTTACCCATTTGACCCAACAGAGCCAGACGAGCCAATCGATCCAACGACACCAGGAACAAATGGCGAGGTTCCAAATATTCCTTACGTTCCAGGATATACACCGGTTGATCCTAAGGATAACACGCCGTTGAAACCAATTGATCCAAATGATCCAGGTAAGGGTTATGTACCACCAACACCAGAAAATCCAGGTGTTGATACACCAATTCCTTATGTTCCAGTTAAAAAAGTCGTAACTAACCACGTTGATGAAGAGGGTAACCCTATTGCACCGCAAGAAGAGGGAACAAAACCAAACAAATCAATCCCAGGTTACGAGTTCACAGGTAAAACTGTTACTGACGAAGATGGCAACACAACTCACATCTACAAGAAAACACCAGAAGTTAAGAATGGTACAGTTGTTGTTAACTATGTAACAGAAGATGGCACAGTTATCAAGGAACCTGTAACAGATACACCAACTTCTCCAGAAGGCACACCATACGACACTACAGACAACAAACCTAAGACAATCACTTTCAAAGGTGAAGAGTATGAATTGGTTCGTGTTGACGGTACAGAAAACGGTAAAGTTGTAGAAGGTGAAACAGTTGTGACTTACGTTTACCGTAAAGTCGAAACACCTGCTAAGAAAGTTGTAACTAACCACGTTGATGAAGAGGGTAACCCTGTTGCGCCGCAAGAAGAGGGAACAAAACCAAACAAATCAATCCCAGGTTACGAATTTACAGGTAAAACTGTTACTGACGAAGATGGCAACACAACTCACATCTACAAGAAAACACCTGCTAAGAAAGTTGTGACTAACCACGTTGATGAAGAAGGTAACCCTATTGCTCCACAAGAGGATGGGACAACACCAAAACGTCAAATTTCAGGTTACGAGTATGTGCGTACTGTAGTTGATGAAGAAGGTAACACGACACATATTTATCGCAAACTTTCTAATAAACCAACAACACCTGAGAAGGAAACTCCTGCAAAACCTCAAGCAGGTAAAACCGCTTCAGGTAAAGCTCAATTGCCAAATACTGGTGAGGCTTCATCTGTGGCAGGTGCGCTTGGTACAGCAATGCTTGTCGCAACACTTGCGTTTGCAAGAAAACGTCGTCGTAACGAAGATTAGTCAAAATTCTTTATACAGACTTTATTCCCCCACATAGAAAGTATAAGAATTGTACGTAACATGCAGGATTGCCTTTCCGAAAAAATGAGGCTGGGCAAAAAGTCCAGAGTTACATCTTAGAGTTCGCTCCATTTCCAACCTCCAACAGTCACTACTCTGACTGTTGGAGCTGTGTGGGGGTGGGAGACGAGCTCTTTTTTTATTCGGTCGAGTTCTTTCTCGCTCCCATTTTTTTGTCTTATTTTGATATACTAGATATAGTATATTCAACGAAAGCATGAGAATTTGATATGAAATTAGTCTATACAGATATTCGCAATCCTCTGACGCAGTATTTGACAGAACAGACAGCAACATTTGCCGAGCAGGGCAAACGTGTTTTTTATATTGCTCCAAACTCTCTATCCTTTGAGATGGAACGCAAGGTCTTGGAATACCTGCCTGAACAGGCAACTTTTGATATTATCGTGACCCGTTTTGGGCAATTGGCCCGCTATTTGATGATTGATAGGAAAGAAGCAGGTCAACCGCTGGATGATGTTGGTCTGGCAATGATTTTCTTTCGTGTTCTATCGCAATTTGAAGATGGCGACTTGAAAGTCTATGGTCGTTTACAGACAGATTTTGGTTTCATTAACCAGCTAGTTGCTTTATACAAAGAATTGCAACGGGCAAATATGTCTATTTTGGACTTGGAAGCCATGGACTCACCAGATAAGCAGGCTGATTTGGTAAAGATTTTTCTGGCTGTAACAGACATTTTGTCCAAAGAAGGCTTTGAGCATCAGTCTAAGTTAGCACAGTTGACTGGCTTGGTAGAAACTGGTCAGTTGGATGAGCAGTTGAAGAACATTGTGCTGGTGGTAGACGGATTTTCTCGTTTTTCGGCAGAAGAAGAAGCTTTAGTAAGTGCTTTAAATGAACGGGTGTCGGAAATCCTGATTGGTGTATATGCCAGCAAGAAAGCTGTGCAAGCCACCTATGCGGAAGGCAACGTCTATCAAGCCAACGTTGACTTTTTACGTCAGTTATCAGCGCAGTTCCAGACTAAGGCAACTTATATTGGTCAAGAGCCGGTCTTGGACAGTATCGGTAAATTTTCAAAGAATATGGAAGCCTATTATGACTACAGCGGGACCATGATAGACTTGACTCCAGCAGACCAAGAAAAAATCCAACTCTGGGAGGTTGTTAACCAAAAAGAAGAAGTGGAGCAAGTTGCGACTGCAATTCGTCAGCATGTGCATCAAGGTGCTCGCTATAAAGACATCTTGTTGCTCTTGGGTGACGTGGATAGCTACAAGTTGCAGATTGGCAAGATTTTTGACAAGTATGACATTCCTTACTATTTCGGTAAGGCAGAGGAGATGAGTCATCATCCGTTGGTCCATTTTGTGGAGTCCTTGGAGCGCTTGCGTCGCTATCGTTTTCGTGCGGAAGACCTGCTCAATCTCCTCAAATCTGGTTTGTACGCCAGCATTTCCCAAAAGGAGCTGGACCTATTTGAGTCTTACATCCTTTTTGCGGATATGAAGGGGCAGGCTGCTTTTTCGAGGGCTTTTTCGGTCAATGGCAGAGCAGACTATGATGCTGAAGTCATCAAGGAGAAAAGGCTTGTCTATGATTTGACTGTCTTGGAACCCCTACGTGCTAAGATTATGGAACCTTTGAACCAGCTGTTTAAGGCTGGACCACAATCTGGAACTGCCTTGCTTGAGAAATTTATGGCATTTTTGGAGGCAATTGATCTTCCTAAAAATATGGAAAAAATGTCTCGAAATTTGAGTGAAGTAGAGCAAGAAAAAGAAGAGCAGGTCTGGAAAAGTTTTACCCATCTTCTTGAGAATTTTCATCAGATTTTCGGAAAAGAAAAGTTGAAAATGGATGATTTTCTGGCTATTTTACAGGCTGGAATGCAGGCCAGCCACTATCGTACCGTTCCTGCAACAGTTGATGTGGTCAATGTCAAATCCTATGATTTGATCGAGCCGCACACTGCAAAGTATGTTTATGCTATCGGAATGGGTCAGTCAAATTTTCCAAAAGTTGCCAAGAATACCAGTCTATTGACAGAAGAAGAGATGGAAAAAGTCAATCTTGTCTCGGCTAGTTCCTCACGTTTCGATTTGGTCAGCCGAGAGAATATCAAGAAGAACCATGCTGCTATGATGTCTCTGCTTAATTCTGCGACGGAACAGTTAGTCATTTCTACTCCTCAGATTTATAACGAAGGCGAAGATAGTCTCTCCCCATATATCAAGATTCTCCAAAAAATGGGGTTGAAATCCGAAGAACGTGGTCGGATTAAAACACTTAGTCCACAAGACATCGGTCACTACAAGAGTCTCTTATCCCGTTTGATTGAGTCGGAAAGACCAAGCCTTGAAACAGAGGAGTGGGAAGGGCAGAGGGCCTTCTGGACAGTCTTGGTTCGCCATTTGAAGAAGAAATTGGAGTCGCAAAGCATTGAAATTCCGACCATTACTGGTGATATTGCTTCTAAACAACTTTCAGATGAAACCTTGGCTGCTTTATATCCAGAGGATAAGCCGCTCAATCTTTCTGCATCCAGCTTGACCAATTTCTACAATAACCAATATCTTTACTTTGTCCGTAATGTTCTTCGCCTGCGGGAACAGGAATCCATCCATCCGACTGCCTTTCAGCATGGTTTGTTCTTGCATCGGATTTTTGAACGAGTGGTCATGGACCAATCTGAGCTAGATTTTGATCAAAAAGTGGACAAGGCAATTCTGCGTACGCGTGACGAGGCAGAATTTGCTATGTTTTATAACCAGGATGCGGATGCTCGTTATACGGAGGAGGTGCTGGATAAGATTGCTCGTTCCAGTGCGACTATTTTGCGGGATAATGATTTGGTTGAAATTGATGGCCAGGAAAAGAGTTTCCGTCAGGATAAGGCGCTGGTTTTTGACCTTCAAAATGGCAAGAGTGTGCATGTAAATGGTACCATTGACCGCTTGGATACCTTACAAATCAATCAGGCTGTCGGTGTTGTGGATTACAAGTCCAGCGACCAATCTTTTTCAGTTGGGGATTTTTATAATGGTCTCAAACCTCAGTTGGTGACCTACTTGGCAGCCTTACAAGAGCTGGATGAAACCAAGGATAAACCTGTTTTTGGGGCTATGTATTTGCATTTGCAGGATCCGATTATCAAATTAAAAGACACGAAGAATTTAGAACAGCTAGAAGGAGCTGCCAATACTAGCTTGGTTTACAAGGGGCTTTTCTTGAAGGAGGAAAGTCTGGGGCTCAATCATTTTTATCAGACTCGTAACCAACTCTACACGGAAGATGAGTTTGCGGTTTTATTGAACCACAACCAAGAACTATACAAACAAGCTGCCATGGACATTCTGGCTGGTCGCTTTGCTATTAACCCTTATACCAAAGATGGGCGTTCGGTGGCAGGTGAGCAGCTGAAGGCAATCACTGGTTTTGAGGCGGATCGGCACATGGGCATGGCACGGCGGTTGGTCAAAGAGGCCAAGCGTCAAGATTGGATGGAACGAATGAAAGGAGGTCAGGACTAATGGCTTTTGAACAATTTTTAAGCGCGGAAGAAATCAAGGCTGTGCAGCTGGCGGAAGCCCATTCTGATAAGCAGCAAAAACGCACAGCTGAGCAGATTGAAGCTATCTACACGCACGGTCAGAATGTTCTGGTCTCTGCATCGGCTGGGTCAGGAAAGACTTTCGTCATGGTTCAACGGATTTTGGATAAGTTGAAGCGTGGTATAGGGATTGACCAGCTCTTTATCTCGACCTTTACAGTCAAGGCGGCTGGTGAATTGAAGGAGCGGATTGAGAAAAAGCTCAATGAAACTATTGCGGAGACGACCGATATGGAATTGCGTCGGCATTTGTCGGCCCAGTTGGCAGATTTGACTAAGGCGGATATTGGGACCATGGACTCCTTTACGCAGAAATTGGTGACCACCTATGGTTATAGCCTTGGTATTTCTCCGCAGTTTCGGATTTTACAGGATGAGACTGAAAAAGCGAGTCTGAAAAAAGAGGTTTTTGACCAGCTCTTTGCAGATTATCTTGAAGAGGATGAAAATGGTGCATTCCGCAAACTGGTTCGCAATTTTTCGGGCAACCGCAAGGATAATAGTGGTTTCCGTCAGGTTGTTTATCAGGTGCATGATTTTAGCCAATCGACGAGCAGTCCAACTAAATGGCTGAAAGAACAGGCTGTTCAAGCTGATTTGTACAGTCAAGAGCGTATAGAGCAGATGCTAGAGCAAGGCTTTAAGGAAAAAGTGTTAGACAAGCTCTATCAAGCTGCAGATTTCTTCCGCTACCATGTGGAATGGGGCAGAAATGACTTTGGTTCTGCTAAATATTTTGCAAATGTGGAAGAAGTCTTGGATTTGTTGACAGGTTTAGATAGTCTGGACCAGAAGGACTTGATGGAACGGGTTGAAAGAATTCTTCTCATCAATAATCAGTCCAGAGGCAAGGGCCTGACCAATGCCAATCGACCAAAAGATGAGCATTTGATAGCCTTTAAAGAAGAATACAATGCTGGTAAGAGCCAGATTATCTCAGAACTACGAGATTTGGGTCAGGAAGTTTATGAATTGACCCTGCTGAAAGACTATCAGGTTCAAGCTTTGCCACTACTGATATTATTACGTGACTTTGTCTTGGATTTTTCGCAGGCTTATCTGGATGTCAAAATCAAGGAAGCAGCCTTTGAATTTGGCGACATTGGGCATTTCGCTATTCGTATTTTAGAAGAAAATGCGGACATTCGCCAGTTTTTCCAAGAGAAATATCACGAAGTCATGGTGGACGAGTACCAGGATAACAACCATAGCCAAGAGCGAATGCTGGACCTGCTGTCTAACGGTCACAACCGCTTTATGGTGGGTGATATTAAGCAGTCCATCTATCGATTCCGTCAGGCGGATCCGATGATTTTCCAAGAGAAATTTGAACTGTATCAGGCAAATCCTCAGTCTGGGAAATTGATTTTGCTCAAGGAAAATTTCCGTAGTCAGATTGAAGTCTTGGAGGCAACAAATGCTATTTTCACGCGCCTGATGGACCGTCAAGTAGGGGAAATCAAGTATGACGACACCCACAGTCTAGTGGCTGGTAGTCCTGGTCAAAAAATTGCCCAGCCCAAGAATGAGATGGAATACTTGATTTACGATCAGCAGGATAGCGCAAACTCTTCAACAGATGCTGAGGAAGAAACACCTCTGACTGCTGGTGAAATTGAGGTCGTTGCAAAAGAGATTATTCGTCTTCACAATGAAGAAGGAGCAGACTTCAAGGACATCACTCTCTTGGTACAAAAGCGGACGCACAATGACCTCATTATGTCCATTTTTGAAAAACATGGGATTCCAATTGTGGCAGATGGCGGAGCAGCCTCCTATCTGCAATCTTTAGAAGTCATGATCATGCTGGATACCTTGCGGGTTATCAATAATCCACTCAATGACTATGCCTTGGTTGCCCTGCTTAAATCACCTATGTTCCGATTCGATGAAGATGAACTGACACGGATTTCCTTGCAGGCCGGGACAGGTTTCTTTTACCAGAAAATGGAAATAGCCCAGCAAGCAAGTGGGCAACATCCTGAACTGATGTCAGAAAAGTTGAAGAAGAAAATCACGGATTTCTTGTCTATTTTGGAAAATTGGCGTGCCTATGCCAAACTGCATTCTATTTATGACATGATTTGGAAGATGTTCAATGAAAAATTCTACTATGACTATGTCGGTGCGCTTCCAAATGGCAGCAAGCGTCAGGCCAATCTATACGCACTTGGTCTGCGTGCCAACCAGTTTGAAAAAACAGGCTACAAGGGATTGTCTCGCTTCATCGCCATGATTGATCGTGCCTTAGCAAATGACAAGGACTTGGCAGATGTACAAGAGTTTCTACCGCAAAATGCTGTACAGCTTATGACTATTCACAAGTCAAAAGGTTTGGAGTTCAAGTATGTCTTCCTCATGAACATCGATAAGCGATTTAACTTGGAAGACCATTACCAATCAGTCATCATCAGCCGGAAAAATGGTCTAGGTATCCAATATTTAGCAGATATGAAAGATAAGGTAAATAGCCCATTACCTCAGGTGCGAGTCTTAATGAACACCCTCCCTTATCAAAATAATCTCCAAGAGCTAAAAATTGCCAATCTTTCGGAACAAATGCGGTTGCTTTATGTTGCACTAACGCGTGCTGAGAAGAAGCTGTATCTGGTTGGAAAGGGTAATGCTGACAAGTTAGCTGAAAAATACGATGGCAAAAAGGAAAATGGCGTACTAGCCCAATCAACTCGTGAAAGTATGGCGACCTTCCAAGACTGGATTCTAGCCATTGATGAGGCCTTCTCAGGAGAAGACTTGCACTTCAAGAAAGTCTTTGTGACGGATGAGGATTTGACAGAGGAGAAGATTGGTAAACTTACATTGAAGAGTAAGCTAGAAGACGCCAGCCTTAAAGATATTCGTCAATCAGAAGACATCGCCCAGGCCTTGGACCAGTTGTCTTCTGTCCAAGAGTTGAACGAACGCTATAAGGCTGCTATAGAATTGCCAAGTTTACGGACTCCAAGTCAAATCAAGAAGCTCTATGAGCCTATTTTGGAACAAGAAGGCATGGAAGTTATGGAAAAATACCAGCCCAAACGGACCTTCAACTTGCCAGATTTCTCCAAGAAACCAAAAATCACTGGAGCCCAAGTCGGTTCAGCAGTGCATGAACTCATGCAACGCTTGGATCTGTCTTGGTTGGTGACAGAAGATACGGTAAGAGCAGCCCTAGAAGCTGTTCATGCTGAGCAAGCGATTAAAGATAAAATCAATGTTCAGATGATTTTGGATTTCTTTGATACAGACTTAGGAAGAGAAATTCTAGCCAATACGGACAAACTCCACCGAGAAGCTCCATTTGCAAGTTTGCAGACAGATTCTGTATCTCAGGAAAACTTTGTCCTTCGTGGGATTATCGATGGCTACCTACTGTATGATGATCATATTGTCCTCTTTGATTACAAGACAGACAAATATGACCAACCAATCCAACTCAGCCAACGTTACCAAGCTCAAATGCAACTCTATGCGGAGGCATTGAAAAAAGCCTACAAGATAGATCGTGTAGACTGCCATTTGATTTTGCTTGGTGGGGAGAGAATAGAAGTGGTCGAAGTCAACATATAGTCATTTAGTTTTTCTTTTATTACTTCGTTAACTCGCTTTGCCGTACTCCAGTACTGTCTGCAGCTCGTTGCCTAGTACTAAAAGTAAACTAAAAGACTATAAATAAATTAAAAGCGAGTGGTTAAACTCGCTTTTTCTGTTTGGTTAGATTGAGTCCGAATGGGACAAGGTTCTCTTCTTTTTTCAAAATCCGCTGGATATTTTCCTTGTGACGGATGATGACAAAACTGCCAAGAAAGACGATAATCACTGTAAAGAGCCAGTCGTAGCTTGGCAGGATGATTCCTATTGCTGGAAATAGCAGAGCTCCTAAGATTGCTAAAGCTGCTGCTAAGACGCTAGAGAAGGAAACCATGGACGTCAAGTAGAGTGAACTGGCAAAGATTAGAACGAGATAGAGGCAAAAAGCAGGTGCGACGCCCAGAAGCATACCAGCAGATGTTGCAACCGCCTTTCCACCTTTGAATTGGGCAAAGATAGGGAAAGTGTGTCCCAGTACAGCCATTAACCCAAATACAATCGGAGAAATTCCTTGGGCATGAAAGATCAGCGGAAGCAAGGCTGCCAACGTTCCCTTGAGAAAATCAATTACAAATACAATCGTACCAGCCTTTGGACCTAAAATACGGAATGTGTTGGTTGTTCCAGTATTTCCCGAACCATGCTCACGAATGTTGATATTGAAAAAAGTTTGACCTATCCAAAGTCCTGACGGGATAGATCCCAACAAATATGCAATAAATAGTAAAATAAGATTGACTAACATGTTTTCATTATAGCATATTTTCATCTAATTTAGTCCAAAATCTTATTTTGTGAGCTGTCTCAGCCGATAGGTAACAGAAATATTTTGCAAAAATGCTAAAAAACTTGTAATATAGAAAGGATGATAAGTATGGAGGTCAGTTTTGGCTAAGAAAGAGATTGATATAAATAATTACAATGACGATGCCATTCAGGTATTGGAAGGGCTAGATGCCGTTCGCAAACGCCCTGGTATGTACATCGGCTCCACAGACGGAAATGGCTTGCACCACATGGTCTGGGAGATTGTCGATAACGCTGTCGATGAAGCCCTGTCTGGTTTCGGTGACCGAATTGACGTGACTATTAACAAGGACGGTAGTCTGTCCGTTTCCGACCGTGGACGCGGGATGCCCGTTGGTATGCATGCAACAGGCAAGCCAACAGTTGAAGTCATCTTCACCGTTCTCCACGCAGGTGGTAAGTTCGGTCAAGGTGGCTACAAGACTTCAGGTGGTCTCCACGGGGTTGGTTCTTCGGTGGTCAATGCCCTGTCCAGCTGGTTGGAAGTTGAGATTACCCGTGACGGAGCTGTTTACAAGCAACGGTTTGAGCAGGGCGGAAAGCCAGTCACGACCCTAGAGAAGATTGGTACCGCTCCAAAATCAAAAACAGGTACAAAAGTTACCTTTATGCCTGACGATACCATCTTCTCAACGACGGATTTCAAGTTCAACACCATTGCCGAACGCCTGAAAGAATCAGCCTTCTTGCTCAAGCAAGTCACCATGACTCTGACAGATGAGCGAACAGGTGAGCAGGAGGAGTATCACTATGAAAATGGCGTTCAGGACTTTGTATCCTACCTCAACGAAGACAAGGAAACTCTGACACCTGTCCTTTATTTTGAAGGAGAAGATGCTGGTTTCCAAGTCCAAGTTGCTATGCAGTACAACGACGGCTATTCAGACAATATCCTGTCTTTTGTCAACAACGTTCGGACCAAGGACGGCGGTACCCACGAAACAGGTCTCAAACTAGCCATTACCAAGGCCATGAACGACTATGCTCGTAAGACCAACTTACTCAAGGAAAAGGACAAGAACTTGGAAGGCTCTGACTACCGTGAAGGTTTGTCTGCGGTCCTCTCTATCCTTGTGCCAGAAGAGCATTTGCAGTTTGAAGGACAGACCAAGGACAAGCTGGGTAGCCCGCTTGCTCGCCCTGTGGTGGACGGCATTGTGTCGGACAAGCTGACCTTCTTCCTTTTGGAAAATGGCGAGCTAGCATCTAATCTAGTTCGTAAAGCCATTAAGGCGCGTGACGCCCGAGAGGCTGCGCGTAAGGCGCGTGACGAATCCCGAAACGGTAAGAAAAACAAGAAGGATAAGGGCCTTTTGTCAGGGAAATTAACCCCAGCCCAGTCCAAAAATCCAGCCAAAAATGAACTCTATCTGGTCGAGGGAGATTCGGCCGGAGGTTCTGCCAAACAAGGCCGTGACCGCAAGTTTCAAGCCATTCTACCTTTGCGTGGTAAGGTTATCAATACCGCCAAGGCAAAAATGGCGGACATCCTCAAAAACGAAGAAATCAATACCATGATTTACACCATTGGTGCAGGTGTTGGGTCGGATTTCACTATCGAAGATGTCAACTATGACAAGATTATTATCATGACCGATGCGGACACGGACGGTGCTCACATTCAGACCCTCTTGCTGACCTTCTTCTATCGCTATATGCGACCGCTAGTAGAGGCAGGCCGGGTTTATATCGCCCTTCCGCCGCTCTACAAGATGTCCAAAGGCAAGGGAAAGGCAGAAAAGATTGCTTATGCTTGGTCTGATGGAGAATTAGAAGATCTCCGCAAGGATTTTGGCAAGGGCTTTATCCTCCAGCGCTACAAGGGGCTTGGTGAGATGAATGCCGATCAGCTCTGGGAAACGACCATGAACCCTGAAACCCGTACCCTCATCCGTGTCACCATTGAAGACCTAGCCCGTGCTGAACGCCGTGTGTCTGTCCTCATGGGCGACAAGGTCGAGCCACGTCGCAAGTGGATTGAAGACAATGTGAAGTTTACCTTGGAAGAGAGTACGGTGTTTTAGAAATTGAAATACAATTGTAAGACTACGTTATGAAATTACAAATTTGGAATGAATCTTATAGTCTCCAATGGAAGGGAACCTATTTTCTTGCTTTGTCTGACTATCCTAATATTCAAGATTGGGAATTAGAGAAAATTGTAGCTTTTTTAGCTTATGAGAAACTTTACGGCAGAGAGACGCTAATAGATTGTGAAGACAAAGTAATGCTTGAACAACTTGTCTATTTATCTTGTTGCTCACCCACTGCATTTCCATTTACTCCTTCGAAAAAGATTGTGGCCTCAACATATGATGTTGGTGGTAATTACGTTTATTCGGATTTTTTAAGTCATACGTGTACTGTCGAAACTGCACAAGAGATTTTCATGAGTGGTCAATTATTGTCCGCTGTTCGTGCGTTCAACAAAACTCATCAAGAACTCGTTCAGGATAATCGAAACGCAGCAGGTGATCCAGAAGATTATTTTGATTATGTCATGCTAGGTTGGTCAAATACAAGTTCTGGCTACAGACTTGCAATGGAAAGATTACTAGGTAGAGAACCAACAGAGGAAGAGTTGGGGAATTCTTTTATTCCAGGCGTAAGTTTTCATTTTAAGTACGACGATATAGTCAATGCAGATGGTTATGTTTTTGATGGATACCACCCTGCAAAGGTCAGGGATTGTTTAAGTTTGAAATATTTGTTTGCCTGTATTGTTCCTTCAAGTGAAAAATCTCATTTTGAGACAATTATTCCCCTAGATATGTCTTCAAAAGTTTATTATTTAGACTATGGTCAGGATGGGATGGCAGATTGGTCCCAAAAGGTCTATCAATTTGTTGAAAATATAGCAAACTAATACTATAAACTATTCAATTCGATGATTTGTGATAGGAATCGATTGTTCCTAACGCCGTGTATCTGTCTTTATGGGCGACAAGGTCGAGCCACGCCGCAAGTTGATTGAAGACAATGTTAAGTTTACCTTGGAGGAATCGACAGCTTTTACTAAATAATCTCAGGGAAGTTGAGGTGCCATATGGTTTTAGAAAATAAATTGGAGATTGAAAATTCGGCTGAATTAGCCCGTCTTGAAGAACAAATCAGCAAGAAAAAAGCAGCTCAACTGTTCGAAAATGGTCAGTTATTCCAGATAGAAGTTGGAACCTTTGCCGGTTTGGCACACATTCATCAAGCTTTATTTGAGGATATTTACGACTTTGCAGGTAAGATTCGTGATGTCAACATTGCCAACCAAAGATAATTTTCAATTCGCTCCACGTATCTTTCTTGAGCAGTCTTTGGCCTATATCGACAAGCTACCTCACGAAACCTTTGATGAAATCGTTGAAAAATATGCAGATATGAACATTGCACATCCATTCCGAGAAGGAAATGGACGCAGTATGCGTATCTGGTTGGATTGTATGCTACGGGATAGTTTGGGTAGGGTTGTTGACTGGAATAGCATTGATAAAGATGAATATTTCAATGCAATGGTTAGAAGCCATGTGTCAACAGGAGAGCTTAAATATCTGTTATTGCAAGCCTTAACGGAAGATCTTGGTCAGGCTACTTATTTCAAGGGCATCGACCATTCTTATTACTATGAGGGTTACAACCTATATCGTATTGAGGATTTGTAAATCTAGCATAAACAAATGATGTGAGGTGTTTTATGCCACTAAGAGTAAAATTAACTGACCGTTTTCAAAAACGGTTGTCTGAATGGGCACGAAAGCGCAAGCCATTTAAAAACAAACAGGAGTTGGAAGAGAAATTTGGCCAAGCATTGAAGATTTGGCAATCTTCCAAAACTCGGCAACATGCAGAAAACTTGCTATCTGAGCAAGGAAAATTAGAACATTTTTTACATAGCACGGAACGGAAACTGTCTCGTATGCCTTTTGGCGGAGATAAGTTTGCGGCTATTCCAGGCTTGATTTCCATGGTGCGAAGCTATATCCGTAGAGATTACAGCAAGTTACCCAAAGCGACAATCCTCGCAATTATAGGTGCTTTGATTTATTTTTTCAGTCCTATTGATGCCTTACCAGATTTCATCCTTGGAGCAGGTCTACTTGACGATGCCTTTGTCCTTAATGCCTGTTTGAAATTAATCAAAACAGATGTCGATGACTTTAGAAGCTGGCAAGCAAGCCAGTGGAAGGCGGAAGAGTAGCTATGATAAAGTTTTTAAGAAAAAAGCCAACTATCGAGCAACTTAAGAAAGTTCCTTATGCTTCTCAGTATACAGAGGTTCTACGTTCAATTTGGCGAGCAGATGTGCCTAAATACGGGATTTCTTCTACTTTACAAGGTGAATTACTTCGACAATTAGAAAAACTTCGTTGGGAAGCTCAAGCAAATGGCAATGTCAATTGGTGTGAAGAGCACTCAAACTACTGTCGATTCATAAAGGAGACTCTCTATAAAGGAAAACTCCTTTCTTCTCAACAGAAGCAAGAGTTAGTTTTAATAATGGATTATCTAAAATCGTGTGGTGAATATGCTCAAGCTTATCAAGAAAATTTGATTGATGATGAGGAATTAGAAATTGAGAAATTAGCATATGTTGATGACAATCTTTATGATAGAGTAGGGGATATGATTGCTTTCTTTTATCAGAGAACTTAGGTAAAGAACTAATGTTTAGTTAAGGATATCGCAACAGAAATTGCTATATAAGCTCTCTTCCGTTCCCACTACTTAAGGTGATTATCAAAAAAGTAAAAAAGAAAGAAAATTTAACTTCCCACCAAGAAACAAAGAAAGGAATGTTCGGTTAGTAGAAATAACTGAACACGGGACTGAATCGTCCCTTTGTATCTTAATTTATGTCAAACATTCAAAACATGTCCCTTGAGGACATCATGGGAGAGCGTTTTGGTCGCTACTCCAAATACATTATTCAGGAGCGGGCCCTGCCGGACATTCGTGACGGTCTCAAGCCCGTGCAACGTCGGATTCTTTATTCTATGAATAAGGACGGCAACACTTTTGACAAGGGTTACCGTAAGTCTGCCAAGTCAGTCGGAAATATCATGGGGAATTTCCACCCGCACGGTGATTCCTCTATTTATGATGCCATGGTCCGCATGAGTCAGGACTGGAAGAACCGCGAGATTTTGGTGGAGATGCACGGAAACAACGGTTCCATGGACGGCGATCCGCCAGCAGCTATGCGTTACACCGAGGCTCGCCTTTCGGAAATGGCTGGCTATCTCTTGGCTGACATCGAGAAAAAGACCGTACCATTTGCCTGGAACTTTGACGATACGGAAAAAGAACCCACTGTGCTACCAGCTGCCTTCCCTAATCTCTTGGTCAATGGAGCGACAGGAATTTCAGCAGGGTACGCGACTGACATCCCGCCGCATAATCTAGCGGAGGTCATCGATGCCGTTGTCTACATGATTGATCATCCAACAGCTAAGTTAGAAAAGTTGATGGAGTTCTTGCCTGGACCAGACTTCCCAACAGGTGCCATTATCCAAGGGGCTGACGAAATCAAGAAAGCCTATGAAACTGGTAAGGGCCGTGTCGTTGTCCGTAGCCGTTGTGAAATCGAGCAACTCAAGGCTGGTAAGAAACAGATTGTCATTACTGAGATTCCGTATGAAGTCAACAAGGCTGTTTTGGTCAAGAAGATTGATGATGTCCGTGTCAACAACAAGGTGCCTGGTATTGCCGAGGTGCGTGATGAGTCAGATCGGACAGGTCTGCGGATTGCCATTGAGCTGAAAAAAGATAGCGATGAGCAAACCATTCTCAACTACCTCTACAAATACACCGACCTACAAATCAATTACAACTTTAACATGGTGGCGATTGATAATTTCACACCGCGTCAGGTTGGCTTGCAGAAGATTCTGTCCAGCTACATCGCCCACCGCCGTGAGATTATCATTGCCCGTTCTAAGTTTGACAAGGAAAAAGCAGAGAAACGCCTTCACATCGTAGAGGGTTTAATCCGCGTCGTTTCCATTTTGGACGAGGTTATTGCCCTTATTCGTGCTTCTGAAAACAAGGCGGATGCTAAGGAAAACCTGAAAATCAGCTATGAGTTCAGCGAGGAGCAGGCAGAAGCAATCGTGACCTTGCAACTCTACCGCTTGACCAATACCGACATTGTGACCTTGGAAAATGAAGAAGCAGCCCTACGCGAGCAGATTCAGACCTTGGCAGCTATTATCGGCGATGAGCGGACCATGTTCAATCTTATGAAGAAGGAACTGCGTGAGGTCAAGAAGCAGTTCGGCAATCCTCGTTTGAGTGAATTGCAGGATCAGGCAGAAACGATTGAGATTGATACTGCCAGTCTGATTGTCGAGGAAGAAACTTTTGTCAGCGTGACCAAGGCAGGTTACATCAAACGGACAAGTCCTCGTTCTTTCAATGCCTCAACGCTTGAAGAAATGGGTAAGCGGGATGATGACCAGCTGATTTTCTTGCAGAATGCCAAGACAACTCAGCACCTCTTGCTTTTTACCAATCTTGGAAATGTTATCTACCGACCTGTTCATGAGTTGACAGATATTCGTTGGAAGGACATTGGTGAACACCTGAGCCAGACTCTCATGAACTTTGATACCAATGAAGAGATTATCTTCGCTGAATTGGTAGAGAATTTTGAAGAGGGGACTTATTTCGCGGTGACCAAATACGGTCAAATCAAGCGTGTGGAGCGGAAGGAGTTCACGCCATGGCGGACTTACAAGTCCAAGTCAACCAAGTATGCCAAACTCAAAGATGCAGAGGATGTGGTTATTACTGTATCGCCTGTAGTCTTGGATGACATCATGCTCATGACAGAAAAGGGCTACGCTCTGCGATTTAACATCGAAGAAGTGCCAATCATCGGTGCCAAGGCGGCCGGTGTCAAGGCGGTTAACCTCAAGGACGAGGATGTGGTGGCTGCGGCCTTTATCAGCAATACCAGCTCCGTCTATCTCCTGACCCAGCGTGGTAGCCTTAAGCGGATGGCGACGGAGGAAATCCCTGTGACCAGCCGTGCCAAGCGTGGTTTGCAGGTGCTTCGCGAACTCAAGGCTAAGCCTCACCGTGTCTTTGCGGCAGGTCCAGTCTTGACGGATCAGGGTGATTTTGATCTCTTTAGCACGGCAAATGAAGATGATACGACAAGTCAAATCCTTCACGTGCAGTCCAAAACAGGCAAACTCTATGAGGTTGATGTGACCCAGCTTAGCCTGTCTGAACGCACTAGCAACGGTAGCTTCATTTCGGATACCATTTCCGATGAAGAAGTCTTCAGAGCCTGGATAGACTAAAAAAGATGAAAAGATTGCTCGCAAAGAAGTCTTTTTGCTATACTGTAGAGGAGGTAAATGCTATGAAAATTATCAAATTATTTTTCAGTATAAAAGTCTATCTATGGCTTGTTCTGTCCTTCCTTCTGTTATTGTGTGGTGTATGGGGATACGGCTACATCTCTGGTGAAAAGAGTAATCAGCAGGAAGTGAGTGTCCATGCGGCTATTGAGTCTGTCGAGCAAGTCAATGAATTGGTATTTCTAAATACAGCTGTCCAGAAAATTGTGACCGCTAAAAACTACACGGTCTTATTTGGTCAAGAAATGCCCTTCTCAGAAAAATCAGCCCTCTTAATTATCAAGTACAAAGCAAAATTTGGTATCAAAAGTCCTGTATCCATTGAACATCTTTCTGAAAATCGGTACAAAATTACCCTTCCAGCCTTTGAAGTCATTGGATTGGAATTAGATGCAGAAGAACCTTATACCTTATATGATAAGAGTGGTGAGATACTGAGTTTTGCGACAGAAGAAATCGATACTGCCCAACTCATCACAGATGAATTTCAGTCGGTAGAGCAAGAAAAGTTTTTAGCAGATTATCAGGAAGACATAAAAGAGTCAGCCAAAAACTACTATCAAAATTTATTTAGTGCTATCTCACCTGAAATTCAACTAGAATTTGTTTTTAAAGAGTAAGAGTCTGGTTTACCAGGCTTTTTCTTATATTCACAAAATTTTCTGAATTTTTAATTGAAAATCACTTTCAAAAGTAGTAAAATATTAAAAAATGAATTTGGAGAAACTATATGACAGTGAACATTGACTGGGAAAACCTTGGTTTTTCTTATATGAAACTACCTTACCGCTTCATCGCTCATTTCAAAAACAGCCAATGGTCTGAAGGGCAGTTGACCGAAGATGCGGAATTGCACATTTCAGAAAGCTCACCAGCCCTTCACTATGGCCAGCAGGCTTTTGAAGGCCTTAAAGCCTATCGTACCAAGGATGGAAAACTCCAGCTCTTTCGTCCAGACCAAAACGCTGAGCGCCTGCAACGGACAGCTGACCGCTTGCTCATGGAGCCTGTACCGACGGATCTTTTCATCAAGGCTTGTAAAGAAGTGGTCAAAGCCAATGCAGACTACGTTCCTCCCTATGGAACTGGTGGTACCCTTTATCTCCGTCCGCTCCTGATTGGTGTCGGCGACATCATCGGCGTCAAACCTGCGGAAGAGTACATTTTCACAGTTTTTGCCATGCCGGTTGGTAACTATTTCAAAGGCGGCCTGGCTCCGACCAACTTCCTCATCCAAGACAAGTACGACCGTGCGGCACCAAATGGAACAGGGGCAGCCAAGGTTGGTGGTAACTACGCGGCGTCGCTCTTACCGGGCCAATATGCCAAAAAGCAGGGCTTCTCAGATGTCATCTACCTGGATCCAGCTACCCACACCAAGATTGAAGAAGTGGGGTCTGCTAATTTCTTTGGTATCACAGCTGATAACGAGTTTGTCACACCGATTTCACCATCAATCTTGCCGTCTATTACCAAGTATTCTCTCTTGTACTTGGCAGAGCATCGTCTGGGTATGAAGGCTGTGGAGCGTGAAGTCCTTGTCGAAGAATTAGACCAGTTTGTCGAAGCAGGAGCTTGCGGAACAGCTGCAGTTATCTCACCAATTGGTGGTATCCAGATTGCAGACAAACTCCATGTTTTCCATAGTGAAACAGAAGTAGGACCTGTCACTCGTAAATTGTATGAAGAATTAACAGGTATCCAGTTTGGTGATATTGAAGCGCCAGAAGGTTGGATTGTCGAAGTAGATTAATTTCAGAAGGCTTGCACTTGCAAGCTCTTCTCTTTTTTTGTAGAATAGTAAAAGTGAGGTTTGAAAATGAGTAAAAAAGATAAAAAAATTGAAATTCAGATTGAAGATAGCAAAGTTCTTGTCAATAGAGAAGAGTTCCCTGGCTACCGCCTTGTTATAGGTAAAAAAGTAATTGGAGAAATTGCAGAATTGGCTGAAAATAACTTTGCAGTTATTAAAAACGGAAATACCGAAAGCTTTTACAAAAAATTAGAAAAAGCAGTCGGAAATATTATTGAAAATTATAATTTAAGTCACTAAAAGACTTGTAATAGTCGCTATTTTATGTTAGAATAGTGACTGTTAGTGTACGGAGAGATAGCGAAGAGGCTAAACGCGGCGGACTGTAAATCCGCTCCTTCGGGTTCGGGGGTTCGAATCCCTCTCTCTCCATTGAACAGGATACAAAGGACGTTAAGAAATCCGTACGAAAATAGGAAATTGACGCAGTGTGCTAAACACACAGGGAAGTTTATCTTTTTCACTAGGATTTTAGTCCGTGTTCAACTAAGATACGAGATATGTTCTGGTTTACCAGAAATTTCTGTAGAAAATTAGGAGACTGACGCTGAGTGTTAACACTCAAGGAAGGCTATCTATTTTTCTAAGAAATTAATCTCGAGTTCAATTTCTTATGATTAGTAAATAAATGAATTGTATCTATTTTTTGGGGTATCGCCAAGCGGTAAGGCAAGGGACTTTGACTCCCTCATGCGTTGGTTCGAATCCAGCTACCCCAGTAAAGGTACTAGATATAGTCTAGTTCGTCAAAGATGTCTAATTGTTGTTGTCCTTGCGTGTGCCTTAAATAAAATATATTTTATGTTGGGTCGAAAGACCTGATTGTCGGAGGTTTTTTTATAATGAACGAATTTGAAGATTTGTTGAACAGTGTAAGCGAAGTTACACCTGGTGATGTGGTAACTGCAGAAGTATTGACAGTTGATGCTGGTCAAGCAAACGTAGCTATCTCAGGTACTGGTGTTGAAGGCGTATTGACTCTTCGTGAGTTGACTAACGACCGTGATGCTGATATCAACGACCTTGTAAAAGTTGGTGAAACACTTGAATTGTTAGTACTTCGCCAAGTTGTTGGTAAAGATACAGACACTGTTACTTATCTTGTATCTAAAAAACGTTTGGAAGCACGTAAAGCATGGGACAAGCTTGTTGGTCGTGAAGAAGAAGTTGTTACAGTTAAAGTAACTCGTGCCGTTAAAGGTGGTCTTGCAGTTGAATTTGAAGGTCTTCGTGGTTTCATCCCAGCTTCAATGATCGACAGCCGTTTCACTCGTAACACTGAGCGTTTTGTAGGTCAAGAATTTGATGCCAAAATCAAAGAAGTTGATCCTGCTGAGAACCGTTTCATCTTGTCACGTCGTGACGTTGTTGAAGCTGCAGCTGCAGCTGCACGTGCTGAAGTATTCGGTAAATTGGCAGTTGGTGAAGTTGTGACTGGTAAAGTTGCACGTATCACAAGCTTCGGTGCATTCATCGACCTTGGTGGTGTAGATGGTTTGGTACACTTGACTGAATTGTCTCACGAGCGTAACGTATCTCCTAAATCAGCTGTAACAGTTGGTGAAGAAGTTGAAGTTAAAGTTCTTGCAATCGATGAAGTTGAAGGTCGCGTATCATTGTCATTGAAAGCTACACAGCCTGGTCCATGGGATGGCGTTGAGCAAAAATTGGTAGCTGGTGATGTAATCGAAGGTAAAGTAAAACGCTTGACTGACTTCGGTGCTTTCGTTGAAGTATTGCCAGGTATCGATGGTTTGGTACACATTTCACAAATTTCACACAAACGTGTTGAAAATCCAAAAGACGCTTTGTCAGTAGGTCAAGAAGTAACTGTTAAAGTTCTTGAAGTGAACGCAGCTGATGAGCGTGTATCACTTTCTATCAAAGCTTTGGAAGAGCGTCCAGCAGCAGTTGAAGGTGAAGAAAAAGCTGAAAAACGTGCTCCACGTCCACGTCGTCAAAAACGTGAAGAAAAACGTGATTACGAATTGCCAGAAACTCAATCTGGTTTCTCAATGGCTGATCTTTTCGGTGACATTGAATTGTAATTCATATAAAAACTTGCCTTGTGCAAGTTTTTCCTTTCCACCCTTAGTGTAATGGATATCACGTAAGATTCCGGTTCTTGAGATGGGGGTTCGATTCCCTCAGGGTGGACTAAATTGAAAAGCCTGCATTAACAGGCTTTTTTGTTATATTATATCAAGGAGGCTATGATATGTTACATTTTGAAAATGACTATAACAAAGGTGCCCATCCCGCCTTGCTAGAAGCCTTAGTTGCAAGCAACCAAGAAGGTTTATCTGGATATGGCACTGATAAATATACTGAATCTGCTATCGAAAAAATCAGACTTGCTACGGACTGTCCTCATGCACAAGTTACGTTTTTAGCAGGTGGCACGCAGACCAATCAAATTGTCATTTCGTCTATGTTAGCTTCCTATGAAGGAGTCATTGCAGCGGATACTGGTCATATTGCAGTTCATGAAGCAGGGGCAATTGAATTTACAGGCCATAAGGTGTTGGCCTTACCGCATACGGATGGCAAACTTGTCGCAAGTGAAGTTGAGAACTATATTTCCGATTTCTACGCAGATGCTAATCATGCTCACATGGTTCATCCAGGAATGGTTTATATTTCCCATCCAACAGAGTATGGTACACTTTATAGCAAGTCAGAGTTAGAAGCCTTGTCAACAGTTTGTCGTCATCATAACATCCCGCTTTTTTTAGATGGAGCTCGTTTGGGTTATGGTCTTGCTGCACGCGATACGGATCTTGATTTGAAGACAATTGCAGAGCTGACAGATGTTTTCTACATTGGTGGGACAAAACTCGGTGCCTTGATGGGGGAAGCTTTGGTATTTACAAAGAACAACCAGCCTAAGAATTTCGTATCGATTGTCAAACACCATAGTGCCTTGTTGGCGAAAGGAAGAGTGACAGGTATCCAGTTTGATTGCTTATTTACTGATGACTTGTATCTTGAATTGGGGCGTCATGCTATAGCAATGGCAGAGCAACTGACCCAGATTTTGGAAGAGAAAGGCTTTCAATTCTATCTCAAATCCCCGACCAATCAGCAATTTGTTATTGTTAAGAATGAAGAATTGACTAGATTGACAGAAGTTGGAATTGCCTATGGCTTCTGGGAGAAATACGACGATAGCCACAGTATCATCCGCTTTGCGACCAGCTGGTCAACTAGTCAAGCGGATATTGATGCGTTAAGGAATAGATTATAATTAATAAAAAAGAAAGGGTTAGCCTTTCTTTTTAGTTTGTAAATAATGATAGCGATAAACTGCATAACGTTCAATAAGGCGGTAGCCTATTCCCCCTGCGATTGCATGTACAATCAGGGCAATGTGCAATTCTAGTGGTGCTTTTATAGTGATACCAAATAGAATACCGATTACAGTCCATCCTAGTATCACCCACCATAAGTACTTAAATGGAGCATACTGACCATCCTGGTCTTTAACTTCACTGGAAACCCTGATTGAACAACCGGTCAATACTCCCATGGGGAGCAATGAACGAGTATCAAATGGTTCTGGTAAAAATGACGATAAGGCGAAGATTTGTATAAGCGCAAAAATCAGTAGCCAAACGAAAATCGGCGTTTTTAGAATGACGTATTTCATATTGCACACCTCTTGAAATTAGTATATCAAATCCAAGAATGTAAAACAAATATTTTTGTGCTATTGATTAGAAGTCGTTTCGGATGCCCCACTAGTTACCTCTGTATCAGTACTGGTTTCTGTCCTTGTCTCCAAAGCTTGGGTAGCAGACGTTTCTGTAGACGAGGAAGAGACAGTCGACTCTACTAAAGAGCTGGTCTCGGTTTGGGTTGAGGATGTTGTTTCGGAGCTTGAACTTGTTGAATCTTGTACTTCTGTTAATGGATTGTCGCTTGATGATTGGCTGGGGCTAGTGGCGCTGGATGATGAAATGGTAGTACTTGGAGATGTTGAGGATGTTGCAGGTTTTGCTGTAAAGGTGTAGATAGTGATGCAGGCAGTGATAATCCCTAAAATAGACCCGATAAAGGTTAAATATTTTTGAAAATTAGTTAAACCAGCCGGTTTTTTATTTGTATTCTTACGTGTATTCATGATGTACCTCCACCTTTAGTTTAAGATAGGAAGTTTAAAACTATCTTAAAGATTGCCGAAAGGCATGAAAACATGATAAAATAGGACTATTGCAATAAAAGGAATATAAAAAATGATTTATTTTGATAATGCGGCAACGACACAGGTCTATCCAGAAGTTCTCAAGACCTATACGGAAGTGGCGACAAAAATCTGGGGAAACCCCTCTAGCCTCCATAGTCTAGGCAGTCAGGCAACCCGTATTTTGGAAGCATCTCGCAAGCAAATCGCAGAATTGCTTGGCCAGGATAGCAAAGAAATCTTTTTCACCTCAGGTGGTACGGAAGGTGACAACTGGGTCATCAAGGGAGTGGCATTTGAAAAGGCACACCTGGGCAAGCACATCATCGTTTCGGCTATCGAACACCCAGCCGTAAAAGAATCTGCGCTTTGGCTCAAAACGCAAGGTTTTGAGGTTGATTTGGCTCCGGTCAATGCCCAAGGTTTTGTTGATGTTTCAGCCTTAGAAAGCTTGATTCGTCCAGATACCACACTGGTTTCTATCATGGCCGTCAACAATGAAATTGGTGCTATTCAGCCCATTCAGGAAATATCTCAACTGTTAGCTGATAAGCCAACCATCTCATTCCATGTGGATGCGGTGCAGGCTATCGGCAAAGTGCCGACGGAACGGTATTTGACAGACCGAGTTGATTTTGCCAGTTTTTCAGGTCACAAATTCCACTCTGTCAGAGGAGTAGGTTTCGTCTATATCAAAGCTGGCAAGAAAATCGCTCCGCTATTGACAGGGGGAGGACAGGAAAGCGATAAACGCTCAACCACGGAAAATGTGGCTGGCATTGCTGCGACAGCTAAGGCGCTCCGCTTGACCTTGGACAAGGCAGCAGATAGCCAAAAGCGACTGGCAGCCATGAAGCAGATCCTTGTGGATGAATTGGGCAAATACGACGATGTGACAGTTTTTTCTGGGCTAGAGGACTTTGTGCCCAGTATTGTAACTTTCGGAATTAAAAACATCCGTGGCGAGGTCATTGTCCATGCCTTTGAAGACCACCAGATTTACATTTCGACAACCTCAGCCTGCTCGTCCAAGGCTGGAAAACCGGCTGGAACCCTAATTGCTATGGGGGTTCCGCAGAAGTTGGCTCAAACTGCCGTCCGTATCAGCTTGGATGATGACAACGATATGGGGCAAATCGAACAATTCCTCACGATTTTCAAACAAATTTATCAAAACACACAGAAAGTAAGGTAGAATGAACTATTCAGAAATTATGATTCGCTATGGCGAATTGTCAACTAAAGGGAAAAACAAGATGCGGTTTGTCAACAAACTCCGCAATAATATCAAGCATGTCCTTTCTGTTTACCCAGAAGTGACCGTTTATTTTGACCGTGACCGTGGTCATGTCTATTTGAATGGGGCGGATTATCAGGAAGTTTCAGCTTCTTTGAAGAAGATTTTTGGGATCCAAAATTTCGCACCGTCTTATAAGATTGAAAAGTCTGTTCCAGCTTTGAAAGAAGCGGTTGTGGAAATAATGCAGACCATTTACAAGGAAGGGATGACCTTCAAGATTGCTGCGCGTCGTAGTGATCACAGTTTTGAATTGGACAGCCGTGACCTTAACCAAGTCCTTGGAGATGCGGTTTTTACAGCTATTCCAAATGTACAGGTACAGATGAAGTCACCAGATATTACCTTGCGAGTGGAAATCCGTCCTGATGCTGCTTATATTTCTCATGAAGAAATCAAGGGGGCA
Source organism: Streptococcus suis S735 (assembly GCF_000294495.1). NCBI lineage: Bacteria > Bacillati > Bacillota > Bacilli > Lactobacillales > Streptococcaceae > Streptococcus > Streptococcus suis. The sequence continues at coordinate 755,449 of NC_018526.1, forward strand.
GGCGGTCTGCCAGTTGGAACATCTGGAAAAGGAACGCTTATGTTATCAGGTGGTATTGATTCGCCTGTTGCGGGCTATTTAGCACTGAAACGTGGGGTTGAAATCGAAGCCCTGCACTTTGCAAGTCCGCCTTATACTAGCCCGGGTGCGCTTAAAAAAGCCCATGATTTGACTCGCAAATTGACTGCCTTTGGTGGTAATATCACCTTTATTGAAGTGCCGTTTACAGAAATTCAGGAAGAAATCAAGGAAAAGGCACCTGAAGCTTATTTGATGACCTTGACACGTCGCTTCATGATGCGGATTACAGACCGAGTACGGGAAGAGCGTGGTGCCATGGTTATTATCAATGGTGAAAGTCTAGGACAAGTGGCAAGTCAGACCCTGGAATCCATGCAGGCTATCAATGCGGTGACAAATACACCTGTTATCCGTCCAGTCGTTACCATGGACAAGTTGGAAATCATTGATATTGCACAAGAAATTGATACCTTTGATATTTCCATCCAGCCATTTGAGGATTGCTGTACCATCTTTGCCCCTGACCGTCCAAAAACTAACCCTAAAATCAAAAATGTCGAGCAATACGAGGCTCGAATGGATGTAGAAGGCTTGGTGGAACGAGCTGTGGCTGGGATTATCGTAACTGAAATCACACCGAAAGAAGAAGTGAAAGACGAAGTGGATAGTTTAATTGAAGACTTACTGTAGAATTCAATTGTTTTGGCATACATTTAAATCCAGCTATTGCTGGATTTTTTAATACGAATCGTTCGGAAAAATCGAATTTGTATGATATAATAAGACTTCAGAAAAAAACAAAGGAGTTATTATGAAAAAAGGAGCACTAACAGGATTACTCCTGTTTGGTATGTTTTTTGGTGCAGGAAACTTGATTTTCCCACCTGCACTTGGTGTCTTATCTGGTGAGAATTTCTGGCCTGCTATTTTAGGATTTGTCGTTTCGGGTGTCGGTATTGCAGTCATTGCCCTGATTGTCGGAACATTGAACCCCAAAGGTTATGTACATGAGATTTCTCGCAAGATTTCACCGACTTTTGCAACGATTTATCTTGTTGCCTTGTATTTGGCGATTGGTCCTTTCTTTGCCATTCCGCGTACAGCTACAACGTCCTTTGAAATTGGTATTGCGCCATTATTGGGCGATGCGAATCTCGGTCTTTGGTTGTTTGGCTTTACAGCTCTATACTTTGTGGCAGCTTATCTGATTGCCCTCAATCCATCTCAAATCTTAAATAGTATCGGACGTATTTTAACCCCTGTTTTTGCGATTTTGATTGTGATTTTGGTGGTGCTTGGTATTGTTAAGTACGGATCAACAAGTCCGTTACCAGCTTCGGAAGCTTACTCAGCAGGACAGGCATTTGGTACAGGATTTATCGAGGGATACAATACACTCGACGCACTTGCTTCTATTGCTTTTAGTGTCGTAGCAGTAAATACCTTGAAACAACTTGGTTTCTCAAGCAAAAGGGAATATGTATCAACTATTTGGTCTGTTGGCTTAGTTGTAGCCTTGGCATTCTCAGCTCTATATGTTGGTTTGGCTTTTTTAGGAAATCATTTTCCTGTGCCTGCGGATGTTTTGGCTTCCGATACCAACAAGGGTGTTTACATTCTTTCGCAAGCAACACAGGCTATTTTTGGACCAGGTGCACAAATTTTCTTAGCTGCTATGGTTATCGTTACTTGCTTTACGACGACGGCTGGCTTGATTGTTTCTTCAGGTGAATTTTTCGCTGAGCGTTTCCCACGTTTTAGCTACAAAGTATATGCGACTATCTTTACCTTGATTGGCTTTGGGATTGCCAACCTCGGTTTGAACAATATCATCACCTTCTCTGTTCCAGTTCTTTTGGTTCTCTATCCAATCACTATCTGTATTGTCTTGATTACCATTGTTAACAAATTTGTACCGCTTTCGACTTATGGTATGCAATTAACTGTGGGACTTGTGACAGCTTTGTCATTGGTAGAAGTGTTAGCAGGACAATTCAACTGGACTGCTGTTTCAAAAATCATCTCAGCTCTGCCATTGGCAGGACAATCATTAGCATGGTTATTACCAGCTCTTGTCGGAATCGTCCTCTCTCTATTCTTACCAAACAAGCAGGAGAGCGAAGTTTTTGAAATGTAAAAAAATGATACAAAACACTTGCATTTGCAGGTGTTTTTGTTATAATAGGACTGTTGACTATGCACACATCCTGTGCAACCGCACGAATGCCGTTCTTTCGTTGAGAGTAGAGTAAGTGGTTCGTCCCACGGTACTAGGCGAGTCTTCACATCAAATTCGGGTAAGACCCAAAAATCATAGGAGGTGCATAATGAGCACATATGCAATCATTAAAACTGGCGGCAAACAAGTTAAAGTTGAAGTCGGTCAAGCTATCTACGTTGAAAAATTGAACGTTGAAGCAGGTCAAGAAGTTACTTTCGAAGAAGTAGTTCTTGTTGGTGGTGAGAAAACTGTTGTGGGTACTCCACTCGTAGCAGGCGCTACTGTTGTTGGTACTGTTGAAAAACAAGGTAAACAGAAAAAAGTTGTTACCTTCAAGTACAAACCTAAAAAAGGTAGCCACCGCAAACAAGGTCACCGTCAACCTTACACAAAAGTTGTTATCAACGCTATCAACGCTTAATCGCGTAGCTTGAAGCAATCATTACAGAAATTCGGAGGAATAACATATGTTAAACTTGAATCTTGCTAACTTGCAATTTATGGCCCACAAAAAAGGTGGAGGTTCAACGTCAAACGGTCGTGACTCACAAGCGAAACGCCTTGGTGCGAAAGCTGCTGACGGCCAAACTGTATCAGGTGGTTCAATCCTTTACCGCCAACGTGGTACAAAAATCTATCCAGGAGCTAACGTAGGTCGTGGTGGAGATGACACTCTTTACGCTAAAGTAGAAGGCGTTGTACGCTTCGAACGTAAAGGTCGCGATAAGAAACAAGTATCTGTTTATCCAATCGCAAAATAAGTCTGAAAATGGCTTTACAATAGGCTTTCCGAGTTGTTTTCGGAGAGTCTTTTTTGTAATTTGATTTTGCTATTTTTAAAAGTGTACGATAGAAGTGATTTAAGACGGCAATATCTTCTCTATAGGATAAAAATATTTTGCCATCTGCACTGTTGCGCTGCCTATAAGTTCTACGTTCAGTAGTAGATGAAATGTTCAGAGGAAGTGGTATGGGTTCCAACTTAGTAAAATTAGTCATTGATGATTTGGCGAACAGAAATTCCAAAGCCTTTCAAATTGCAGTTGAAGAAGAGAAATTGGGAACCTGGAAGTTATACAAGAAATTAGTTTTGAAGAACAGGACGGGCTAGTCTATTTGCGAAAACGCAAGAGTTCAGCAAATTCTTGCTTTTTTTGATATAATGGTAGAAGCAGTTTTAAGAGGTATCAGGTATGAATATTCAACAATTACGCTACGTTGTAGCCATTGCAAACAGTGGTACATTTCGAGAGGCGGCTGAGAAAATGTATGTGTCCCAGCCTAGTTTGTCCATTTCCATTCGTGATTTGGAAAAAGAGTTAGGTTTTCAAATTTTTAGCCGAACTAGTTCAGGAACTTTTTTGACACAAAAAGGGATGGAATTCTATGAGAAAGCTCAGGCTTTAGTTAAGGGATTTGATCAGTTTGAGCATCTCTATTTGCAACCTGAGGAAGGTGAGAAGACTTTTTCAATTTCAAGTCAGCATTATGATTTTCTTCCCCCATTGATTACGGAGTTCTCTCGTAGCCACCCGCAGTACCCTCATTTTCGCATTTTTGAATCTACTACAGTACAGATTTTAGATGAGGTTGCTCAAGGTTATAGCGAGCTTGGTATTATTTATTTGAACGAGAGAAATACAAAAGGAATCATGCAGAAATTGGATAAACTTCACTTGCAAGCTGTAGATTTGTCTGCATTTCAGACTCATATCTACCTTCGTGAAGATCATCCTTTGACAAAGAAAGCTGAGATTGATCCAGTAGATTTGGTAGGTCTACCTACCGTACGGTTCACTCAAGAAAAAGAGGCTTATCTTTATTATTCCGAGAACTTGATTGATACGTCGGATTCCTCGGTGGTGTTTGATGTGACAGACCGTGCTACTTTGAATGGAATTTTGGAGCGTACGGATGCCTATGCAACTGGTTCGGGCTATCTTGATGACGAGAGTGTCAATGGCATTACCGTAATTCCTCTCAAAGGAAAGGTAGACAATCGCATGGTCTACGTTAAACGAGCTAATGATGAACTTAGTTCTTGTGCCAAAGACTTTATTGAAACCATGCAGGCATATTTTGATAAGAAGAAGGATGAAAATGCGTAAAATTGGATTTCCATTTTTGATGGTAGTATTAATTGGTTTGGACCAGTTTGTAAAAGCTTGGACAGTTGCCAATATTGAATTAGATACGGTAACGGAATTTATACCAGGATTGATGAGCTTAGCTTATCTAAGAAATTATGGTGCTGCCTGGTCGATTTTACAAAATCAGCAGTGGTTTTTCACGATAATGACAATTGTTGCTGTGACAGGCCTAGTGTGGTACTATATCAAACAGATTAAGGGCAATATCTGGACTTTATTCAGTCTGTCTTTGATGATTGCTGGTGCTCTTGGAAATTTTATTGATCGTCTTAGATTGGGATATGTGGTGGACATGTTTCACTTGGATTTTATTAGTTTCCCTGTATTTAATGTAGCAGATGTTTGTCTGACAGTTGGTGTAGGTATTTTATTTATTTGTATTATGAAAGAAGAGAGTAATGGAAGTAAGAGTTGAGGTTGGTGGTATTCGTTTGGATAAGGCATTGTCAGATTTGACGGATTTGTCTCGTTCGGTTGCAAATGAGCAGATTAAGGCTGGTCAGGTTTTGGTCAATGGACAGCCTAAAAAAGCTAAATATAGTGTGCAGGTTGGGGATGTTCTAACCTATCAAATTCCAGAAGTAGAAGAAATCGACTATGTTGCTGAGGATATTCCTTTAGAGATTGTCTTTCAGGACGAGGATGTTGCTGTTGTAAATAAACCTCAAGGGATGGTCGTTCATCCGTCGGCTGGTCACACGTCTGGAACGTTAGTTAATGCTCTCCTTTATCACGTAAAAGATTTGTCAGGCATCAATGGTGTCTTGCGACCAGGTATTGTCCATCGGATTGACAAGGATACATCTGGCTTGCTCATGATTGCTAAAAACGATGATGCCCATACAAAGCTTGCTGCTGAATTGAAAGATAAGAAATCCCTTCGTAAGTATTGGGCCATTGTACACGGCAATCTACCAAACGATCGCGGAGTAATTGAGGCGCCGATTGGTCGTTCTGAAAAAGACCGCAAGAAACAAGCGGTGACTGCCAAAGGGAAAGAAGCGGTGACACGTTTTCAGGTTCTGGAGCGTTTTGGTGACTACACTTTGGTGGAATTGACCTTGGAAACAGGACGAACTCACCAAATTCGCGTCCACATGGCTTATATTGGTCATCCGGTTGCGGGTGATGAAGCTTACGGCCCAAGGAAAACACTAAAAGGGCATGGCCAATTTCTTCATGCCAGAACGCTTGGATTTACCCATCCGAGAACTGGTGAGGTTGTTGAATTTACGGCAGAAGCGCCAGCTATTTTTCAGGAGGCACTTGAAAAACTGCGCAAGGCTGAATAATAGTATGAAAACCTTATCATCTTGCCCATTTTTTCAACAAATGCTATACTAGAACATGAAAAATGTTAAGGAGAGTAAGAATGGAAACTTTACCAAATTGTCCAAAATGTAATTCTGAATATGTCTATGAAGACGGTGCCCTCTTGGTTTGCCCTGAGTGTGCATACGAATGGAACCCAGCAGATGTAGCTGAGGAAGAAAGTGGACCTGTTGCAATTGATGCTAACGGTAATCGTTTGGCGGACGGCGATACTGTGACGCTTATCAAAGATTTGAAAGTGAAAGGGGCGCCTAAGGACCTTAAACAAGGTACACGTGTTAAAGGCATCCGTATCGTTGAAGGTGATCACAATATTGATTGTAAAATCGATGGTTTCGGTGCCATGAAGTTGAAATCTGAATTTGTTAAGAAAATCTAAGAGAGAGGACTGGTTAACCAGTCTTTTCCTGTTTTTGAAAGGATATTATGAAACATCAAAGTATTTTGTTTTACAGTAGATGCCTGTTAGCTATTTTAGCCATCACAGGTACCGCCTTAGAAATCATTAAATATTGTATCGGGATGCTCATGTATTATACGGTACAATCTAATTTATTAGTATCTCTGTTCGCTGTCTATATGGTCTATGCCATGAGTAAGGGTGTGGATTTACAGACGTCACGTTTTCTTCGGATAAAGGCTGCTGTAACCATGTCTATCATGATTACCTGTGTAGTCTATCACTTTATGTTGGCACCTTTGGCAGACGATTTCTGGCGACTTGAAAATCTACTCTGCCATTATATTGTTCCCTTATATTTTTTGTTAGATACCCTAATAGTAGATCGTCAGCAACAGTACAAGTGGTTTGACCCGATTTGGTGGACGCTTTTGCCTGTTCTTTACATGATTTTTGGTCTAGTGAATGGTCTTTTCATAAAAATTCCAATCCCAGATGCTAAGGACAGTCCTTTTGCTTATTTCTTTCTCAATGTCCCTAAGTATGGTTGGACCTATGTTTTGACTTATGCTGGAGTCATCTTTGTCGCCTATCTAGTCTGCGGTTTTCTATTGGCGGGACTAAAATCCATAAACCTTAAGACTTCATTGTCTTTTGGAAAAAATTCTCAGTAAAATCCGATAATTTCTATATTTTTTCAGAAAAAAATTGTCAAGGCTGAGATTTTATGCTATACTCTGCTTAATAAATCCTTTAAAACCTGTCCAGAGAGGCAGACAAGGAGTCGGATGTTAAGCAGGTTGGTTCTAACTAGCCTATATTTTCATAGTCTCCTTGTATAAGGAGACTTTTTCTATACTTTTGGAGGTCTTATGAAGACAAAAGAAATCGTTGACGATATGACTATGAAACGGGCAATCACCCGCATCACTTATGAAATTATCGAACGGAATAAGAATTTGGATAATATTGTCCTTGCAGGGATTAAAACACGGGGTGTTTTCATTGCAAAGAGGATTCAGGAGAGACTTAAGCAATTAGAGGGTATCGACGTTCCGTTGGGTGAGTTGGATACCAAACCGTTTCGAGATGACATGAAGGTAGAAGATGATACGACAAATATGACTGCCAATGTCAACGATCGTGATGTTATATTAGTAGATGATGTGCTTTATACAGGACGAACTATTCGTGCTGCTATTGACAACATAGTGTCCTTGGGCCGTCCAGCTCGTGTTAGTTTAGCGGTACTTGTGGATCGTGGACACAGGGAGTTGCCTATTCGAGCAGATTATGTTGGGAAGAATATCCCAACTAGCCGTTCTGAAGAAATCATTGTGCACATGGCTGAAATCGATGGTCAAGACGCTGTTCTTCTGGTTGAAGGTGCATAGTCGCTTCGTTTACAAATTCTCATTCTACATCTAGATCATAAAGGTAGGTATCATCATGACAATTACAAATGGTAAAGTTTCACTCAAACACTTGGTTACAATGGAGACCCTCTCAAATGAAGAAGTATTGGGACTCATTCAACGTGGTATTGCTTTTAAACGCGGTGAAAAGGTAGAGTTAGATCGGAAGTACTATGCTTCTAACCTTTTCTTTGAGGATTCAACTCGGACGCATAAGTCTTTTGAAATGGCAGAGCTTCGTTTGGATATGGGAATGATTGACTTTGATGCTCGTACCAGCTCAGTCAATAAGGGTGAAACCTTGTGTGATACCATTTTGACCATGTCGGCACTTGGGGTAGACATCTGCGTGATTCGTCACTCGGAAGTGGATTATTACAAGCAATTGATTGATAGTCCTACCATTCAGACTTCAATTGTCAATGGTGGTGATGGTTCAGGTCAACACCCAAGCCAATCCCTACTTGATTTGATGACTATTTATGAAGAATTTGGAACTTTTGACGGCTTGAAGATTGCCATTGCAGGTGATATTACACACTCACGGGTTGCTAAGTCCAATATGCAAATTTTGAAGCGTCTGGGAGCTGAGATTTTCTTTGCTGGACCGGAGGAATGGTACGCAGAGGAATTTGACGTCTATGGTCAGCATTTGAATATTGATGATATTGTGGAAACGGTAGATGTACTGATGTTGCTCCGTGTGCAACACGAGCGTCATGATGGTGATGGTGGTTTTTCTAAAGAAACTTATAACCGTTTGCATGGTTTAACAGAGGAGCGCTACAAACGCTTGAAAGATACTGCAATTGTTATGCATCCTGCCCCTGTTAACCGCGATGTTGAGATTGATGATTCTCTAGTTGAAGCACCCAAATCACGTATTGTCCGTCAAATGCAGAATGGTGTATTTGTCCGGATGGCGATTTTGGAAGCAATTGTCAATGGCAAGGCTTAAAAGTAAGCTGTTCAGGTATCTTAGAACTGAGCAGTTAGAAATTTGTTAGACTTATCTTATTTAATGTCGCCCAGAGAGGCGACGAATAGAAAGGAGAAGGTACAGGTTCGAGTAAGATTTGATTTTTATATTCGAACACGCCCTAAGGACTGTGTGAAAAAGATAAATATCGACTTGACGCCTATAGCGTCGGCGCCGAATTTCCTATTTTCACTTTGTCCTTTTAACGGGCTTTGTATCATAGATTATGTCAAAAAGACGTTTAATTTTGGAAAATGGCACTATTTTTGAGGGGGAGGCCTTCGGTGCTGATATTGATGTGACTGGTGAGTTGGTTTTCTCAACTGGGATGACAGGTTATCAGGAATCCATCACGGACCAGTCTTATAATGGTCAGATTTTAACCTTTACCTATCCCTTGGTAGGAAATTACGGGATTAACCGTGATGATTTCGAGTCGATCAAACCGACTTGTAAGGGAGTGGTTGTTAGCGAGTGGGCTCGTCGAGCAAGTAATTGGCGTAACCAGATGACTTTGGATGAATTTTTAAAGGCTAAGAAAATTCCAGCAATTTCTGGAATTGACACACGCGCCCTAACTAAAATTATTCGTCAGCACGGGACCATGAAGGCGACATTGGCAAATGTTGGTGATTCCGTTGAGCATTTGACAGACCAGTTGAGAGCGACTGTTTTGCCAACCAACAACATCCAGCAAGTATCGACAAAAACAGCCTATCCTGCACCTGGAGTTGGACGTAGTGTTGTTTTGGTTGATTTTGGATTGAAACATTCTATTCTTAGAGAGTTAGCCAAGCGTGATTGCAATGTGACAGTTGTCCCTTATGATACGACTGCTGAAGAAATTCTTGCCCTCAATCCAGACGGTGTCATGCTTTCAAACGGTCCTGGTAACCCAGATGATGTTCCAGAAGCTTTGGACATGATTCGGGGCATTCTCGGAAAAATTCCAATTTTTGGTATCTGTATGGGGCACCAACTCTTTGCTAAAGCAAATGGGGCAACGACTTATAAAATGAAGTTTGGTCACCGTGGTTTCAACCATGCTGTTCGTGAAATTGCGACAGGTCGAGTGGACTTTACCAGTCAGAACCACGGTTATGCAGTGGCTCGTGAAGATTTACCTGAATGTTTAATGATTACTCATGAAGAAATCAATGACAAATCAGTAGAAGGGGTACGCCACAAGTACTATCCAGGTTTCTCTGTTCAATTCCACCCAGATGCTGCACCTGGTCCACATGATGCCAGCTATTTGTTTGACGAATTTATGGAATTGATGGATTCGTTTAAAAAAGGGCAGTAAGGCTTAACTACTATCGAGCTAAACCTTACTGCGTCGGTCAGAGCAAGTCGGACTTCATGCTAACGCATGTGTCCTCCTACGCAAAGTCCAATGGGACCTTTGCTAACTCTGACACTAGTTTAGAATTTCAATTATTATCGAATTGAGATTCTAAACGTCGGACTTATCTTATTTAATGTCGCTCAGAGAGGCGACGAATAGAAAGGAGAAGGTACAGGTTCGAATAAGATTTGATTTTCATATTCGAACACGCCCTAAGGACTGTGCGAAAAAGATAAACGTCGTCTTGATGCTTGAAGCATCAGCGTCGTGTTTCCTATTTTCGCTTTGTCCTCTTAACGGGCTTTGTATCATACATTATGCCAAAACGTACGGATATTAAGAAAATAATGGTGATTGGGTCTGGTCCGATTGTGATTGGTCAGGCTGCGGAGTTTGATTATGCTGGGACTCAGGCTTGTTTAGCCTTGAAGGAAGAAGGTTACAGTGTGGTCTTGGTCAATTCAAACCCTGCGACCATTATGACAGACAAGGAAATAGCAGACAAGGTTTATATTGAGCCAATTACGCTTGAATTTGTCACACGGATTTTACGGAAGGAGCGTCCAGATGCTTTCTTGCCAACTCTTGGTGGTCAGACTGGTCTCAACATGGCCATGGAATTGTCTAAGGCTGGTATTTTAGATGAGCTTGGAGTTGAGTTGTTGGGAACTAAACTGTCTGCAATTGATCAGGCAGAGGACCGCGACCTCTTCAAACAACTCATGGAAGATCTCAATCAGCCTATTCCTGAGTCAACGATTGTGACAACAGTTGATGAGGCTTTGGAATTTGCTGCTGAAATTGGTTATCCTGTCATTGTTCGACCAGCCTTCACGCTGGGTGGTACTGGCGGTGGTATGTGTGCCAATGAAGAAGAACTACGTGAAATAGCAGAAAATGGTCTAAAATTGTCACCAGTGACTCAGTGTTTGATTGAGCGTTCCATTGCTGGTTTCAAAGAAATTGAATACGAAGTGATGCGGGATGCGGCTGACAATGCCTTGGTCGTATGTAACATGGAAAACTTTGACCCTGTGGGAATTCATACAGGAGATTCTATCGTATTTGCCCCAACGCAGACGCTTTCGGATATTGAAAACCAGATGTTGCGTGATGCCAGTCTCAGCATTATTCGCGCCCTCAAAATCGAAGGTGGCTGTAATGTGCAGTTGGCATTGGATCCACATAGTTTCAAATATTATGTCATTGAAGTAAACCCACGTGTGTCCCGTTCGTCTGCCTTGGCATCCAAAGCGACAGGTTATCCTATTGCCAAATTGGCAGCAAAAATTGCGGTTGGCTTGACCTTGGATGAAATGGTGAACCCTGTTACAGGAACAACCTATGCCATGTTTGAACCAGCTCTTGACTACGTTGTGGCAAAAATTCCACGTTTCCCATTTGATAAGTTTGAAAAAGGGGAACGCCGCCTTGGAACGCAGATGAAGGCAACTGGGGAGGTCATGGCCATTGGGCGTAATATCGAAGAAAGTCTGCTCAAGGCCTGCCGTTCTTTAGAAATCGGTGTTTACCACAATGAAATGCCAGAACTCAGCCAAGTGACAGATGACCAATTGGTTGAAAAGATTGTCAAGGCACAGGATGATCGACTCTTCTATCTTTCAGAAGCCCTTCGACGTGGCTATACCGTAGAAGAACTGGCTCAATTGACGAAGATTGATCTTTTCTTCCTTGATAAGCTGCTTCATATCTTAGAAATCGAGCAGGAATTGGCAACGAATTTTGATAATATTGATTTATTGAAAAAAGCCAAGAAATACGGTTTTGCAGACCGCAAGATTGCGGAACTCTGGGGACGGACAGAATCCTACATTCGTCAACTGCGGACAGAACACAAGATTGTCCCCGTTTACAAGATGGTAGATACTTGTGCGGCTGAGTTTGAAAGTGCTACACCTTATTTCTATTCAACTTATGAGTGGGAAAATGAGTCCATCCGTTCGGAGAAAGAATCTGTTTTGGTGCTGGGTTCTGGTCCAATTCGTATCGGACAGGGTGTGGAGTTTGACTATGCGACGGTACATTCTGTCAAGGCCATTCAGGCAGCTGGCTACGAGGCCATTATTATGAACTCAAACCCTGAAACTGTGTCAACTGAGTTTTCGGTTTCGGACAAGCTTTATTTCGAGCCGTTGACCTTGGAAGATGTTTTGAATGTGATCGACCTTGAGAAACCAAAAGGGGTTATCGTTCAGTTCGGTGGCCAGACGGCTATCAATTTGGCAGAGCCATTGGCCAAAGCAGGCATTCCAATCTTGGGGACACAGGTGGCGGATTTGGATAGAGCTGAAGACAGGGATTTATTTGAAAAAGCCCTGAAAGACCTAGGGATTCCACAGCCACCAGGCCAAACCGCAACCAACGAAGAGGAAGCTCTTGAAGCGGCCCGCAAAATTGGTTTCCCGGTACTTGTTCGTCCATCATATGTTTTGGGCGGTCGTGCTATGGAGATTGTCGAAAATGAAGAGGACTTACGTTCTTATATGAGAACTGCGGTCAAGGCTTCGCCAGAGCACCCAGTTTTGGTGGATTCTTACATCGTCGGTCGTGAGTGTGAAGTGGATGCTATTTCAGATGGTAAGGATGTCTTGATTCCGGGTATTATGGAGCATATCGAGCGCGCTGGGGTTCACTCAGGTGACTCGATGGCCGTTTATCCGCCACAAACCTTGTCCAAAGAAGTGCAGGCGACCATTGCAGACTACACCAAACGCTTGGCAATCGGTCTCAACTGTATCGGTATGATGAATATCCAGTTTATCATCAAGGATGAAACGGTCTATGTGATTGAGGTCAATCCTCGTGCCAGTCGTACGGTTCCATTCTTGTCCAAAGTCACAGACATTCCAATGGCTCAGGTTGCAACCAAATTGATTTTGGGACAAAGCCTTGCGGAACTTGGCTACCAAGACGGTCTTTATCCTGAGAGCAACCAAGTGCACGTCAAGGCACCGGTCTTCTCGTTCACGAAACTAGCTAAAGTTGACAGTTTGTTAGGACCAGAGATGAAGTCAACCGGTGAGATTATGGGGTCAGACTTGACACTGGAAAAAGCGCTTTATAAGGCTTTCGAGGCAAGTTATCAGCACCTGGCTGAGTTTGGCAACGTTGTCTTTACCATTGCGGATGAAGACAAGGAAGAAGTGCTTGGTCTGGCTCAACGTTTCTATGAACTTGGTTATGGCCTACTGGCCACGGCAGGAACAGCCACCTTTCTAACAGAAAATGGACTTGCTGTAACAACTGTTGGTAAATTAGGCGATGATTCCTGTCCAGATATTCCTAGTCTTGTTCGGGCAGGTAAGGTTCAGGCTATTATCAATACGGTTGGTAAAAAACGGGTGGCAGATGGTGACGGTCAAGTCATTCGAAGCTCTGCTATTGAAGGAGGAATTCCGCTCTTTACGGCCCTCGATACAGCAGAAGCTATGGTCAAAGTGCTGGAGAGTCGTAGCTTCATGACACAGGCTATATAGAAGATACTATCAGGATGAGCTTTGAATTCGTCCTGATTTTTTGATATACTGAAGAGTATGAAAATGATTGTAACAACTAGTCTTGGGATGGATGAGGGGCTGGTCTATAGGGCTAGACGGATTGCCAGTGAACTGGGAATTGAATACAAGGAAAGAAAGAAGCAGTCGGTTGGAAAAATGTTAGGTACCTACGAGGCTGTCTTGGTTCTTTATAAGGATAAATTGATACTAGAGCAGAGGGGTGGGCAGGTTTTATTTTTCCACCCAGATACTGCCATGTTGCGGATTAAGTCTGGAAGAGATCCGCTTTTAGAATTACTTGGAAAAGAAAAACAATCAATAATAGACTGTACTATGGGCTTGGGATCTGATAGCATTGTGTTAGCAAGTGCCGGTCATCGGGTGACAGCCTTGGAAAGTTCTAAGCTAGTGCACTTTATTGTGAGTCGAGGTTTACAGGATTTTGATAGTGGGCTGCAAGAGGTCAATCGAGCCATGAAATCTATTCAGACAATTTGGACAGATAGTTTGACTTATTTGAAAGGGCAAATAGATAAGTCTGTTGATGTCATTTACTTTGATCCCATGTTTTCAGAAGAAATCAAGGAATCACAAAATCTTTCTGGCTTGTCTACTTTGGCTGACAGAAGCCGTTTAACGGAGGAAATTGTATCTGAGGCTAAACGAGTAGCTAGGAAGAAATTGATAATAAAGGCTCATTTTCGAGATCAGGTCTTTGAAGAATTTGGCTTTAAACGTCATGTCAGACCCAATCAAAAATTTCACTACGGAGAAATTATTTTGGAGGAGGAAGTATGAAAATCATCGTAACAGGCTTTGATCCCTTTGGCGGCGAGCCTATTAACCCAGCCTTGGAAACAATCAAATCTCTACCTAAGACCATTGCTGGTGCAGAGATTATTCTTGTAGAGATTCCGACTGTTTTTGACAAGGCTGCGGATGTTTTAGAGGAGAAAATGGCAGAACATTTACCTGATGCGGTACTATGTATTGGTCAGGCTGGTGGGCGAGTTGATTTAACTCCTGAGCGTATAGCCATTAACCAAGATGATGCACGCATTCCAGACAATGAGGGGCAACAGCCGATTGATAGAACGATTCGAGAAGATGGTCAGCCTGCTTATTTCTCCACCTTACCCATCAAAGCAATGGTTGAAGCTATTCATAGGATTGGGCTTCCAGCTTCTGTTTCTAATACTGCTGGGACCTTTGTCTGCAACCATCTCATGTATCAAGCTCTTTACTTGGCGGAGAAACAATTTCCAAAGACTAAGGCAGGCTTTCTCCATATTCCCTTCTTGCCAGAGCAGGTTGTCGACAAACCAGGACTGGCTTCCATGTCTTTGAACGATATTGTAAGAGGAGTTGAAGTAGCTATAGGAGCGATTGTTGAATATAGGGATAAAGAGGATATTAAAAAGGGTGGTGGCAGTACACACTGATGAAAAATATTATGGAAGCAAGAAAACGTGTAGAGGAAATGGAAAAAATATTTAACAGACAGCTAGAGCTGAACCAGTCCCTTTCCGATAGTATGGCACAACTCAACCAGGAACAATCGACTTATTTACAGTTATTAGATTATTACCAGAGCCAGACCTATATGGAAGATCTTGATTTATCTAATAAGGGTTATTTCAATGGTATTCCTTGCGGAGTATTGAGTGAAGATGGAGTCTATAATTTACTGTTTGACCGTACAAATCTAGCAAGTCAACTGAGAGAACTAGCAGATATGCTCGAACAATAAATTTTTTAAAACCTGTCAAGTTTTTTTCTTGACACCCTGTTAAAGTGTGGTATAATAGAACATGTGCTAAATAGCTCTGCTATTTCACCGAATAAAAATACAAAGAAAAGAGAACATTTAAAAATGGCAGTAAAAATCCGTTTGACTCGTATGGGTTCTAAAAAGAAACCTTTCTACCGTATCAACGTTGCAGACTCACGTGCACCACGTGATGGTCGTTTCATCGAAACTGTTGGTACTTACAACCCACTTTTGGCTGAAAACTCAGTAACTCTTAAAGAAGAGCGTGTACTTGAGTGGTTGGCAAAAGGTGCACAACCATCTGATACAGTTCGTAGCCTTCTTTCAAACGCTGGCGTATTGAAGAAATTCCACGAACAAAAATTCTCTAAGTAAGAACAGTAAGCGAGAACACTTATGGACATGATTGAAAATCTCATTATTGCGATTGTGAAACCTTTGATTTCACAGCCTGATAGCTTGACAATAAAAATTGTTGATACACCTGAATTCTTGGAATATCATTTGGATTTGGATCAATCTGATATTGGACGTATCATTGGTAGAAAAGGACGCACAATTTCTGCAATCAGAACGATTGTCTATTCTGTTCCAACAAGTGATAAAAAAGTTCGTTTAGTGATCGACGAGAAAGAATAGAAAGTCACCGTTTGGTGGCTTTTAACGTTGACAAAGGGGCCTAGCCCCTTTTTAACATATAGAAAGGAAGAAATGATGAATCTGATTTGGACCTATTTGAAAAAATATCCTAAGTGGATTGCCTTAGACTTGTTGGGGGCCTTCTTATTTGTAGTGGTAAACTTAGGCTTGCCGACTTTTTTGGCTAGGATGATTGACCAAGGAATTACAAAGAACGATGTTAGTCAGCTCTATTTCTGGGCGGGGATGATGGGATTGATTGTCCTGCTCGGGATTGTTGGTCGAGTGACACTTGCCTATGCAGCTGGAAAGTTAACTACAAATATCGTCAAGGATATTCGAAATGATCTGTATGAGAAAATTCAGGACTATTCTCATCATGAATATGAGCAGATTGGTGTTTCTTCTCTAGTTGCTCGTATGACAAATGATGCTTTTGTTCTCATGCAATTCTCTGAAATGGTCTTAAAACTAGGTATTATTACCCCCTTGATGATGATTGCTTCTGTCATCATGACCTTGGTAACCAGTCCGAGCTTAGCCTGGACAGTAGCAGTAGCCATGCCGTTTCTAGTTTTTGTTATTTTCTATGTGGCAACAAAAACTCGTCCTCTCTCTGAAAAACAACAAAAACGTTTGGATACGATCAACCAATATGTTCGTGAAAATCTCATGGGCTTACGTGTCATTCGTGCCTTTACTCGTGAGGAGTTTCAAGAGGAGCGCTTTGAGTCGGTCAATGAGGAATATACCGATATTTCCAAAAAGCTCTTTAATCTGACTGGATTGACAGAGCCTCTCTTTGTCCAGATTATCATTGCTATGATTGTGGCCATTGTCTGGTTTGCTTTGGATCCCTTGAAAACAGGTAGTCTGCAAATCGGTGATTTGGTAGCCTTTATCGAATATAGTTTCCACGCGCTTTTCTCTTTCTTGCTCTTTGCTAACTTGTTTAACATGTATCCACGTATGTCGGTATCGAGCCAACGGATTCAGGAAGTCTTGGACATGCCCATTTCCATTTCTAAGAATGAAGACGGCATAACTGAAACAGATACTCGTGGTTATTTGGAATTTGAAAATGTAACTTTTGCCTACCCTGGTGAAACGGAATCGCCTGTGCTGCACAATATTTCCTTCAAAGCTAAGCCTGGTGAAACGATTGCCTTTATTGGTTCAACAGGTTCTGGTAAGTCTTCCTTGGTCAACTTGATTCCACGTTTCTATGATGTGACACTTGGTCGTATCTTGGTGGACGGTGTGGATGTCAGACGCTACAATCTAAAGGCACTCCGCAGCAAGATTGGCTTTATTCCGCAGAAAGCTCTGCTATTTACCGGAACTATCGCGGAAAACTTAAAGTACGGTAAGATGGATGCTAGTCTTGCAGAACTTCATGATGCGACGGATGTGGCTCAGGCTAAGGAGTTTATCGAGAGTAAGGAAGAAAAATTCGACACCCATCTAGCAGAAGGTGGAAGCAACCTGTCAGGCGGGCAAAAGCAACGTTTGTCCATTGCACGTGCTATTGTCAAACAGCCGGATATTTACATTTTTGATGATTCTTTCTCAGCCTTGGATTATAAGACGGATGCGATTTTGAGGAGTCGTTTGAAGGAAGTGACGGAAAATGCGACGGTGCTAATTGTGGCCCAACGTGTCGGAACCATTATGGATGCTGACCAGATTATCGTGCTGAACGAAGGTGAAATCGTTGGCCGCGGCACCCACAATGAATTGATGGAAAGCAATGAGATTTATCGAGAAATCGCCAATTCTCAGCTTAACCGTCAATCGTTAACAGAAGAATAGGAGGAATTATGAAGAATAGATCAGTATTTACCCGTGTTTGGGACTATTTGCGTCGTTACAAATCTTCTGTATTTTTAGCTGTTTTTCTAAAGACCATCAGTGCAGTTATGAATGCCTTGGAGCCCTTTGTACTGGGGCTTATCATTACAGAATTGACCAAGAATCTGTTGGATATTGCTAATGGAGTAGAAGGAGCGCAGATTAACTATTCCTACATTGCCATCATGCTTGCCATCTATGCCCTTCGCGCCCTTCTATATGAAATCGGTGCCTACGGTTCTAACTATTTTATGACCAAGGCAGTGCAGGGAGCAACTAAGGAACTACGTCAGGATTTGAGTCACAAAATTAACAAAATTCCTGTTTCTTACTTTGATAAGCACCAGTATGGTGATTTACTCGGACGTTTTACAAGCGATGTGGAGACTGTTTCAAACGCCCTGCAACAAAGTTTTCTCCAGCTAGTCAATGCCGTTCTGACCCTCTCTCTAGCCATTTTCATGTGTTTCTGGTTGGATGTATCCCTAGCACTTGTAGTCGTAACCTTGGTTCCAGTGACTTATTTTGGTTCTAAGTTTGTCATGGGCAAATCCCAGCCATATTTCAAGCAGCAGGCTGATGCCCTAGGTCGTTTGAACGGCTTTGTCCAAGAAAATCTGACTGGTTTTAACGTTCTCAAACTCTACGGCCGTGAAGAAATTTCTACAGAAGAGTTTCGCCAGATTACCGCAGATTTGCAGGAAGTTGGTTTCAAGGCTAGTTTCATGTCTGGTTTGCTCATGCCCCTGGTACACGGCTTCTCAAATATCGCCTATGTTGTCGTCGCCCTGCTATCTGGATTGAAAGTTCTTGCAGGTACATTGACGGTGGGTAATATGCAGGCCTTCGTCCAATACGTCTGGCAGATTTCTCAGCCAGTCCAAACCTTGACCCAGTTGGCACCACAGTTACAGTCTGCCAAATCTTCCCTTGAACGCATCTTTTCAGTCCTAGATGAGCTTGATGAAGAAGACGCCAATGCGCTGGAGTTGACAGCTGGTTTGACCGGACAAGTCAGCTTTGAACAGGTCGAATTTGGCTATTCAGAAGACAAGCCGCTTATCCGTAACTTTAATCTTGATGTTAAGCCAGGTGAAATGGTTGCTATCGTTGGTCCAACAGGGGCAGGTAAGACAACCCTTATCAACTTGCTCATGCGTTTCTATGATGTCACATCAGGTGCTATCAAGGTAGATGGGCAGGATATTCAAAATCTTTCACGTCAATCCTACCGTAGTCAATTTGGTATGGTCTTGCAGGATGCTTGGCTCTATGAAGGGACCATCAAGGAAAACCTACGTTTTGGACGTCTGGATGCGACGGATGAGGAAATTGTGGAGGCTGCTAAAGCTGCCAACGTTGACCACTTTATCCGTACCCTGCCTGGCGGTTATAATATGGAAATGAACCAGGAATCCAGCAATATTTCCCAAGGTCAGAAACAGCTTTTGACCATTGCACGTGCCTTGTTGGCGGATCCTGCTATTCTGATTCTTGACGAAGCGACTTCTTCAGTTGATACCCGTTTGGAACTCTTGATTCAAAAGGCCATGAAACGGTTGATGAAAGGGCGGACAAGTTTCGTCATCGCTCATCGCTTATCTACCATTCAGGAAGCTGATAAGATTTTGGTCTTGAAAGATGGACAGATTATCGAACAAGGTAACCATGAAAGTCTTTTGGCAGACAAAGGTTTCTATTATAATCTTTATCAAAGCCAGTTTAGTGAATCCAAATAAAAAACGAACTCCCTTGTCAGTGACAGGGAGTTTTCTCATATACATGTTTGTGAAAATTAATAGGAAATTTCGGATAATAGTCCCTCAGCGGTAGTGGTTGGGAGGATGCGGACACGATTGAGAGTCAGTAATCCGTCACTAGCAGAAGCCAAGCCGTTGTTAGTAGTCACACCAAGTTTGTAGCCAGCTTGTTCAGTTAAGGCTACGGTATCTGCTGAGTATCGTCCACCAGGGTAGGCGATAGCGATGGTTTCCTGATTTAATTGGCTGTCAAGATAGGCTTTAGAGGAAGTAAGTTCATTTGTTTGATCCTCGATAGAACTATACTCTAAATCAGGGTGGTTGACGGTATGCCCTTGAAAGGAGAGCCCTGCGGTCTGCATTTCCTTGATTTGATCAAGAGTAAGGTGCCCTGCTTGTCCATATTCAGTAAATCCTGTAATGACATTGTTGGTTGCTTTCATTTGATATTGCTTAAGCAATGGGTAGGCATAACTATAAAAATCCCAGAGGCTATCGTCAAAGGTTAGCCAGACAACCTTTTTGCCAGCAGGAAGGACATTTTCTGTCAATACCTTATAAGCCTCTTCAGGTGATAAAGTATAGTAACCTGCATCTTGCAATGCTTTTAGATGACTTTCGAAAGTCGTTGGATCTACGATAAGATTCGCATTAGCTTCTTCCTCAGGAGCCATTACGTGAATGGCATGATACATGAGGATTGGAAGTTTGATAGGTTCAGTTTGTTGTTCCCAAATGATTTCTGTTTGTACTTCACTACTTTCTGAAGTTATAACACTTGAAGTGGTTGTTGTCTCTACCGTTGAAGCTTTGGAATCACTTTGTTGCTTAGATGGCTGTTTTAGAAAGATTAGAAAAATAGATAGTAGAGTCACTACTAATAATGCGATGCCAAGTAGCATTGGCACAAGTTGTTTCTTTTGTGTGCGGCTTCGACGGGCTCTTCTTGAATGTTTCATTATCTTATCTCCATAATCATATATTAAAACAATTATATCAAATTTTTTGCCAAATAGTCAGAATATTTGTTATAATGGGAGAAATACATTTTAAAGGAGAGCACATGGTAGTTAAGATAGGATTATTAGGATTTGGAACCGTTGCGAGTGGTGTGCCATTTTTATTAGAAGAAAATCAGGAAAAAATAGAGAAAGCTGCGCATGATAGTATTGAAGTTGCTAAGGTTTTGGTCAAGGATGAAGCAGAAAAAGACCGTCTCTTGGCTGCAGGTCATGACTATCATTTTGTAACAAATATTGATGATATTTTAGCTGATGAGGACATTGCCATCGTCGTTGAGCTGATGGGACGTATTGAGCCAGCAAAAACATTTATTACACATGCCTTGGAAGCAGGCAAGCATATTGTAACAGCCAATAAGGATTTACTTGCTGTTCATGGTAGCGAATTGCGTGCCTTGGCTGAAGAGAAAGGTCTTGCGCTTTATTATGAAGCTGCAGTTGCAGGTGGTATTCCAATCTTGCGTACCTTGGTTAACTCATTGGCTGCTGACAAGGTGACTCGTATCCTCGGTGTATTGAATGGTACTTCAAACTTCATGTTGACTAAGATGATTGATGAAGGCTGGACTTACGAAAAAGCTCTTCAAACAGCACAGGAACTTGGCTATGCAGAATCTGACCCAACAAATGACGTTGAGGGGATTGATGCAGCTTACAAGGCTGTTATCCTCAGTCAATTTGCTTTCGGGATGACAGTTGATTTTGAACACGTAGCACACAAGGGTATTTCGAATATCACACCAGAAGATGTAGCAGTGGCACAAGAATTGGGCTATGTCATCAAACTTGTGGGTGATATTCAAGAAACTACCTCTGGTATTGCTGCCGAAGTATCTCCAACCTTCCTACCGAAAAATCATCCACTTGCAAGCGTGAATGGTGTGATGAATGCTGTATTTGTCGAATCTATCGGCATCGGCCAGTCTATGTACTATGGACCGGGTGCTGGGCAAAAACCGACTGCAACAAGTGTTATGGCTGACATTATTCGTATCGTTCGTCGCTTGAAAGACAATACTATCGGCAAAGCTTTTAACGAATATAGCCGCCCACTTCAATTGGCAGCCCCAAGCGATGTGAAGAGCGAATATTATTTCTCAATTGATGCGCCTGATAAAAATGGAAAAATGCTTCGTTTAGCAGAAATCTTCAATTCTGAAGAAATTTCCTTCAAGCAAATTCTGCAACAAGCTGCAGATGGAGAAACAGCCCGCCTAGTGATTGTGACCCATGAAATGAGTAAGACTCAGTTGGAAAATGTAACAGACAAATTGAGTAAAGAAACAGACTTTACTGTCTTAAATACCTTTAAAGTACTGGGAGAATAAGCAATGAAAATTATTATTCCAGCAACTTCAGCTAATATCGGTCCAGGATTTGATTCAGTAGGTGTTGCCCTTTCGAAATATCTAACGATTGAAGTATTTGAAGAGACTGATGAATGGGTGATTGAGCACAATCTTGAACATGTTCCATCAGACAAGAACAATCTTTTGATCAAGACAGCTTTAAAGATTGAAAAAGGATTGCAGCCGCATCGTATCAGAATGATTAGTGATATTCCCTTGGCACGTGGTTTGGGTTCATCCAGTTCCGTTATCGTAGCTGGTATCGAATTGGCTAATCAATTAGCAGGTTTGAATATGACAGCGGATGAAAAATTGCTCAAAGCTACAGAAATTGAAGGACATCCTGATAATGTAGCCCCAGCGATTTTCGGTAATTTAGTCATCTCTAGCTATGTTAATAAGAGAGTACAGGCAGTTGTAACAGAATTCCCAGAAGCAAGTTTTGTTGCCTTTATTCCAAACTACCCACTGCGTACGGTTGAAAGCCGAGGTGTACTGCCTTCTCAGATGGGGTACAAGAAAGCAGTGGCTGCTAGTGCCATTGCAAACGTTGCTGTTGCCAGTTTGATGGCAGGTGATCTGGAAAAAGCTGGGAAAGCAATTCAGTCAGACATGTTCCATGAACCGTTTCGTCAGCTACTTGTTAAGGAGTTTTGTCCAATCAAGCAAACTGCACAGGAGTTGGGAGCCTATGCAACCTACTTATCAGGTGCCGGTCCAACAGTGATGGTATTAGCGCCCAAAGATAGGGAGGACGCTATTGTTCTAGCATTAGAGGAACTAAATCTAGACGGAACTGTCCACCGCCTTCAAGTAGATACCAAAGGGATTGCTATTGTATAGATAGTGAGAATCTGTCATTTGCAAAACTAAACATGTTTATTTATTGGAGTTCGCCATCGCTACTGTAAGCGGTAGAAAGGGAACTCCTTTTTTTTGTGCATTCCATTCTCCATTTCAAAATATTGGGGCAAATTAATTTGGCTTGTGAAAGTATTTTTGTTGAATTTTATTCGTTTTCTCCTGTAATTTTTGGTATAATAAATCCTGTATATCTTAAATTGAAATGAGAAGGTTATGAAAGATAAAATTAGGCTTGAATTAGAAGGCATCGATATTCGATTCGATGAACCTTTAAAAGAATATACCTATACAAAAGTAGGAGGAGCTGTTGATTATCTAGCTTTTCCGCGGAATCGTTACGAGATTGTTCGTATAGTAGAATTTGCTAAACGCGAAGGTATTCCATGGCAAGTATTAGGAAATTCAAGTAATATCATTGTCCGCGATGGCGGTATTCGTGGTTTTGTTATCCGTATGGATAAACTTAACTCCGTTACTGTATCAGGATACACCATTGAAGCAGAAGCAGGTGCCAATCTGATTGAAACAACAAAAGTCGCACTTTTCCATTCGTTATCAGGATTTGAATTTGCTTGTGGTATTCCGGGAAGCATTGGTGGTGCTGTCTATATGAATGCAGGTGCTTACGGAGGTGAAGTGGCACACATTTTAGTTTCAGCGCAGATTTTGACTCCTGCAGGTTATGTCGAGACATTGGACAATCGTGAGTTACGATTTGGCTACCGTTCTTCTATTTTGCAGGAAAACGGTGCGATTGTTTTGTCTGCAAAATTTGCCCTCAGGCCAGGAAATCATACGGTTATTCAACAAGAAATGGCTCGTTTGACACATTTGCGCGAGCTCAAGCAACCTTTGGAATATCCATCTTGTGGTTCAGTCTTCAAGCGTCCACTTGGTCACTTCGCAGGACAGTTGATTATGGATGCGGGTTTAAAAGGTTATCGAATTGGTGGAGTCGAAGTTTCTGAAAAACACGCTGGCTTTATGGTCAATATAGAAAATGGTACAGCATCTGATTACGAAAATTTGATTGCCCATGTGATTCAAGTTGTTGAAAAATCTTCAGGAATTACTCTGGAGAGAGAGGTTCGTATTATCGGCGATCCTGCTGATACACTCTAGCCATCAGGCTCTTACAAAAAAGAAGGAATTTATGAGAATTGAAAAAGCCAATTATTGAATTTAAGAACGTTTCAAAAGTATTTGAAGACAGTGGAACAACTGTATTAAAGGATATTAGTTTTGAATTGGAAGAGGGGAAATTTTATACCCTTTTAGGAGCTTCTGGTTCAGGTAAATCAACGATTTTGAATATTATTGCTGGTTTATTGGATGCTAGTTCAGGTGATATTTATCTGGACGGTCAACGGATTAATGATGTTCCGACCAATAAACGGGATGTCCATACTGTTTTCCAGTCCTATGCCCTTTTCCCACATATGACTGTCTTTGAAAATGTGGCTTTTCCTCTTAAATTACGAAAGATTGACAAGGCTGAAATTGAACGCCGTGTGACAGAAGCCTTACAAATGGTCCGACTTTCTGGTTATGAAAATCGTTCCATTCAGAAATTGTCTGGTGGTCAACGCCAGCGGGTTGCTATTGCACGTGCGATTATCAACCAGCCTCGCGTTGTCTTGCTAGATGAACCACTTTCTGCCCTGGACTTGAAACTAAGAACAGAAATGCAGTACGAACTGCGTGAATTGCAACAACGTCTAGGAATTACCTTCGTCTTCGTTACCCATGACCAAGAAGAAGCTCTGGCCATGAGTGACTGGATTTTTGTCATGAATGAAGGTGAAATTGTTCAGTCTGGGACGCCAGTGGACATTTACGACGAACCAATCAACCATTTTGTTGCTACCTTCATCGGTGAATCCAATATCCTTCCAGGTCGCATGATAGAAGACTATCTGGTTGAGTTTAACGGCAAACGCTTTGAAGCTGTCGATGGCGGTATGCGTCCTAATGAAGAAGTTGAAGTCGTTATCCGTCCAGAAGATTTGCAGATTACCCTACCTGAGGAAGGCAAATTGCAGGTAAAAGTGGATACTCAGCTCTTCCGAGGGGTTCACTATGAAATCATCGCCTATGACGACCTCGGTAATGAGTGGATGATTCACTCAACTCGTAAGGCCATTGTCGGAGAAGTGATTGGACTAAGTTTTGAGCCAGAAGATATTCATATCATGCGTCTCAATGAAACAGAGGAAGAATTCGATGCCCGTATCGAAGAATATGTGGAAGTGGAAGAAGTAGAAGATGGCTTGATTAACGCCATTGAGGAGGAACGCAATGAAGAAAACCTCTAGGCTTTTTGCAATTCCCTATGCCCTATGGGTCTTTCTATTTGTACTCGCTCCAGTTGCCTTGATTATCTTCAAATCTTTCTTTGATATTCATGGCGATTTCACTTTGGCCAATTACCAGACCTATTTTAACTCGCCAAATATGACCTATCTGCGAATGAGTTTTAACTCCATTTTTTACGCAGGTATTATTACTCTGGTCACGCTTTTGGTTTCCTACCCAACAGCCTATTTCTTGACCAAACTCAAGCATAGACAGCTCTGGCTCATGTTGATTATCTTGCCAACCTGGGTCAATCTTTTGCTGAAAGCCTATGCCTTTATCGGTATTTTTGGACAACACGGCTCTATCAACCAGTTCCTAGAATTTATTGGTCTAGGAGCTCAGCAAATTCTTTTCACAGATTTCTCCTTTATTGCTGTTGCAGCCTATATCGAGATTCCGTTTATGATTTTGCCGATCTTTAACGCCTTGGATGATTTGGATAAAAACCTAATCAATGCCAGTCGTGATTTGGGGGCAACTCCTTGGCAGACCTTCACAAAAGTTATTTTTCCTCTTTCTATGAATGGTGTCCGTTCTGGTGTACAGGCGGTTTTCATTCCAAGTCTGAGCCTCTTCATGTTGACCCGTTTGATTGGCGGCAACCGAGTGATCACGCTTGGTACAGCTATCGAACAACACTTTCTCACAACACAAAACTGGGGAATGGGTTCAACCATAGGTGTGGTCTTGATTTTGGCCATGCTCTTGATTATGTGGATGACGAAAGAGAGGAAGAAATAATGAAGAAATTTGCAAATATCTACTTAACAGTTGCCTTTCTCCTTCTCTACTTACCGATTTTCTATCTTATTTTTTATGCCTTTAATGAAGGCGGAGATATGAATGGCTTTACAGGCTTTACCTTAGAGCATTTTTCATCTATGCTTGGCGATAGCCGACTAATGCTGATTCTGGCTCAAACCTTCTTGTTGGCCTTCTTGAGTTCTTTGATTGCGACCATTATCGGAACTTTCGGTGCCATCTATATCTATCAGGCAAAACCTCGTTTTCAAAATGCACTCTTGTCTGTCAATAATATCTTGATGGTAGCTCCAGACGTCATGATTGGGGCGAGTTTCCTAATTCTCTTTACCATGATTGGTTTCCAGCTTGGCTTTGTCTCAGTATTGCTCAGTCATATTGCTTTTTCTATTCCAATCGTAGTATTGATGGTCTTGCCACGGCTGAAAGAGATGAACGCAGATATGATTTCAGCAGCTTATGATTTGGGGGCAACTCAGCCACAAATGCTGAAAGAAATCATGTTGCCATACCTAACACCAGCCATCATTGCAGGCTACTTTATGGCCTTTACCTATTCCTTGGATGACTTTGCCGTGACATTCTTTGTTACGGGAAATGGTTACTCAAACCTATCTGTAGAGATTTACTCACGGGCTCGTCAAGGGATTTCTCTAGAAATCAATGCCTTGTCAACCCTAGTTTTCCTTTTCTCTATCTTATTGGTAGTGGGTTATTATTTCATCTCACGTGAAAAGGAGGCCAACTAATGAAACGATTGTATTCATTTTTTGTAGGAATTATAGCAATTGTCCTAGTTTTATGGGGAATTAGTTATAAGTTAGAAGCTGATTCAACCCAAGGGACAACTGATAAACTTGTCATCTATAACTGGGGCGATTATATTGACCCAGAATTACTCGCAGAATTCACTGCTGAAACAGGTATTCAGGTAGATTATCAGACCTTTGACTCCAACGAATCGATGTACACAAAGATTAAGCAGGGTGGAACAACATACGATTTGACAATCCCATCTGAGTACATGATTTCTAAGATGACAGAAGAAAATATGTTAATCAAGCTAGATAAGTCTAAGATTGAAGGGATAGAAAATATCGATCCACGATTTATGGGCCTTAGCTTTGATAAGAATAATGACTATTCTATTCCATATTTCTGGGGAACCTTGGGCATTGTTTACAATGAAACCATGGTAGAAAATCCTCCTCAGGAATGGGAAGACTTGTGGTCAGAGGAATACCGTGACAATATCATGTTAATTGATGGTGTGCGTGAAGTCATGGGCTTTGGTCTACAATCACTGGGCTATAGTCTCAATTCTAACAATCCTACCGAGATTGAAAAGGCAGCCGAACATCTTTATAATTTAACTCCAAATGTCAAAGCAATTGTTGCTGATGAGATAAAAGGTTATATGATACAAGATGCGGCAGCAATTGCTGTTTCTTTCTCAGGTGAGGCGAGTGAAATGTTAGATGGAAATGAAAATCTGCGCTATGTTGTACCATCAAAAGGTTCTAACCTGTGGTTTGATAACATGGTCATTCCAAAAACAGCAAAAAATATTGATGGAGCTTACGCCTTTATGAGTTTTATGCTTCGTCCTGAAAATGCGCTTCGCAATGCAGAATATGTTGGCTACTCAACACCAATTCCTGCAGCCAAGGCTATGCTGGATGAGGAGACTCAGAACGACGAATCCTTCTATCCTTCAGAAGAAACGATGAAGAAGATGGAAGTTTATGATAATCTTGGACCAGAGATGCTTGGAATGTATAATGACCTCTATCTCCAATTCAAGATGTATCGGAAATAGTCTGATTGGACAGGTAGCAATATAAATAAAAGAATGGGAGTGAGGTTCTTTACTAAGTACTTATTGCTCCTATTTTTTGGTCATGCATACTATAGAAAGGAAGGGAAATCCCAATGGAAAATCACCGGAAAGAAGTTAGTTTTATTTCTCAATCAATCCTCTATTCGGTTCTGCGTGGTAGTTTAGTTGGCATTGTCGCTGGTTTAGTGGTCGTTGCATTTCGCTTAGCCATTGAAAAACTATTTTCTGTCTTTACGCACCTCTATTCTCTGGCAACAGACAATGCAATCTATTTACTTCTTATTGGAGGGCTTTATCTGGTCATAGCTTTACTTGTTGGCAAGTTGATCAAAGACGAGCCAAATGCAAAAGGTTCTGGTATACCTCAGGTGGAGGCAGAACTAAAAGGAATTATGGATTTGAACTGGTGGTCAGTCCTTTGGAGAAAATTTATCGGCGGTGTTTTATCCATTGCATCTGGTCTAATGCTGGGGCGTGAAGGTCCCAGTATTCAATTAGGAGCTGTAACGGCTAAAGGTGTATCAGTTCTTCTTAAATCCAGTGAAATGGAAAGAAGGAGTTTGATTGCTAGTGGCGCTGCGGCAGGTTTGGCAGCAGCTTTCAATGCACCAATAGCAGGCCTTTTATTTGTTGTGGAGGAAGTCTATCATCAGTTTTCACGTCTGGTATGGGTCTCCGCCCTGGCAGCCAGTATCACTGCGAACTTTATTTCCTTACATGTTTTTGGATTAATGCCTGTTTTGCATATGCCGAAGGACTTACAGTTACTATCTCTTGACCAATATTGGATCTATATCTTACTTGGAGTTTTCCTTGGCCTTGCTGGATATGTGTATGAAATTGTTATCCTCAATATACAAGATTTCTATACCCTCCTCTCAAAAATCATTCCTCTCCCAGTTCCATACTACAGTGTATTTGCCTTTTTGTTTATTATACCGATTGGTTATTTTTTCCCTAATCTGTTGGGTGGCGGGCATCATTTGATTTTAGAGCTTCCATATTTGGAACAAGGACTACTGACATTGGCAATCTTGATTTTAATACGATTTGTATGGAGCATGATTTCCTATGGTTCTGGTCTACCAGGGGGCATCTTTTTACCCATATTAACCTTAGGAAGTCTCCTTGGGCTTTTTGTCGCACGGTTCTTCCTTGATATTGGTTTCATCAGTCAGGAGCAGATGCTATTGTTTATTGTATTGGGAATGGCAGGCTTTTTCGCAGCGATTTCCAAAGCACCTCTAACTGCTATTATTTTAGTAACTGAAATGGTTGGAAGTTTGAACCAATTGATGGTCATCGGGTTGGTAGCTTTGAGTTCCTATGTGATGATGGACCTCTTAGGTGGCGCGCCAGTCTATGAAGCAATGTTGGAAAAAATTCTGCCAGAAGAAGTAGAACAGCAAGAACACATGACCTTAATAGAGGTTGTTGTCAACGAAACATTGGACAGAAGATTTGTTAGCGAGTTACGTTTGCCGGATTCATGCTTGATCACCAGTCAAATTCATCACGGTAAGTCAAGGATTGTGAAAGGAAATAGCCAACTTTCTATGGGGGATTCCTTGCTCGTTGCAGTTCCAATCTCTCAAATTCATACCGTTCGTAGGATATTTGAGGGAGATTAGCATTTTTTAGATTGTCTTAACAAAGAGATGAGAAAAGTCCCAATATTATACTGTTTTCGTTGTCTGGTCAACTCCCTCAATTCTTGAATGGTTTCATCGGGAACGAAACTCCGAGGAAGCAGACCAATCCGTGTTAATTTGGCAATCCAGTGAGCGTCCTTCTTGTCGGTTTTCTGACCTGGAATAGCCTTCATGTGGGCTGGTTGAGCAAGTATTAGCTCGAAGTCATCACATAGAGCATGCCAGACAAGTCGCCAATAGACACCTGTGCTTTCCATACCAACAGCTTCTACATGAAATTGACTGAGAAAATCGTGGTAAGCACGTAGACCTTTAGTCGTTGTATCAAATGTAGCTAAGTAACGCTTTGGACAAGTTGAGGGGAATACAAACGACAATATCGACTTGATCTACACATGATTACTATGACAATTCTTTCCTTCTTAAAATTAGAGAGCCTATCTACTGAATTTTAGTCATATTCTTGAGCGCATATTGTGGTTCTTATCAGTAGGGTGGAGCAGTTTTGTCATCATAATTAACATCAATAATGCACCAACCACAAGGCCCTCACTAGGTATATAATCTTAGTGAGGGCTTTATGCTCATTCTCATTATTCTGTGGGTAAGGACGGAGCCATCATGGATGTCTTACTCACTCCCTTTTTAGTGTGTATTATCTGTATCTATGGTTATAGATATTATTGATAGCTAGTTATAGTTTGAATAAATAACTGAATTTTCAGAATATACTTGCAATGCTGATAATTTTATGTTTTAATATATTTATTGGCTTTGCCAATAATAAAGGAGAAAAACTAGGAGGAAAAGTTATGAAAAAGAAAGAAACTTTCTCACTTCGGAAGTATAAAATTGGAACTGTGTCTGTTCTTTTGGGTGCAGTTTTTTTGTTTGCAGGTGCACCATCGGTAGCTGCAGATGAATTGACAAGCCTTGTAGAGACTAAGGTGGAAGCAACTGTTCCTGACGTAATCGTCAGCGAATCAGCCTCAGAAAGTCCCGTTGTCGAGGAGTTAGTTGACACTTCTGTGGAGGCTACCCCAACTGATGTAACCACTACAGATAATGTAGAGGAAACACTTGGCTCAGAAGCTCTTGAAAACATCACAAATACAGAAGTAGAAGCGACTCAACCAGCTGTAGAAACTCCAGCTATTTCAGAGAAAAAAGTAGAAGAAGAGGAGAAGCTTGCCGTAGCAGATGAGACTACTGCTATTACTAATCAGGAAGAAGCGAAACCACAAAACATTGATAGTAATACAATCATTACAGTACCTAAAGTTTGGGATAGTGGTTACAAGGGCGAAGGAACAGTAGTTGCAATCATAGATTCAGGTCTTGACGTTGACCACGATGTATTGCATATTTCAGATCTCTCAACCGCAAAATATAAATCAGAAAAAGAGATAGAAGCAGCTAAAGAAGCAGCAGGAATTACCTACGGCGAATGGTTTAACGATAAGGTTGTATTTGGTTATAACTATGTTGATGTGAATACTGTCTTGAAAGAAGAAGACAAACGTTCACACGGTATGCACGTAACGAGTATTGCCACAGGAAATCCGACACAACCAGTCGCTGGACAATTAATGTATGGTGTAGCTCCTGAAGCGCAAGTCATGTTTATGCGTGTATTCTCAGACCTCAAAGCTACAACAGGCGCAGCATTGTACGTAAAGGCGATTGAAGATGCTGTAAAATTAGGTGCAGATAGCATCAACCTCAGCCTGGGAGGAGCTAACGGCTCTGTTGTTAACATGAATGAAAATGTGACTGCAGCAATCGAGGCTGCTCGTCGTGCAGGTGTTTCTGTTGTTATTGCTGCTGGTAATGATGGAACATTTGGTTCAGGTCATTCTAATCCGTCAGCCGATTATCCAGATTATGGCTTGGTCGGAGCTCCTTCAACAGCTCGCGATGCAATTTCTGTCGCTTCTTACAATAACACAACGGTTGGCAGTAAAGTAATTAATATCATTGGCTTAGAAAATAATGCTGATTTGAATTACGGTAAGAGTTCGTTCGATAATCCAGAGAAAAGTCCTGTATCATTTGAAATTGGGAAGGAATATGAATATGTCTATGCAGGAATCGGTCAGGCTTCGGATTTTGATGGTTTAAATTTGATTGGAAAACTTGCGCTTATTAAACGAGGAACCATCAGTTTCTCAGAAAAAATAGCCAATGCAACAGCTGCAGGGGCAGTAGGGGTCGTTATTTTCAATAGCCGCCCAGGTGAAGCCAATGTGAGCATGCAACTGGATGATACAGCTATCGCAATTCCATCTATCTTCATTCCATTGGAATTTGGTGAAGCTTTGGCATCTAACTCATATAAGATTGCGTTCAATAACGAAACAGATATTCGCCCTAACCCAGAAGCAGGTCTTCTTTCAGATTTTTCAAGTTGGGGTCTATCAGCGGATGGCGAGCTAAAACCAGACTTAGCTGCTCCAGGTGGTGCTATTTATGCAGCCATCAATGATAATGACTATGCCAACATGCAGGGAACAAGTATGGCTTCACCACACGTAGCAGGAGCAGCCGTACTAGTAAAACAATATTTACAGGCAACTTACCCTACTAAGTCCCCTCAAGAAATCGAAGCCTTAGTAAAACACTTGCTTATGTCTACTGCTAAAGCACATGTGAACAAAGAAACAACAGCCTACACTTCCCCTCGCCAACAAGGTGCAGGTATCATCGATACTGCGGCAGCTATTTCTACAGGTTTATATTTGACTGGCGAAGACGGTTATGGCAGCATTACCTTGGGAAATGTTGAGGATATATTCAGCTTTACGGTCACACTTCATAACATTACAAACGAAGATAAGACTTTAAACTACTCAACACAGTTAACAACGGATACTGTTCAAAACGGATTGATTACCTTGGCTCCGTGTCTATTAGCAGAGATTCCTGGCGGTAAGGTGACTGTGAAAGCCAATTCAAGTACAACTGTTACAATTAATGTCGATGCAGCAAGCTTTGCAGAAGAATTGACAGGTTTAATGAAAAACGGTTACTATCTTGAAGGTTTTGTTCGATTTACAGATGTAGCCGATGTCGGTGATATTGTCAGCATTCCATACGTTGGTTTCCGTGGGGAATTCCAAAATCTAGCCGTTCTAGAAGAGCCGATTTACAATCTTATTGCCGATGGTAAGGGGGGCTTCTACTTTGAACCTGTTACAGCACAACCAGATACTGTTGACATCAGCCATCACTACACAGGTCTTGTTACAGGAAGTACGGAGTTAATCTATTCTACAGACAAACGATCTGACTTTGCGATCAAGACTCTAGGTACATTTAAAAATGAAGCAGGATACTTTGTTTTAGAGCTCGATGAGTCTGGTAAGCCTCATTTAGCTATCTCGCCAAATGGGGATGACAACCAAGATTCGCTCGCTTTGAAAGGTGTCTTCTTGAGAAATTATACGGATTTAGTCGCAAGCGTCTATGCTGCAGATGATACCGAACGAACAAATCCACTTTGGGAAAGTCAACCACAGTCAGGCAATAAGAACTTCTATAGTGGTGATCCTAAAAATCCAAAATCAAGCATTATTTACCCTACTGAATGGAATGGGACAGACAGCGAGGGAAATG
Source organism: Streptococcus suis S735 (assembly GCF_000294495.1). Lineage (NCBI taxonomy): Bacteria > Bacillati > Bacillota > Bacilli > Lactobacillales > Streptococcaceae > Streptococcus > Streptococcus suis. The sequence continues at coordinate 788,316 of NC_018526.1, forward strand.
CTTTAGCAGATGGTAAGTATCAATACGTTTTGACCTACTCATCTGAAGTTCCAGGTGCAGCAGTACAAACTATGATTTTCGACGTTATCATTGATAGAGAATCACCAGTTATCACCACAGCTACCTATGATGAAACAAACTTTACATTTAACCCTCGTCCAGCCATTGAAAAAGGAGAATCCGGTCTATATCGCGAGCAAGTATTCTACCTTGTAGCGGATGCAAGCGGTGTGACAACTATTCCTTCCTTATTAGAAAATGGTGATGTAACCGTTTCTGATAACAAGGTATTTGTGGCACAAAACGACGATGGCTCCTTTACATTGCCTCTTGACCTTGCAGATATTTCAAAATTCTACTACACAGTAGAGGATTATGCTGGTAACATCAGCTATGAAAAAGTAGAGAATCTGATCAGTATCGGCAATGAAAAAGGGTTGGTAACTGTCAATATTCTTGATAAAGATACAAATAGTCCTGTACCAATACTTTTCTCTTACTCAGTCACCGATGAAACAGGCAAGATTGTTGCAGAATTACCACGATATGCCGGCGATACTAGCGTTCTTAAGCTACCATTTGGTACTTACACCTTTGATTTATTCTTATATGATACAGAATGGTCAAGCCTAGCAGGTGAAACCAAAGCAGTCGTGACGATTTCGGAAGAAAATAGCACTGCCGAGGTGAATTTCTATGTGACTTTGAAAGATAAGGCCAACTTGCTGGTAGATATTGATGCATTACTACCTTCTGGTTCAACCATCCAACTGGTAACTGCTGATGGCCAGACTATTCAGCTACCAAATGCTAAATATTCTAAGACCGATTATGGTAAATTTGTACCAGTTGGTACCTACACTATCCTTCCAACCCTCCCAGAAGGCTATGAATTTTTGGAAGAATTAGACGTAGCAGTACTTGCAAACCAGTCAAATGTTAAGAAATTAACCTTGATTAATAAAGTTGCTTTGAAAGAACTGATTGCTGAACTTGCGGGACTTGAAGAAACAGCGCGTTATTACAATGCTAGTCCAGAACTTCAAACTGCCTATGCTAAAGCATTAGAAGATGCCAATGCAGTATATGCCAACAAACACAATCAGGTACAAGTAGATTCAGCACTTGCCAATCTTGTGGCAGCGAGAGAGCAGCTAAACGGTCAGGCTACCGATAAGGAAAAACTAATTGCTGAAGTATCAAACTACACACCGACTCAGGCAAACTTTATTTATTACAATGCTGAAAATACCAAACAAATTGCCTATGATACAGCTGTTCGTTCAGCACAACTTGTATTGAACCAAGAGAATGTAACACAGGCAGTTGTCAACCAAGCGTTGGCGGACTTGTTAGCGGCGAAAGCCAACTTAGATGGTCAAAAGACTGATATTTCAGCCCTTCGTAGCGCAGTATCCGTTTCTTCCGTATTAAAAGCGACAGATGCTAAGTATCTCAATGCATCTGAAAACGTGAAACAAGCTTATGACCAGGCAGTTGAAGCAGCGAAAGCGATTCTAGCTGATGAATCTGCAAGCCAAGCAAGTGTCGATCAAGCTCTAGCCGTTCTGACAAGCGCGCAGGCAGAACTGAATGGTATTGCTACTTCAACAAATGATGCCAAAGAGCCAGCAAATACTGCCACTGACAAAAAAGATGAAGGCACTGTAACGCCTCCACCTATAGACTCAGAAAAAGTTGATGTACAGGCACCTCCTGTAAAAGATACTGGGAATTCAGGGCATGTATCGATCGGTCAGAAGCCAAACCCTCAACCAACTTTACCTCGTCCAGTCACTTTGCAAGCTAGTCTATCTAGCCCTAATCAAGAAAAACAGGTAACTCAACTACCAAATACTGGAGACAATGATACGAGATACTATCTTGTTCTTGGTGTCATTATTGGGCTAGGGACTCTGTTGGTAAGCAAACGACGTCATAAAGAAGAAGTCTAAGAAAATATAGTCATACTCTTCGAAAATCAAAATTATCCGTTGTCAACTTGCCATGATGAACTCCAGTTCTATCTTCGGCTTCGTTTCCTAGGCTACTTTTGATTTGCATTGAGTATCATTTTCTACCATTTGTCAGGCTTTAATCACGAGTTTGTTATATAAAAGACCGCTTAATCATTGATTAGGCGGTTGTTTGTGTTTGAAATTGAAGCATTGTCTTTTGGATGTTTCTTGAGACATCAGTTGGCTTTACAAGATAATAATCTTGAGCCAGTTGGTCGGCAATATAGGAGTGGAGGTAGGTTGCTACAAGGATTCTTTCATATAGTTGAACAAGGGGAAATTGTACAGCAAATCCTGCAATCATACCTGCAAGAGTATCTCCCATACCTCCTGTTGCTTGGTAAGGACCACCAGCTCCTATTGGGGTGACTTGGTTTGGCTGGGTTTTTAGGATTTGAGTAGCGGAACTTTTAGCTACAAGGATTGTATTTTCTTGAAAAGATTGCAAGGCTTCAAGATTTCTTTGGCTTGTTTGGTCAGCAACCGGAATGGCTGATAACCGTTCCCATTCTTTCTGGTGGGGTGTCAGGATGACTTGTTTACACGGGAAGTTCTTTCTGTTTTGCTTTGCGACTAAGGTAAGGGCTGAGCCGTCAAGAACTAAAATCTGCTGGTCAGATAAATGTTCAAAAACAAAGTCCAATAACTGTTCAGCTCTGCTATTTTCCCCAAAACCTGGACCAATCAATACCAAGTCAGCATTTTCTAAGCTACTTATCAGTAAGGCTTGATCGTCAAATGAAAATGCCATGGCTTCAGGCAGATGACTATGTAAGGCTGGTATGTTATCTTTTTCAGTAGCAACAGTTACCAAGCCTGCTCCACTGTTGACGCTTGCTAGTGCGGCCATGATAATCGCTCCACCATAGGGATACAGTCCACCAATCAGCAAGACTCGACCATAGCTTCCCTTATGGCTGTTGCGTGGTCTTGCTTGAATGACCTTTCTACAGAGTTCTTGTAAGTCCATACATATTCCCCCTTTTCTTTTTATTATACCACGAGGAATGAGGTTTATGACAATCCAGATTTTAGATAAATCCAAGTTTTCATGCTATAATGAATTCATGGTATTATCAAAAAAACGTGCAAGAAAAGTTATTGAAGAAATCATCGCTCTATATCCTGATGCTAAGCCTAGCTTGGACTTTCGAAATCACTTTGAGTTGGTATGTGCAGTGCTCTTATCTGCTCAAACTACAGATGCTGCGGTAAATAAGGCAACACCTGGTTTGTTCGCAGCTTTCCCTACGCCCCAAGCCATGGCGGCAGCAGAAGTGAAGGATATTGAGCCTTATATTTCTCGTTTGGGTTTGTACCGAAACAAGGCAAAGTTTTTAAAAGACTGTGCCCAGCAGTTGATGGAACGGCATAATGGCATTGTCCCTCAAACTCGTGAGGAATTAGAAGCCTTGGCAGGAGTGGGAAGAAAAACGGCCAATGTTGTCTTAAGTGTCGGTTTCGGAATTCCCGCCTTTGCAGTTGATACCCACGTGGGACGGATTTGTAAACACCACGATATTGTCAAAAAATCAGCTACACCCCTGGAAACAGAAAAACGAGTCATGGAAGTCTTACCTCCTGAACTCTGGCTCCCTGCTCATCAAGCTATGATTTATTTTGGTCGTGAGGTTTGCCATCCTAAGAACCCTGAATGCGAAAAATTCCCACAATTATATGAATTTGACTAAAAAATCTTCTGTTTTTGAAGATTTTTTTAGTTTTTATGTAAAATTGTTTGAGTAAATTCTGAACATTTTTTTAAATTTTATAAGAATAATAACTCAGAAAAGAATTATACGAATGTTATATTTTATAAACAAGCCTAAAAAGTGATATATCCGAATATTGTTTATATAGGTTTCTTTTTTATTGACAAAACACAAACAATAAGCTATACTATATCTTGTAATAAGGAAAAAATACGAAAAACAAACCGTTTTTCTGTTCCAATGTTAAGAAAAAGAGGTAGAAGCATGTTCAACGAAACTCCAGTTTTTGACTACGAAGATATTCAGCTCATTCCAAATAAATGTATCATCAATAGCCGTTCCGAGGCAGATACAACAGTGACTCTTGGGAAATATAGCTTTAAATTACCAGTTGTTCCAGCTAATATGCAGACTATTATTGATGAAGATGTGGCAGAAATGCTTGCCAAAGATGGTTATTTCTACATCATGCATCGTTTCGATGAAGCTGGTCGTATTCCATTTATCAAACGCATGCACGAGCAAGGTTTGATTGCTTCTATCTCTGTTGGTGTAAAAGAATATGAATATGAGTTTGTGACTAGCTTGAAAGCTGATGCCCCTGAGTTTATCACCATTGATATTGCTCATGGCCATGCAGAAAGTGTTATCAAGATGATTCAACATATCAAGAAAGAACTGCCTGAGACATTTGTTATTGCAGGTAATGTCGGTACTCCAGAAGCAGTTCGTGAACTAGAAAATGCTGGTGCAGATGCGACAAAAGTTGGTATTGGTCCAGGTAAAGTATGTATTACAAAGGTTAAGACTGGTTTTGGTACAGGTGGTTGGCAGTTGGCTGCCCTTCGTTGGTGCGCAAAAGCTGCCCGCAAACCAATTATTGCGGACGGTGGTATTCGTACCCACGGAGATATTGCCAAATCCATCCGCTTCGGTGCAAGCATGGTCATGATTGGTTCGCTCTTTGCCGGTCACATTGAAAGCCCAGGTAAAACAATTGAAGTTGATGGTGAGAAATTCAAAGAGTACTACGGTTCAGCATCTGAATACCAAAAAGGTGCTTATAAAAACGTAGAAGGTAAGAAAATCTTACTCCCTGCCAAAGGACATTTAAAAGATACTCTGGTTGAAATGGAGCAAGATTTGCAGTCATCTATTTCTTATGCAGGAGGACGTGACATTACCAGCTTGAAGCATGTGGACTATGTTATCGTGAAAAACTCTATCTGGAATGGTGACTCTATCTAGTCAAAGAGGACTTGCAATGCAGGTCCTTTTCTTGTTACAATATTTATATAAAATTGAAAGAGAATAAGTATGTACCAAACAAGAAATAACAAAGAGAAGCTCTGGCTCTTTATCAAAATATTTTTGCCCATTTTAATTTACCAATTTGCTAATTACTCCGCATCCTTTATCGATACCATGATGACTGGTCAGTATAGTACTATGGATTTGGCAGGTGTTTCCATGGCAACAAGTCTTTGGAATCCGCTTTTTTCATTTCTTACAGGGATTGTATCTGCATTGGTCTCGATTATTGCCCAATATTTGGGACAAGGAGAGAAGTCAAAGATTCGACAAGAGTTTCATCAGTTTGTCTATCTATCTATTGGATTAACCATTTTACTCTTGTGCTCGATCCTATTTATCGCTGTTCCCGTCTTGGCTCAGTTTGGACTTGATGAATCTGTTTTTCAAGTTGGTCGGCAGTACCTCTATTTTATTTCCATTGGTATCCTGCCTCTCTTGCTCTTTAGTGTCTGTCGCTCTTTTTTCGACGCCCTCGGCTTGACTCAGCTATCCATGTACCTCATGTTGCTCCTTGTCCCATTTAACAGTCTATTTAACTATCTCTTAATTTATGGGAAAATGGGCCTCCCGGCCCTAGGCGGAGCTGGAGCTGGATTGGGTACTGCTTTAGCTTACTGGGCGGTATTGCTAGTAATCGTTATTGTCATGTGCAAAAATAAGACTATTTCTTCTTATCAGATTTGGCGGTGGAGTCCGATTGATGGGTCTTTACTGAAAGAAGGACTGAAAATCGGTCTTCCCATCGGTTTACAAGTCTTTGCAGAAGTAGCAATTTTTGCAGTAGTAGGGCTCTACATGGCAAAATTTTCAGCACAGATTATAGCAGCCCACCAGTCAGCTATGAACTTTGCAACCTTATTATATGCCTTTCCATATCGGTATCCTCAGCCCTAGCTATTGTCATTGCTTATGAAGTAGGCGCTAAACGACCACAAGATGTGAAAGCCTACAGCCGTCTGGGACGCTTAGTAGCACTAGGCTTTGCAGGTTTGACGCTAACTTTCCTATATTTTTTCCGCTCCAAAGTTGCCTACCTTTATGGTAATGACGCAGAATTTATCCGTCTGACCTCGCATTTCCTGAGCTTTGCCCTCATGTTCCAGTTAGCAGATGCCTTTACAGCACCTATTCAGGGGATTTTACGTGGTTACAAGGATACGACTGTTCCATTTATACTTGGTTTGGTTGCCTATTGGTCCATGACCTTCCCAGTCGCATTCTTGCTTGAAAGATTTTTCCAAATGGGTCCAGAAGCCTATTGGATCGGTCTTATTTCAGGGATTTTTGTCTGCGGAATAGCTCTCAATTTGCGCTTGATCAAAATAGCTCATTCTCATTTGTCTGTGAAATAAATTAACTATGAAAGTCGGAGGCATCCGGCTTTTTCTCTCTTGTGAAAATATCTTGCTCATGTTAAAATAAAAGGATAGAAAATCAAATGGAGAAATTATGAATTATTTTAACGTAGGAAAGATTGTTAACACGCAAGGCCTACAAGGGGAAATGCGTGTTTTGTCTGTGACCGATTTTGCTGAAGAACGTTTTAAAAAAGGGGCAAAGCTTGCACTTTTTGATGACAAGGATCAGTTTGCCATGGAAGTGGAAATTGCTAGTCACCGTAAGGCTAAGAACTTTGATATTATTAAGTTTAAGGGCATGTACCATATCAACGATATTGAAAAGTACAAGGGCTTTAGTTTGAAAATTGCCGAGGAAAATTTGACCGACCTTGAAGATGGTGAGTTTTATTACCATGAAATTATCGGCTTAGATGTCTATGAGAATGATATTCTGATCGGACAAATCAAGGAAATCTTGCAGCCAGGTGCCAATGATGTCTGGGTGGTGAAACGAAAAGGTAAGAAAGACCTGCTCTTGCCATATATTCCACCTGTTGTCTTGAACATTGATATTCCAAATAACCGTGTCGATGTGGAATTGCTCGAGGGCCTAGACGATGAGAATTGATATTTTGACCCTCTTCCCTGAGATGTTTGCACCTCTAGAACACTCTATTGTGGGTAAGGCGCGTGACAAGGGTTTGCTAGAAATCAACTACCACAATTTCCGAGAGAATGCTGAAAAGGCTCGCCATGTAGACGATGAACCCTATGGCGGAGGACAAGGTATGTTGCTCCTTGCCCAGCCGATTTTTGATACCATGGATAGCATTGAACAAACCAAGCCACGTGTTATCCTATTGGATCCCGCTGGGCGTACTTTCAATCAGGCCTATGCCGAAGAATTGGCACAGGAAGAGCAGCTGATTTTCATTTGCGGTCACTATGAAGGATATGATGAGCGGATTAAGACCTTAGTAACAGATGAAATTTCTCTCGGAGATTATGTCCTGACAGGTGGAGAGTTGGCAGCTATGACCATGATTGATGCTACCGTTCGCCTGATTCCAGAGGTTATTGGCAAGGAAGTCAGTCATACGGATGATAGTTTTTCATCAGGGCTATTGGAATATCCTCAATACACCCGACCATACGAGTATCGTGGAATGGTAGTTCCAGATGTATTAATGAGCGGTCACCATGAAAATATTCGTAAATGGCGTTTGGAAGAGAGTCTACGCAAAACCTATCAACGTCGTCCAGACTTGTTAGAAAACTACAACTTTACAGCTGAAGAGTTAACTATTTTTGAAAAAATCAAAGCAGAAGACACAGTTGATTAGACTGTGTTTTTCTTGCTAGAAGGAGAAATGATGAAACGCAAGGTATTTGAACATTACCAACCTTATAAAATCAAACAAAAGGCAAGATTTGATTTAGGAAATAACGAAAATCGTATCATTGATTGGGCTTTTTTGCCACAAGAGACTTTGGAAAATTTGGATGTCAATCAATTAAGTTTTTATGGTGATAACACTTACTCCGAACTGATTGAGAAATATGCGACCTATCTTGGAGTTAATCCCAAACAAGTGACGGTAGGTGTGGGCTCTGATCACCTTATTCACATGATTGTTTCCACCTTTATGGAAAAGGATGATACTTTTTTGACTGTCAATCCAGACTTCTTCATGTATGAAACCTATAATCACATGCATGGTAGCCGTTTTGAAGCCATTGATTTAGAAGAAAAAAACGATACACTCGTCCTGCCAGTAGAGAAATTGTTGGCGCGTGCGGAGGAGGTGAAGGCAAAGATAATCATGCTTTCCAATCCTAACAATCCTTCTTCAGTAGCTTATTCACTAGAAGATTTGGAGAAATTGGCTATTTCTTTTAAAGGGCTACTCGTTGTAGATGAGGCTTACATTGAATTTGCAAATGTCGAAAGCTTCATCAGTCGTCTGCAACAATTTGACAATGTTTTAGTTTTACGGACTTTATCAAAGGCTTTTGGACTTGCAGGTTTACGAGTTGGCTTTGCGGTAGGAAGCGAAGAGTTAATTTATGAATTGGACAAGGTCATTCCCCCATTCAGCTTGTCAAACTTGACTGCAAAAATGGCAGCCGTTGCATTGAATTATACAGATAAGGTTTTAGAAACAGTGGAAGTAATTCAGAATTTGCGAGAAGAAATGATTTTATTCTTGCAAGGGTTAGATAACTGTCAAGTTCTACCTAGTCAGGCTAGTTTTGTAACGTTTAAAGCAACGTGGGCAGAAGAATTTTATCAGCAAGCCTTGGCACAGGATTGGAATTTCAAATATTATCCAACAGGTAAATTAGAAGGGCATATTCGCCTGTCTATCGGCCGTCCAGAAGAAATGGACATGATGAAAAAAATGATTGAGAAACTAGTGGAAGCGTAAATTCTGCTAGTTTTTTTGTTTTTTGAAAGAAAATGATAGAAAATGATTGACAATGGCAGAAAATCGTGTATAATGATTTTTGTAAACGGTTGCAGGAGGTGTTGAACATACTCAAATCAGAACGAAAACAGATTATATTAGAGCGAATACACTCTCAACAGTTTGTTCGGCTAGAGGAATTAATCGAAGTTCTTGATACATCTGAGTCTACTGTACGTAGGGATTTGGATGAGTTGGAAAACGAAGGTAAGCTTCGTCGTGTACACGGCGGTGCTGAAGCGCCAGGGAATTTGCAACTCGAAGAGTCTATTCTAGAAAAATCTGTCAAAAACGTTCAAGAAAAACGAGAGATTGCGGAAAGTGCTGCTCGACAAATTGTTAACGGAGACGTAATTTTTTTAGATGCAGGTACAACAACCGGTGTACTGATTGATTATCTTCAGCAGGAAAATCTGACAGTCGTTACCAATTCTATTCACCACGCAGTGAGGCTGGTTGAACGCAAGATAAAAACAATCATTATAGGTGGTTTTGTTAAGCAATCAACAGATGCTTCCGTTGGAGCAGTAGCATTGGAACAAATTCGACAGCTCAATTTTGATAAAGCATTTCTGGGGATGAATGGTATTGATAAAAACTATTTTACAACGCCAGATATTGAAGAAGCGACCATCAAATGCACTATCATAGACAATGCCAAAGAAAGCTATGTTTTGGCAGATGCTTCTAAAATTGGTCAATTCTCCTTTGTTAAAGTTGCGGCAATCGAAAAATCCAACATTATCTGCCAATCTTCAGAAAGCAGTTTGTTGGACATCATAAAAGAGAAAACGAGGGTAATCGAGGTATGATTTATACAGTTACGCTCAATCCAGCGATTGACTATATCGTTCGTTTAGAAGATGTCGAGACGGGCAGTGTCAATCGTATGGAGAGCGACGATAAGTATGCCGGCGGTAAGGGAATTAACGTTAGCCGTGTTTTGAAGCGCTTGGGCTATCCGAATACAGCAACGGGTTTCCTTGGGGGATTCACAGGTCAGTTCATCAAAGATGGATTGATTGCCGAAGGAATTGATACTGATTTTGTTCAGGTTGATCAAGATACACGTATTAACGTGAAAATCAAAGCTGACCAAGAAACAGAAATCAACGGTTTGGGTCCGATTGTGACAGATACACAGTTGGCCGAATTAGAAATGGTCTTAGCAGGATTGACCAAAGAAGACACCGTTGTCTTTGCTGGGTCTGCTCCAGCTAGTCTTGGAAACGAAGTCTACAATAGGCTGATTCCTGTGGCGAAAAAAGCAGGAGCGCAAGTTGTCTGTGACTTTGAAGGTCAAACACTCCTAGACTCACTAGCACACCAGCCACTTTTGGTCAAGCCAAACAACCATGAACTTGAAGCAATCTTCAACGTCGAATTGAATGGCATTGCAGACATTGAAACCTACGCTAAGAAAATCTTAGAAATGGGTGCTCAGAATGTGATCATTTCCATGGCAGGGGATGGGGCTTTGTTGGTCACTCCACCAGCTACTTACTTTGCTAAACCAATCAAGGGTACAGTGAAAAACTCTGTCGGAGCTGGAGATTCCATGGTGGCAGGTTTTACAGGTGAATACGTTCGCTCACAAGACCCAATTGAAGCCCTAAAATGGGGAGTTGCTTGCGGTACGGCAACAGCCTTTTCAGATGATTTGGCAAGTATCGAATTTATTAAGGAAACTTATGAAAAAGTTGAGGTAGAAACACTATGAAAATTCAAGACGTTTTGAGAAAAGATGTCATGTTGCTTGATTTGCAAGCGACAAGCAAGGAAGCAGTTATCGATGAAATGATTGCTAGTTTGGTTGATAAAGGATATGTTACAGATTTTGATGTTTTCAAAACAGGTATCATGAACCGTGAAGCGCAAACAACTACTGGTCTTGGCGACGGTATCGCAATGCCACATGCTAAGAATGCGGCTGTAAAAGAGGCAACTGTTCTCTTTGCAAAATCAAACAAGGGAGTTGACTACGCAAGTCTTGATGGTCAACCAACCGATTTGTTCTTCATGATTGCAGCTCCAGAAGGTGCAAACGATACACACTTGGCTGCCCTTGCTGAATTGTCTAAATACTTGATGAAGCCTGGATTTGCTGACAAACTTCGTGGTGTGTCTAGCCCAGAAGAAGTCATTTCAGTTTTTGACGCAGCTGAAGCAGCAGATAAGACTGCTGAAGAAGTTGTTGCAGCACCAAGTGGTGACCGTCCATTTATCGTTGCTGTGACAGCATGTACAACAGGTATCGCCCACACTTACATGGCAGAAGAAGCACTTAAGAAACAAGCTGCTGAGATGGGTGTTGACATCAAGGTTGAAACCAACGGTGCTTCAGGTGTTGGAAACAAACTAACCGCTGAAGACATTAAGAATGCAGCAGGTGTTATCATCGCAGCAGATAAGGCTGTTGATATGCCTCGCTTCAATGGCAAACCTTTGGTATCTCGTCCAGTTGCAGCTGGAATCAAACAACCAGAAGAATTAATTAACCTTATCTTGGATGGTAAAGCATCAGCCTACACTGCGTCAGAAGGAGCAGCTACTGTGGAATCTTCAGAAAAACTCAGTCTTGGCAAAGCGTTCTATAAACACTTGATGAGTGGTGTGTCTCAAATGTTGCCATTCGTTATCGGTGGCGGTATCTTGATTGCCCTTGCCTTCCTATTCGATGGAGCTCTAGGTGTGCCACAAGACAGCCTTGGTAGTCTTGGTTCATACCATGAAATCGCAGCTATGTTCATGAAGATTGGTGGAGCAGCCTTCGGCTTCATGTTGCCACTTCTAGCAGGTTATATTGCTTACTCGATTGCTGAAAAACCAGGTTTGGTTGCAGGTTTCGTAGCTGGTGCAATTGCTAGTAGCGGTCTTGCGTTCGGTAAAATTCCTTACGCAGCTGGTGGTGAAGAAACGCTTGCTCTTGCAGGTGTATCATCTGGTTTCTTGGGTGCCCTTGTTGGTGGTTTCCTTGCTGGTGGTGTAGTGCTCGTTCTTCGCAACGCTTTGCGCAACCTTCCAAAATCACTTCAAGGTTTGAACGCTATCTTGCTCTTGCCACTTTTGGGAACAGCAATCACTGGTTTCTTGATGTTCTTCGTTAACATCCCAATGGCAGCAATCAACACAGGTATGAACAACTTCCTTGCAGGTCTTGAAGGTAGCTCTGCTATTCTCCTTGGACTTGTCCTCGGTGGAATGATGGCAGTCGATATGGGTGGTCCAGTCAACAAGGCAGCTTATGTCTTCGGTACAGGTACACTTGCAGCAACTGTTGCAGATGGTGGTTCTGTTGCCATGGCAGCGGTAATGGCAGGTGGTATGGTTCCACCGTTGGCAGTATTCGTTGCAACCCTTCTTTTCAAAGACAAATTCACACAAGAAGAGCGTAACTCAGGTTTGACAAACATTGTTATGGGTCTTTCATTCATCACTGAAGGTGCGATTCCATTTGGTGCTGCTGACCCAGCTCGTGCAATCCCAAGCTTTATCGCTGGTTCTGCCCTTGCAGGTGCCTTGGTTGGTTTGTCAGGCATCCAATTGATGGCTCCTCACGGTGGTATCTTCGTTATCGCTTTGACATCTAATCCATTGCTTTACATCGCCTATGTTTTGATTGGTGCGGTTGTATCAGGTGTCCTTTACGGAGCACTTCGTAAAGCTAAATAATTTTGATTGAAACCTTGCTTCTGGCAAGGTTTTTTAGCTATTTCACGAGGATTATGGTATAATGTGAGTATTATTGTTATTAGAGGAGTCTTGAAATGGAAATCATTCGCGATAAAGAATTTGTCAATCAGTATCATTTTGATGCCCGCAATCACGCGTGGGAAAAAGAGAACGGAATTCCGGAAACAAAATTGAAAGTTGACTTTCAATTGATTGAGCAAAATCGTGCAGAAAATCGAACATCTATGATTACCATTTTGCGCTTTATGATTGTACTAGATCATTTTGTGATTTCAGGTGCCATGAGTCAGGCCGTTCACTTACCAAATCGATTGGTAGAAGAGCCAACTGAATTTACTGATGAGGAAAAACGTGTTTTGGTAGAGCCTCTTTTGGACATTTTAAAACGAATGACTTATGAGGTTACTGAAATCGCCTTTGATGCACCAGGAGTGAATTTGGAGTTTTAATATGAAATTAGCGGTTATAACTGACTCATCGGCTGTTTTGAATGTTCAAAGTATTGAGCGGGATGACCTGTTTGTCCTAAGTATTCCAGTCAGCATCGATGGGGAAAATTATATCGAAGGACAAAATTTGACGGTTGAAGAGTTTTATCAAAAAATGGCTTCATCGAAAGAATTACCTAAAACAAGTCAACCGAGTTTGATGGAACTAGAAGAAATTCTGGCTAAATTAACAGAGAAAGGCTATACACACGCACTTGGCTTATTCTTGTCATCAGGTATTTCAGGTTTTTATCAAAATATTCAATATTTGGCTGATGAATTTGAAGGATTAACCGTTGCCTTTCCAGATACCAAAATCACATCGGCTCCTTTAGGTATGATGGTCGAAAATGTTCTCAAATGGGCTGATGCAGGACTTAGTTTTGAAGAGATTACTGGGAAATTGGACCAAGAAATTGGGAAGACTACAGCCTTCATCATGGTTGATGACCTCAATCATTTGGTAAAAGGTGGTCGCTTGTCCAATGGTGCAGCCTTGCTTGGCAATCTTTTGAGCATCAAACCGATTCTGTATTTTACAGGTGAGGGTAAGATAGAAGTGTATGAAAAAGTTCGGACGGAGAAGAAGGCCATTAAACGCCTCTTGGAAATCCTCCAAGAACAAACGACCGAAGGACAGTATCAGATTGCTATCATACACGCCAACGCACCTCAGAAGGCTGAAAACTTTAAACGGCAGTTGGAAGAAGCAGGTGTCGGTAGCGATTTACCAATCGTGTCATTTGGTTCGGTCATCGGTACGCACTTGGGAGAAGGGGCAGTGGCCTTTGGTATTTCTCCCATTATTGAATAGGAGTTTGCATGACAATTAAGGTAATTATCGCAGGATTCAAAGGAAAAATGGGCTCAACGGCTGTTGAGATGGTCAAAGGTGACGCAGCACTTAGTCTGGCTGCCTTGGTAGATCCATTTGCGACAGAAACAGAAGTAGACGGTGTTCCTGTTTTCAAGACCAAAGAAGAAGTTGCCAGTCTGGAAGCTGATGTCTGGGTGGATTTTACAACGCCAAAATTTACCTATGAAAACACCCGTTTTGCCTTGGAAAATGGTTTCGCACCTGTGGTTGGAACGACAGGATTTACCCCTGAAGAAATCGAGGAATTGACAGCCTTGTCAGCTGAGAAGGGCTTGGGGGGCTTGATTGCTCCTAACTTTGCTATTGGCGCTATCTTGCTCATGCAATTTGCAGCACAGGCAGCCAAGTATTTCCCAAATCTTGAAATCATTGAATTACACCACGATAAGAAGAAGGATGCACCGAGTGGTACGGCTGTCAAAACGGCCGAACTCATTTCACAAGTCCGTCAGTCACAGACTCAAGGTGCAGCGGATGAAGAAGAACTGATTGCTGGCGCTCGCGGTGCAGCATTTGACGGTTTCCGTATCCACTCAGTACGCTTGCCAGGCCTTGTTGCCCATCAGGAAGTGATTTTTGGGGCACAGGGCGAGGGATTGACCATTCGTCATGACTCTTACGATCGTATTTCCTTTATGGGCGGTGTCAATCTCGGCATTAAAGAGGTAGTCAAACGCTCACAACTCGTTTATGGTTTGGAACACTTATTATGAAATTAAACAATCTGCCTTCTGAGTTTCAGGAGGCTTTGCCGATTTTAGAGAAAATTAAAGCAGCTGGCTTCGAGGCTTACTTTGTTGGTGGCTCCGTGCGGGATGCCATTTTAGGCAGACCTATTCACGATGTCGATATTGCGACATCCAGCTACCCTCAGGAAACGAAACAAATCTTTTCACGGACTATTGATGTCGGAATTGAACACGGTACGGTGCTAGTATTAGAGGGGAAAAAGGAGTATGAAATCACGACTTTTCGGACAGAGGAGGAGTATGTCGACTTCCGTAGGCCGAGCCAGGTTTCCTTTGTGCGTTCCTTAGAAGAGGATCTCAAACGTCGCGACTTCACAGTCAATGCCTTTGCCCTGGATGAAGAGGCTCAAATTGTAGACCTCTTTGATGGGATGACTGACTTAGAAAACCGCACCCTACGGGCTGTAGGCATCCCGGCTGAGCGTTTCAACGAAGATGCCCTCCGTATCATGCGAGGTTTTCGCTTTGCAGCGACCTTGGACTTTGAGATTGAACCGACGACCTTTGAAGCTATGGTGCAAACCGCACCGCTCTTGGAAAAAATCTCGGTGGAACGTAGCTTTATCGAGTTTGATAAACTATTGATGGCGGATTTTTGGCGAAAAGGCTTGCGCGCTATGATTGATTCCAAGGCTTACAATTTCTTGCCTGATTTAGCTGGAAAAAGTGATGAATTAGAGGCCATGCTAACAAGTCTGACAGAAGAGTTTCGCTTTTCGACATCTGAACAAGCTTGGGCCCTGCTCTTTGTCTGCCTAGGTATTGATAACATCAAGTCCTTCCTGAAAAAATGGAAAACCAGCAATGATTTCCAACGCAGCGTGGTCAAGTTGGTAGAGATTTATCAGCTCCGCCAAGCAGGACCTGTTACCAAGCAAATCTGTTTCAAGTATGGCAAAGAATTCTTATACTTGGTAGAGGAACTTCATCAGGCACAAGGTTTTGTTACAGATTTTGCAGCAATCGATAAGATTGACCAAGCCTTGACTATCCACGACAAGCATGAAATTGTTGTCAATGGAGGACATCTGATGAAGGCATTTGACCTCAAACCAGGTCCAGTATTGGGAGAACTACTCAAAGAGGTGGAATTCCAGATTGTGGAAGGACAGCTGGAAAACGAAGAGCAAGCGATTATGACATTTGTGAAAGGAATCTTAGAGAATGAGTGATTTTATCGTTGAACACCTGACTAAATCTGTCGGAGATAAAACGGTCTTTGCTGATCTATCTTTCATCATCCATCAAGGCGACCGTATCGGGATTATTGGGGTCAATGGTACAGGAAAGACGACTTTGTTGGATGTTCTGTCAAGTCGTATCGGTTTTGACGGAGATGTATCACCTTTTCGTACCAAAAATGCTTATAAAATCGCCTATCTGACCCAGGAACCTGATTTTGATGAAAGCAAGACAGTTTTAGACACCGTTCTTTCATCTGACCTCCGTGAAACCCAGCTGATTCGTGAATACGAGCTGCTCTTATCTCATTACGATGAAACCAGTCAAGCAAGACTGGAAAAGGTGATGGCTGAGATGGATTCTCTCAATGCTTGGGAGATTGAAAGCCAGGTCAAGACTGTCTTGTCGAAACTCGGGCTAACAGACCTCAACAAAACCGTTGCTGAGTTATCAGGGGGTCTACGTAGACGAGTCCAATTGGCCCAAGTCCTCCTTGGCAATGCTGACTTGCTCTTGCTGGATGAACCGACTAACCACCTGGACATTGATACCATTGAGTGGTTGACGACTTTCTTGAAAAATACTAAAAAGTCTGTTCTCTTTATTACCCACGATCGCTATTTCTTGGACAATGTGGCGACACGGATTTTTGAATTGGACCGCGCCAGCTTAACCGAATATCAGGGAAATTACCAGGACTATGTTCGCTTGAAGGCAGAACAGGACGAGCGAGATGCCGCCCTTCGCCATAAGAAAGAGCGGCTCTACAAACAAGAGCTGGCTTGGATGCGCAGACAACCTCAAGCTCGTGCAACCAAGCAGCAGGCTCGTATCAATCGTTTCCATGACCTCAAAGGCGATTTAGCCAACAAGATAGACGATAGCGAATTGGAAATCAATTTTGAAACCTCTCGTATCGGTAAAAAGGTCATTAACTTTGAAAATGTCAGCTTTTCCTATCCTGATAAGCCCATTTTAAAAGACTTTAACCTGCTCATTCAAAACAAGGACCGCATCGGTATTGTTGGTGATAATGGAAAAGGAAAATCTACCCTGCTCAATCTAATCGCAGGCGACTTACAAGCAGACAGCGGTAAGGTAGATATTGGTGAAACCATCCGTATCGGTTATTTTTCTCAGACCATCAAGGGCTTGGACGAAAGCAAGCGGGTCATCAATTTCTTGCAGGAAGTGGCAGAAGAAGCTAAGACGACATCTGGTATGGTTTCTATCGCAGAACTCTTGGAGCAATTCCTCTTCCCACGTAATACCCATGGTACCCTGATTGAGAAATTGTCAGGTGGGGAGAAGAAGCGACTTTATTTGCTGAAGATTCTCTTGCAACGGCCCAATGTTCTCTTACTAGATGAACCGACCAACGACTTGGACATAGCGACTCTGACAGTCTTGGAACATTTCTTGCAGGGCTTTACTGGTCCAGTCATTACCGTTAGTCACGACCGTTATTTCCTAGACAAGGTAGCCAATAAAATCTTGGCTTTCGAAGATAGCGGTATAGAGACTTTCTTTGGCAACTACACAGACTATCTGGATGAGAAGGCCTTTCTGGCTTCCAGCTCTGCCATTTCCTTGGAAAAACCAAAGGAGAAAACCGAGAAAATCAAAGAGAACAAGAAGCGGATGTCCTACTTTGAGAAGCAGGAATGGGCAACCATCGAAGAGGATATTGCTGGCTTGGAGGAGCGGATTGCGGCAATCGAGGCGGAAATGCTGACCTGTGGTAGTGATTTTACAAAATTGTCCGATTTGCAGAAGGAATTGGATGAGAAAAACGACCTGCTCTTGGAAAAATATGAGCGGTATGAGTATCTGAGCAAACTGGAGGGCTAGATGAAAGTTCTTGTCATGTCATATATGGTCATCTATCTCTTGGTGACCTTAGGAGCGGCTTTGTTTAGCTATCTAAAGACCAAAAAAATGAATACATTGCGCTTGATTTTAACTATCCTATCCATGATATTGCTGACAAGCACCTTGTATTTTTATAGTCAGTCTTATCACGACTTGCAGATGGTGGGGTTTGCTCTGGGATTTACCTTTATTTCTACTCTTTTTCTCTATAATGGAACGAAAGAAGGTAGTAATTTTACGACAGTTATGCTCTTTTCCATTGGAAGGTTTATCTTACATATTCAATTTTTAATTTTGCTCTATCTTTTTCGATAGAGCAATTAATTTTTATCCGTACAAATTTTTGAAAAGGCTTTACGCAAACCTTTGCATTGTGTTATAATAAAGAAAATACATTTGAGGTGATGATTATGTCTAAAAAAATTATCGGTATTGACCTTGGGGGAACTTCTGTTAAATTGGCCATTTTGACTACTGAGGGAGAAATTCAAGAAAAATGGTCTATCAAGACAAATATTTTAGATGATGGAAGTCATATTGTTCCTGATATTATTGACAGTATCAAGCAGCGATTTGAAACCCATGGTTTGACAAAGGACGATTTCTTAGGAATTGGTATGGGCTCACCCGGTGTAGTGGATAGTGAAGCTGGCACTGTTATCGGAGCCTATAACCTCAACTGGAAGACCTTGCAATTGGTCAAAGAGCAGTTTGAATCTGCGCTCGGTTTACCATTCTTTATTGACAATGATGCAAACGTAGCGGCCCTCGGTGAACAATGGGTTGGTGCTGGAAACAACAATCCAAACGTTGTCTTTATGACGCTTGGTACAGGTGTCGGTGGCGGTGTCATCGCTGCTGGAAACTTGATTCGTGGTGTCAAAGGTGCTGGTGGCGAATTGGGCCATATCACAGTTGACTTTGATGAGCCATTTGCATGTACTTGTGGTAAGAAAGGTTGTCTAGAAACAGTTGCTTCAGCGACAGGTATTGTCAACCTCAGCCGTCGCTATGCTGATCAATACGCAGGCGATGCAAAACTGAAACAAATGATTGATGATGGGCAAGATGTAACGGCTAAAGATGTCTTTGATTTGGCAAAAGAGGGCGATGATTTGGCTTTGATTGTCTACCGTCACTTCTCAGAATACTTAGGTGTTGCTTGTGCAAACATTGCTGCAGTCCTCAATCCTGCCTACATCGTTCTTGGTGGTGGTGTATCAGCTGCGGGAGAGTTCTTATTGGATGGCGTTCGCAAGGTCTTTGCTGAAAATAGCTTCCCACAAATCAAGGAAAGTACACAAATTGTCTTGGCAACACGTGGTAATGATGCAGGTGTATTGGGCGCAGCATCACTCGTCTTGAAATAATCGTTAAAAGCAGGGGAAACTCTGCTTTTTTCAATTCCGCTGTCACATTTTCTTTATATACATATATTGAAAAATGTAGTATTTAAGCATACAATGAAAGTGTAAAGAGAAAGGAGTGTCACCTTATGAAACAGGTAAACATGTCTAAAATAATCAACTATCTGACCATTCTTGGTTTATTGATTTTGTTATCTGCTTTTTTCCTTGATAACTGGATTCGTGACTGGTTTTTCCCGTCTAGCTGGGGAAACGTAGCAACCATGTTGATTCTCCCTCTACTGGGGGCTCTAATTCTTATACTATCTATCTATTATAAAAAATTGTGGACTGGTTTGATTAGTATCTTCTTAATAATCTCATTTCCTCTGATATTCGGTATTGGCTACTTTATATTTGGCCCCTAGAAGGAGTGGTTATGAACCTGACTTTACTAAAAAGATTAAATCTAGTTTTGTATGGTATCGCAATTTTTCTCTTCGTCATGCTATTTTTGCCAATAGGACAATGGTTTGATATTGTAAATGTGAATTTTAAACTAACATTTTTTATCATTCCATTTTTCGGACTAGCCAGCTTACCAACGGCTATTTACACTAAAAATGTTCGTCAGATATTGTTGAGTGTTCTCTTGGTTGCCTTGTATTTTATATTGTTCAGCCTAATAACTGCCCTATCTGGTTTGTTCCACCTTAATTTTTATTCATTCTTTTTCAAATGAGAACTCCGGTGCAAAACTGGAGTTTTTTGCTAGAATTTGCTATACTAAGACCATGACTAAAGCAGATATTATTTTTAAAGAAAACATTCGTAAGATTATGGAAGAGGGCGTTTTTTCAGAAAATGCTCGCCCACGTTACAAGGATGGAAATGTAGCTAATTCCAAGTACGTTACAGGCGCCTTTGCTGAGTATGACTTGTCTAAGGGCGAGTTTCCTATTACAACACTTAGACCTATTCCAATTAAGTCGGCCATCAAGGAAATTCTCTGGATTTACCAAGACCAGACCAATGACCTGTCTGTCTTACAGGAAAAATACGGTGTCCAGTATTGGAATGACTGGGAAGTTGAAGGAACAGGCACAATCGGTGAACGCTATGGGGCTATCGTGAAAAAGCATGACATCATTTCAAAAATCCTCAAGCAATTAGAGGAAAATCCATGGAACCGCCGTAATGTGATTTCTTTGTGGGATTATGAAGCATTTGACCAATCCGCGGGTCTTTTGCCATGTGCCTTTCAGACCCTGTTTGACGTTCGGCGAGTGGATGGGGAGATTTATCTGGATGCAACTCTAACTCAACGGTCAAATGATATGTTGGTAGCCCATCATATCAACGCTATGCAGTATGTAGCCCTTCAGATGATGATCGCTAAACATTTTGGCTGGAAGGTTGGGAAGTTTTTCTATTTCATCAACAATCTTCACATCTATGACAATCAGTTTGAACAGGCTGAAGAATTACTCCGTCGCACACCATCTGAAGTTGAGCCACGTTTGGTCTTAAATGTTCCTGACGGTACCAATTTCTTTGATATTCGGGCAGAAGATTTTGAATTGGTGGACTACAATCCAGTTAAACCGCAGTTAAAATTCGATTTAGCAATTTAACTGGATTAGCAGTGAAGAACTTCGTTCTTGCTATTTCCAACCTTCAACAGTCTATACTCAGACTTTCGAAGCCAGTTAAACCGCAACTTAATTTTGACTTAGCGATTTAAGATGAGGGGGGCTTTCCAGCACCAGCGAGATTCACATTCTACGAATCTCGGAATCTTCCCTATCTCTGAGGAGTCGGTGATAGTTTCAACATGATAAAAATTTGCGCTTGGCCTACTTGGTAAGTGCATTTTTCATGTTTTTTTGATAGAATGATAGGACGGAAAGTGAGAGAAAATGACTAAAAAGATTGTTGCCATTTGGGCTCAAGATGAAAATGGATTGATTGGAAAAGGTGATAGACTTCCTTGGTCATTGCCAGCTGACTTAGCTCATTTCAAAAAAACGACAACAGGTCACACGATGGTGATGGGACGTATAACTTTCGACGGCATGGGTAAACGTGCTCTTCCTAATCGTCACACCATCGTTTTGACAACGGATAAAACCTATCAACTAGAGAGTGAACGTATTACCATTTTACACAGTGTGGAAGATGTTCTAGATTGGTATAACAAACAGGAGCAGACACTATTTGTGATTGGTGGGGGACAAATTTTTACTGCTTTTGCACCTTACATTGAAACATTAATAGTGACAGATATTCACGGTCAATTTAATGGCGATGTGTATTTTCCGAAAGCATTTCCTATGGAGAAATTTCAGCTACAAAGCGCCAATTTACGTCCAAAAGACGAGAAAAACCCGTATGATTTTACAATAAAAACCTATGAAAGAAGAGATGGTTAGGCATGGAGAGAAGTTTATTCGGTTTATTTACAGCATTTCTCTGTGGGATTTGTGTTCTTTGTGCGATTCAAGCCTTTCGGAAGAAACGTTTTGGTTTAGCAATTTTATTTTTACTGAATGCTTTTACCAATCTGGTCAATAGTATTCACGCCATTTATGGATTTTTATTTAGATAAGAGATATGAAAGAGGAAACACATGGCTGTTAAGCATACACATGAGCTAATCTATTGCTCATTTTGCGGAAAAAATCAAGAAGAAGTTAAAAAAATTATCGCAGGGAACAATGTCTTCATTTGTAATGAGTGCGTGGAACTAGCACAGGAAATCATTCGTGAGGAACTGGCAGAAGAAGTTTTGACAGACTTGGCCGATACGCCAAAGCCACAAGAATTACTCAATATCCTGAACAACTACGTCATCGGACAGGATCGTGCAAAACGTGCTTTAGCAGTAGCCGTTTACAACCACTACAAACGTATCAATTTCCAAGATAGCCGTGATGAGAACGATGTTGATTTGCAAAAATCAAATATCCTCATGATTGGCCCGACTGGTTCA
The DNA here is from genome assembly GCF_000294495.1 of Streptococcus suis S735. NCBI lineage: Bacteria > Bacillati > Bacillota > Bacilli > Lactobacillales > Streptococcaceae > Streptococcus > Streptococcus suis. The sequence continues at coordinate 810,367 of NC_018526.1, forward strand.
GGAAAAACCTTCCTAGCTCAGACCTTGGCTAAAAGTTTGAATGTCCCGTTTGCTATTGCTGATGCGACCGCTCTTACTGAGGCAGGTTATGTTGGTGAAGACGTAGAAAATATCCTCCTCAAACTTTTGCAGGCTGCAGACTTTAACATCGACCGTGCAGAAAGAGGAATTATCTATGTAGATGAAATTGATAAGATTGCCAAAAAAGGTGAAAATGTGTCCATTACCCGCGATGTATCTGGTGAAGGTGTCCAGCAAGCTCTCCTAAAAATTATCGAGGGAACTGTGGCCAGCGTACCACCACAAGGCGGACGTAAACATCCAAACCAAGAAATGATTCACGTGGACACCAAAAATATCCTGTTTATCGTTGGCGGTGCATTTGATGGTATCGAAGAAATCGTCAAACAGCGTCTCGGTGAAAAAATCATCGGTTTTGGTCATAATAATCGTGCTATTGATGAAAAAGAATCATACATGCAACATATCATTGCAGACGATATTCAAAAATTCGGTATCATTCCAGAGTTGATTGGTCGCTTGCCTGTATTCGCAGCTTTGGACCAATTGACAACAGAGGATTTGGTACGCATTTTGACGGAACCGAAGAATGCTCTTGTAAAACAATACCAGACACTCTTGTCTTATGATGACGTGGAGCTTGACTTTGATGAGGACGCCTTGTTAGCAATTGCAGAAAAAGCAATTGAACGTAAAACTGGTGCTCGTGGACTTCGCTCTATCATTGAAGAAACGATGTTGGATGTCATGTTTGAGGTGCCAGGTCAAGATAACGTTAAACGCGTTCGTGTAACAAAAGCAGCAGTAGACGGTAAAGAAAAGCCTTTACTAGAAACTGCATAAAAAAATAAAGGGTGGAAACTGATTGTTTTCTACCCTTATTTATGAAAGGTATAAAATGGAAATCAACACACATAATGCTGAGATTTTGCTCAGTGCTGTTTCAAAAGCCCAGTATCCGGGCTATGACATTCCAGAAATTGCCCTTGCCGGGCGATCTAACGTTGGAAAGTCCTCATTTATCAATACTCTTCTAGGAAGAAAAAATCTTGCACGTACGTCAGGAAAACCAGGAAAGACTCAACAACTCAATTTTTATAATATAGATGATAAAATTCGATTTGTAGATGTTCCAGGTTATGGCTATGCTAAAGTATCCAAAACGGAGCGCGCTAAGTGGGGCAAAATGATTGAAGAGTATTTGACGACACGAGAAAATCTACGTGTTGTGGTGAGTTTAGTAGACATGCGTCATGAGCCATCAGCAGATGATGTTCAAATGTATGATTTCTTGAAATATTATGAAATTCCTGTTATTATTGTGGCAACGAAGGCTGATAAAATCCCACGAGGAAAGTGGAATAAGCACGAATCGATGATTAAAAAGAAATTGGATTTTGATAAAAATGATCAATTCGTTATCTTTTCTTCTGAGACTCGTCACGGATACGATCAGGCATGGGATGCTATCTTAAGTAACATCTAATAAACAGTTCAGGAGAAAAATCATGGAACGTACTTTCTTCATCATCAAACCAGATGCTCTTAAGCGTGGACTTGCAGGACAAATTCTTTCACGTATCGAACGCAGGGGATTTCAAATCCGAGATTTAAAAATGGTTACAGCGACAGAAGAGCTAATCAGTCAACATTATGAACAGTTGACAGATAAACCTTTCTTCCCGCAATTAGTACAATATATGACGAGCGGGCCGATGATAGCTGGCATTATAGAAGGGCCAGAAATTATCAAATCTTGGCGAGATATGATGGGAGCTACCAATCCAGTAAACGCCCTACCTGGGACTATTCGTGGAGATTTTGCGACAGCGCCCGTTGAGGGAATTGTGGCAAATGTCGTTCATGGCTCAGATAGTGCAGAAGCAGCCGAACGCGAGATCGGTCTTTGGCTGGGAAAATAGCAGAGCAGACACCTAGTTTTCTAGGTGTTTTTCTTTGATAAATTGGTGAAAAAACTGATTAGTGGTATAATGAAAAAAAGCAATAATAGAGAGGTTATTCACCATGGGGCAAGGAACAACGATTAGTCTTATCAAAGAAGAAATTATTCAACAGGAAAAGCAAATTGAAGGTATACTTTTGGAGATTGAGAACTTGCGGATTATGAAGAAGCAGTGTAAAAATTGGTTGTTTTTTGCTATAACGATGCTGTTCTTCTCTGTCATTGTATTCAAAGGGATGTTTCTTGTTATTATGGTATTTCTTTGTTTCATGTATGTAGTAACATCATATTTCCAATCGGATAGATGTGATGGATTAATTAGCCATTATAAAAATGAGATTGATTCTATAGAGGAGGCTATCAATAAAAATAGAGAATTCATTGCTAAGTACAAATATTTTTCGCATTTTTATGTAGCAGGTACGCAATATAGGGAAGATCGTTTTGAGCCAATGAGGGTGTTAAGATGTCTGACGTACGGCGGAGAAACTACAGATGTCAAGTTAGTTCGTGAGCCAGATAATAAGTATGACCCAAATGCAGTTAAAGTACTTGTATGTGGTTATTTTGTTGGCTATATCCCTAAAACTGCTTCTGAGGAAGTTTCCCGACTAATCGATAGAGGGGAAAAGTTGAACTTGTCAGTAGATATGGAAAGACAAGGGAGTTATGATAAAGGTTATCGTGCTTATTACGAACTGACAATTTACGTTTTAAATGATGAAAAATTGTAATTATTAAATTCATTAAAAATATATCGAGTTTATGTGGGACAAGTAATAAAATCAGAAATTAACTCTTTGATATATTAACTGGAATTTATATATCGAAAATTAATGGCTCCATACCTTTAATCAAACAATAATTCCTTGTTTCAGTCTTATTTTATGACCGACTAGAACTTACTTTGGGAATTTACTCGTAACAATAACCTATATTTCTAGGTGTTTTTCTTATGGAAAATTATCACTAAATCTGATATAATGAGGAGTAATACCCTTGTAGAGGAAGAAACATGAATTTAGAAGATTTGAAAAAACGACAGGAGAAAATTCGTAATTTCTCCATTATTGCCCACATCGACCATGGTAAATCAACCTTGGCTGACCGTATTCTTGAGAAGACGGAAACAGTTTCCAGCCGTGAAATGCAAGCCCAGTTGCTGGATAGTATGGACTTGGAACGCGAGCGTGGTATCACAATTAAACTCAACGCAATCGAACTCAACTATACAGCTAAAGATGGAGAGACATACATTTTCCACTTGATTGACACACCAGGACACGTGGATTTTACCTATGAGGTATCGCGTTCGTTGGCTGCCTGTGAAGGAGCGATTTTAGTGGTGGATGCTGCTCAAGGGATTGAAGCACAGACCTTGGCCAACGTTTATCTAGCCTTGGACAATGATTTGGAAATCTTGCCAATCATTAACAAGATTGACCTGCCAGCAGCAGACCCAGAACGTGTTCGTCAGGAAATCGAAGATGTGATTGGTTTGGATGCTTCTGAAGCAGTGCCAACATCAGCCAAGGCAGGTATTGGTATCGAGGAAATCTTGGAGCAGATTGTCGAGAAGGTTCCAGCACCGACTGGTGATGTCGAAGCTCCATTGCAAGCCTTGATTTTTGACTCGGTTTACGATCCGTATCGAGGCGTTATCCTCCAAGTTCGTATCGTCAATGGTGTGGTAAAACCTGGTGACACCATTCAGATGATGAGCAATGGTAAGACTTTCGATGTGACGGAAGTGGGGATTTTCACACCCAAAGCAATCGGTCGTGATTATTTGGCGACTGGTGATGTTGGTTACATTGCAGCCTCTATCAAGACCGTTGCAGATACCCGTGTCGGTGATACGGTAACCTTGGCAGAAAATCCTGCCAGCGAGCCACTAGCGGGCTACAAGCAGATGAATCCAATGGTCTTTGCAGGTATCTATCCAATCGATTCCAACAAGTACAATGACCTCCGTGAAGCCTTGGAAAAACTCCAACTCAACGATGCCAGCTTGCAGTTTGAGCCAGAAACATCGCAGGCACTCGGATTTGGTTTCCGTTGTGGATTCTTGGGCCTCTTGCACATGGATGTTATCCAAGAACGGATTGAGCGTGAGTTTAACATTGACCTCATCATGACAGCACCGTCGGTGGTTTACCATGTCAACATGACGGACGGTGAAATGATTGATGTAGCCAACCCATCCGAATTCCCAGACCCAACAAAGATTGCCACTATCGAAGAGCCTTACGTTAAGGCACAAATCATGGTACCACAGGAATACGTCGGTGCAGTCATGGAATTGGCCCAACGCAAACGCGGTGACTTTGTGACTATGGATTACATCGATGATAATCGTGTCAATGTCATCTACCAAATTCCACTTGCGGAGATTGTTTTTGACTTCTTTGATAAGCTTAAGTCGTCCACTCGTGGTTATGCCAGCTTCGACTATGAGATTTCTGAATACCGTTCATCCAAGTTGGTGAAAATGGATATTCTCCTCAATGGTGACAAGGTCGATGCCCTCAGCTTTATCGTCCACAAGGAATTTGCCTACGAACGTGGGAAAATTATCGTGGACAAACTCAAGAAAATCATTCCCCGTCAACAGTTTGAAGTACCAATACAAGCAGCTATCGGTCAGAAAATTGTTGCCCGTAGCGACATCAAGGCTCTTCGGAAGAACGTTTTGGCCAAGTGTTATGGTGGTGACGTTTCCCGTAAACGCAAACTCCTAGAAAAGCAAAAAGCTGGTAAAAAACGGATGAAAGCCATCGGCTCTGTCGAAGTTCCACAAGAAGCCTTCCTCAGTGTTCTCAGCATGGATGAAGACGATAAGAAATAAACTTGATACAAAGAAACACTCCTGCATTTTCTTGCAAGAGTGTTTTCTCTTATTTACGTTTCATTTCACCTTGTGGGTAGTAGGTCCCTTCAGGCATATCATTGATGAAGACATGAATGGCTTCTTTGGGCGCATTAGTATTGCGTGATACCACCTCAGTTACTTCACGCGCAAGGGCAATTTTTTGTTCTTCTGTGCGTCCTTCAAACAAATCAATACGTACAAATGGCATATATTTCCTCCTTTATTTTTCGTTTATTGTACCATAGTTTTTATGATTCTCCAAGGATATTTTCATAAGATATAACAAAATATATTTATATTTTGTTATAATAATATCGCGACAAACAATAAGGAGAATGATTTATGTTTAAGAAAAAAGCAACTCAGATAGTTAGCGAAACGTCAATTAAAAAATCTAGAAAATTTCTTAATCGGAAAACAGCAGGAATAACTGGTGGCGTCCTACTTACAACATTTATCGGTTCACAATTAATGACTGCTGAACTTCCAAAAAAAGATGACCTTTATGGACAACAGTATGTAACAGTCGTAAAACATCTTCAGGAAGCAGGTTTAAAAAATATTCAGGGGGTGGAAATCACTGATTTAGAATTTGGAAAAATAGGTGAAAGCAATCTTGTCGAACTCGTCTCTGTTGACGGAGAAGATTGGAAGGAAGGACGTACTTTAAAAAACATCCCAATTACAATCTCCTACCATGTTCCCAAAAAAGATGCCGTTGAATTCAACCTACCAGCTTCTAAAAATTTAGCAGATGTCGAGAAAGAGCTGAAAGATTCAGGTTTTATGCAAATCGAACTAACTCCTGTTCTGCTAGTAGAAGAAGGCAATGCGGACAAAAAAGATAAAATTGATCGCCTTCAAATCGGAAATCACACCTATCAATCCAATCATTTTTACTCTACTAGTCTCCCTGTTACATTAACCTATTTTGACGTTAGCAAAGATAACATCAAACTACCAGAAAATCTAGCAGAGGCTAAAACAAAACCAGAGCTCGAAAAACAACTAAAAACAGCAGGATTTACAGACATCAAGTGGACTGCTGTTGCAGACAAGGATAAAGCAAAGCACGAAAAAATTCAAAAAATTAATCTAGGTGGTGCAGAGATTCAATTGCCCACCAAACAGGAGATTATCAGCAAAAAATCAACCCCCATTGTAATTACCTACTACGATTTCTCTAGCTTCGCTGAACTGCCATCATCCATTTCAACGAAAACAGCTGCAGATACTAAAAAATTGTTTACCGACGGTGGTTTTTCTCAAGTATCTGAAGTAGCAACAGAGACCAATGAAATTGCTAAAAACGGACAAATCATTGCGGTCGAGATTGATGGAAAATCTTTTAACGAGATGAACGATAAGGTCATCAAAAAAGATAGCAAAGTCATTGTCAAATATTGGAATGCTGAAAAAGCTATTGCTGAGAAAGCACGTAAAGAGGAGGAAGAACGTCTCGCCGCCGAAGCGCAAAAAGTAGCAGAAGCACAAAGCCAAGTTCAGCAATTTACTGCTACACCATCTCAAAACACATATTATCCAAATTGTAAGGCAGTTAGACAAGCAGGAGCTGCACCAATCTATCATGGAGAACCAGGTTACGGTAGTCATTTAGACCGTGATGGAGATGGAGTTGGGTGTGAGTAAGAAAAAACATTGACAACGTTTACATTGCGTGCTATACTACTCTTATAAGGAGGGATTGCTCATGACCTATAAATACCGTATGATTTTATCGTTCCTACTCACTGGATTATTTTTGTATCTAGTAGTAACTGTTTTTAACAAAAGTGTATGGGAAGGCCCATTGTTTCTTGCATTTTCTTTTTACAGCCTGATATATGGTTGTGTTATGCTCTACAAGTGGAAACCAACGGCAGCTAAAATCATTTTCCGATGTATTGGAGAATTTCTCTCTTTACCATGGTCTTAATATCAAACAAGCTCAAAACGGGCTTGTTTTTCTATTTCCTAAATGGTCAATTTATGATAGAATGGAGGGAGTGAAAATTTAAGATTGGAAAGAGAAAAGTGGCTCAATTATATTATAAATATGGGACAATGAACTCAGGAAAAACCATTGAGATTTTGAAGGTTGCCCACAACTATGAAGAACAAGGAAAACCTGTTGTTATCATGACATCTGCACTTGATACTCGTGATGCCTTTGGTGTTGTATCCAGTCGTATAGGCATGAGAAGAGATGCAGTGGCGATTGACGATGATATGGATATCTTTGGTTTTATTGAAAAAATGGAACCGCGTCCTTACTGTGTTCTCATTGATGAAGCACAATTTCTTCGACGTCATCACGTCTACGCACTTGCTCGCGTAGTCGATGAATTAGATGTACCCGTTATGGCTTTCGGTCTTAAAAATGATTTCCGAAATGAACTATTTGAAGGTTCCCAACATTTGCTCTTATTGGCTGATAAATTAGATGAAATCAAAACAATCTGCCAATATTGTTCTAAAAAAGCGACAATGGTTTTGAGAACACAGGATGGAAAACCTACTTATGAAGGAGAACAAATCCAAATTGGTGGCAATGAAACCTACATTCCTGTCTGTCGCAAACATTATTTTTCACCAGAAATTAAAGATTTACCCTAATTTTTGAAAATGAAATGAGAAGCAACTGTAAACTGAGCAACTATATAGAACTGAATTTGCCTATGACTCTGTGCCAATTTTCATAACTTACATACTACGGCAAAGGAATTGAACACGCCCTACAAGCTGTGTCAAAAAGATAATTTCTCCAAGTGTTTGTAACACTTGGTCAAAATTCCTATTTTGACTGTGCTTGCTTAACGGGCTTTGTATCTTAATGGAATTGAACACGCCCTACAAGCTAACTAGAAGTGTGTGCGGTCAAATATTTAGAAAGGAATTGAATACGGGCTACGAACTGTGCCTGTTTCATGACCTACATATTACAGAAAGGAATTGAACACGCCCTACAAGCTGTGTCAAAAAGATAATTTCTCCGAGTGTTTGTAACACTTGGTCGAAATTCCTATTTTGACTGTGCTTGCTTAACGGGCTTTGTATCTTAATCTTATGAACATCTACGATCAATTACAGGCGGTGGAAGACCGCTACGAGGAACTTGGTGAATTGTTGTCTGACCCTGATGTAGTCAGCGATACCAAGCGTTTTATGGAGTTGTCTAAGGAAGAAGCTACAACTCGTGATACAGTAACAGCCTACCGCGAATATAAGACTGTACTTCAAAACATTGTCGATGCAGAAGAGATGATTAAAGAATCTTCTGGTGATGCTGACTTGGAGGAAATGGCTAAGGAAGAACTCAAACAAGCTAAGGCTGATAAAGAAGCTTACGAAGAAAAGCTGAAAATCCTTCTTTTACCAAAAGACCCTAACGATGACAAAAACATCATCTTGGAAATCCGTGGTGCCGCAGGTGGTGATGAAGCTGCCCTCTTTGCTGGAGACCTTTTGACCATGTATCAAAAATATGCAGAAGGTCAAGGCTGGCGTTTTGAGGTTATGGAGGCTTCATATAACGGTGTCGGCGGTATCAAGGAAGTGGTTGCCATGGTCTCTGGTCAATCCGTTTATTCAAAACTCAAGTATGAATCAGGAGCTCACCGTGTCCAACGTGTCCCTGTGACAGAAAGCCAAGGTCGTGTCCACACCTCGACAGCAACTGTCCTCATCATGCCAGAAGTTGAAGAAGTGGAATACGACATCGATCCAAAAGATCTTCGTGTCGATATTTACCACGCATCTGGTGCTGGTGGACAGAACGTCAATAAGGTTGCGACTGCCGTTCGTATCGTTCACTTGCCAACCAACATCAAGGTCGAAATGCAGGAAGAACGGACTCAGCAGAAAAACCGTGAAAAGGCCATGAAGATTATCCGTGCCCGTGTTGCGGATCACTTTGCACAGATTGCCCAAGATGAGCAGGATGCTGAGCGTAAATCAACTATCGGTACAGGTGACCGCTCAGAGCGCATCCGTACATACAACTTCCCACAAAACCGTGTGACAGACCACCGTATCGGCTTAACCTTGCAAAAGCTGGATACTATCTTGTCAGGTAAGATGGACGAAGTCGTAGATGCCCTTGTTCTCTACGATCAAACGCAAAAACTAGAAGAGCTTAACAAATAATGAATTACGCTCAATTATTTGCAGCATACGAAGAACAATTAGTCGCAATCGGTGAAGAGGCAGAATCCCTGTCCTTCACCTTTCGTGGCTTAAAGGGATTGAACTTTACGGAATTTCTCCTCCTGCTCCGTCAGGAAGTCACACCGACTGACAAAGAAGAGATTGATGCGATTTTTCAGCAACTTTCCCAACACCGACCTGCCCAGTACATTATCGGCAAAGCTGATTTTCATGGCTTGGAGTTTGCGGTGGATGAGCGAGTCTTGATTCCAAGACCTGAAACGGAAGAATTAGTTGATTTGATTTTGCAGGAAAATAGCGGAGCAAGTTTGCGTATCTTAGACATCGGTACAGGAAGCGGTGCCATAGCTATTTCCCTTGCAAAAGCTAGACCTGATTGGGAAGTGGTAGCGGTTGACATTTCAAATGATGCCCTAGCAGTGGCTCAGGAAAATGCAAGAACCAACCAAGTCTCTGTTCACTTTCTAGAATCGGATGTCTTGCAAGCTGTGACAGGGAAATTTGACATCATTGTTTCTAATCCGCCCTATATCTCACCAGATGACACAGATGAAGTTGGACTCAATGTATTGACTTCTGAGCCTCATCTTGCCTTATTTGCGGAAGAAGATGGCATGGCTATCTATAGACAAATTGCGGAGCAAGCAGGGGCATTTTTGAAGGAAAATGGAAAACTCTACTTTGAAATTGGCTACAAGCAAGGGCAAGACCTAACCGACTTACTCGCTCTGCATTTCCCCCAAAAGCAAATTCGAGTCCTCAAAGACCAATTTGGACAGGATAGAAAGGTCGTAGCGGATGACAATGGATAAACTCCGAACAATTCTTGAAAATGGTGGTGCTGTTATCCTTCCAACTGAAACAGTCTATGGGCTTTTTGCCCAAGCCTTGAATGAAGATGCAGTCAATCGTGTCTATCAGTTGAAACAGCGTCCGCGGGACAAGGCAATGAACTTAAATGTCTCAAATCTGAACGATATTTATTTTTTCAGTCAAAATACACCCTTTTTTCTGGAGAAACTGTATAATAGATTTATGCCAGGACCGCTAACGATTATCCTGAAAGCAAACGACAACGTTCCTTTTTGGGTTAATTCTGGACTGGATACTGTTGGTTTTCGTCTTCCTAATCACGAACAAACCTTACGTTTGATTTCAGAGACTGGCCCACTTATTGGACCGTCCGCCAATATTTCAGGAAACGAAAGTGGCAAGAAGTTTTCGGACATCCAGGCACAATTTTCAGTTGATTTGCCTGGCATTGAGGATGACCAAGCTCTAACAGGCATTGATTCAACGATTTTGGACCTTTCTGGACAGAAAGCGCGGATTTTGCGCCAAGGTGCTATCAGCCGCGAAGAGATTCAGAAAGCCATTCCCGAAATAGAATTTGAGGTAGTTTTATGATTCGTCCCATTGAGAAAAGTGACTTGATAGTCATCCGAGAAATCAATGCTCAATCCTTAGGGTATGATTGTTCATTGGAACAAACTGAGCGACAGTTTTTTAGATGCACGAGCACATTGGGGCATATCTTGTTGGTCTATATAGATGACATAAGTGGCGCAGTGCAAGGTTACATTCACGCACAAGTCTATGAAAGTCTCTATTCGGATACAGGCCTCAATATTCTCGGACTAGCTGTTTTGCCTGGTCATCAAGGACAAGGGATTGGAGCAAGCCTGCTGAAAGCCGTTGAGCAAATTGCACAGAAAGAGGGCTACCATTTTATTCGCCTCAATTCTGCTGAAAGTCGTCTCCAAGCCCATCTTTTCTACGAAAAGAATGGCTATCACTCCGATAAAATGCAGAAGCGTTTTATCAAGCACATTTAGCCCAATACAAAGGAGTACCGTATATGATTTTTGACAAAGTTAACTACAAAGAATTTGATAAAGAAGTTTGGGAAGCTATCCAAGCTGAAGAAAAACGCCAACAAAATAATATCGAATTGATTGCGTCTGAAAACGTTGTTTCTAAAGCTGTTATGGCAGCTCAAGGTTCTATTTTGACCAATAAATACGCAGAAGGTTACCCAGGTCGTCGTTACTATGGCGGTACGGAATGCGTTGACGTAGTTGAAAGTTTAGCTATTGAACGTGCTAAAGAAATATTCGGTGCAAAATTTGCTAACGTTCAGCCGCACTCAGGAAGCCAGGCCAATTGTGCTGCCTACATGGCCTTGATTGAGCCAGGAGACACTGTTATGGGGATGGACTTAGCTGCAGGTGGTCACTTGACTCACGGTGCATCAGTTAGCTTCTCAGGACAAACTTACAACTTTGTAGCTTACAATGTTGACGAAGAAACTGGCTTGCTTGATTACGATGCAATTTTAAAACAAGCAAAAGAAGTACAGCCAAAATTGATTGTAGCAGGTGCTTCAGCCTATGCCCGTACAATTGACTTTGCTAAATTCCGCGAAATTGCAGATGCAGTGGGGGCCAAACTGATGGTGGATATGGCTCATATTGCTGGTCTTGTAGCAGCAGGTCTTCATCCGAACCCAGTGCCACATGCCCATATTACAACAACTACGACTCATAAAACTCTTCGTGGGCCACGTGGTGGTTTAATTTTGACCAATGATGAAGAGCTCATCAAGAAAATCAACTCAGCCATCTTCCCAGGCATCCAAGGTGGTCCATTAGAGCATGTCATTGCTGCAAAAGCCGTATCTTTCAAAGAAGTTTTGGACCCAGCTTTCAAAGACTATGCTCAGAAAGTGATTGAGAACAGCAAGGCCATGGCCGAAGTCTTCCTTGCAAACCCTAACTTTAAAGTCATCACAGGAGGAACAGACAACCATCTCTTCCTCGTTGACGTGACCAAAGTTGTTGAAAATGGTAAAGTTGCTCAGCATCTCTTGGATGAAGTAAATATTACTCTCAATAAAAACTCAATTCCTTACGAAAAACTCTCACCATTCAAAACAAGCGGTATCCGTATTGGCTCTGCGGCCATTACTGCTCGTGGTTTTGGAGTAGAGGAAGCTCGCAAGGTTGCACAACTAACTATCAAAGCACTTGAAAATGCAGAAAATGAAAAAGCTCTTGAGGAAGTCCGTCAAGAAGTGCGTGCTTTGACAGATCAATTCCCACTTTACGAAGGTTTATAATGGATATATTTGTAAAAAAAGCCATCATACATCAATTTAGTCCTGATGATACAGAGCTGGTCCTTTCCGACCAGCTTTTGACTGTTAGCCCAAAAATAGAAGAATATTTGCGTAAAAAGATTGAACGTGTCTTTTCTGATGAAGCAAAAACAGGACAATTTAACCCCGACAATCCTTTTCTTGACTATTTAGATGGCGACCTACTGACCAACTCTGTCAAGATTGCTAATCTATGGAAAGAAGAATTTTCAATTTCTGAGAATTTAAAAACCAATGACCTCATTTTCATAGAGTTTGAACGAAATGGTGTTGAACATTTTGCCTTTTTGAGAATCTCACTGCGTGAAAATCTCGCCCACGTTGGTCTGGAAAGCGGAAGTCCTTTAAAAATCACCCAGAATAATTTACCTGGAGCAGGTTCAGCACCTGATGAAGCCTTGATTGTCAATCTTCAAACGCGGAAGTATCATTTGATTGAGAAAAGAATCAAACACAATGGAGCCTTCCTCAATTATTTCTCAGATAATCTTCTGCAAGTTACACCAGCTATTTCTGCAAAAAAATCAATCAAAGCAGTAGAGCAAACTGCACAGAAGATTGCTGACAATTTCCATCAAGGCGATTTTCAATTTCAATCGAAAGTCAAGTCAGCTATTTTCAACAATTTGGAAGAAGATAATGAGCTTTCACCTGAAAAATTGGCTGATCAGTTATTCGATAACAACCTGACCGCTCGTTTAAATTTCGTCGATCAACTGAAAGAGGTCATACCTGATAAGATTTCCTTCGATGAAATTGATAGTAGCCGTCAACTTAAGAAATTTGAAAATCAGAAGCTATCTTTATCAAACGGAATTGAGTTGATTGTGCCAAATGCAATCTATGAGGATGCAGAATCGGTTGAGTTTATTCAAAATGACAACGGGACCTATTCTATTCTTATCAAAAATATTGAAGACATAAAGAGCAAGTAAATGAAAAAACTGATACGTACGCTGATACTTCTTTTGCTGATTTTTCTCGGTTACAAATTCTATCAAACCTACAATGCAGTCAAGCAAGTGATGACCTATCAAACTATGGTACAAGAAGTATTGGCTGAAAACGACACACCAGCTAATGAAGAACTAGTCCTAGCAATGATTTACACAGAAACCAAGGGACAAGAAGCAGATGTCATGCAATCGAGTGAGTCCGCTACTGGCTATGCTAACACTATCACGGATAGTAGAGAGAGTATCAGGCAAGGAATTATCTACCTGACAGAAAACCTACGGTTGGCTGAGGAAAAAGGAGTAGAGGTTTGGACAGCAGTTCAGGCATATAATTTCGGTCCAGCCTATATTGACTATATTGCTGAACATGGTGGAGAACATACACTCTCTTTAGCTAAAGAATACTCCAGAACAGTAGTAGCACCAAGCTTAGGGAATACTACAGAAGAAACATATACCTATTTTCATCCCTTGGCTTTGCTAAATGGTGGGAAGTTATATGTAAATGGTGGAAATATCTACTATGCTAGACAGGTTCGTTTTAATATGCACCTGATGCGCCTCATTAATTTATTTTAATACCTATCAAACTCATCGGAAATCTGATGAGTTTTTAACTACAGCATTTTTACAAACTAGGTAAAATTGTAGTATAATAAAGAGAATAGGAGACAGAGTGATGAAACGAAATGTATTGATTACAGGTGCAAGTAGTGGTATTGGCAAAGCAATCGCTTATGTGTTTGCTGCTAATGGTGATAATATCATCATTACAGGACGAAGATTGGACAAACTAGAAGAAATTAAGCAAGATATTGAAAAGCAATACCATGTTCAGGTGTCAGTTCATTCATTTGATGTTACGAATATGGAACAAACGATTGTAAATTGTCAAAAAATTTTAGAAGAAGTTGGTCAAATTCATATTTTGGTAAACAATGCTGGCCTGGCATTGGGATTGGACAAATTCCAAGACTATGATTTGACTGACATGATGACAATGATTGATACCAATATTAAAGGATTACTAACTGTGACACGTCAGTTATTGCCACAAATGGTTGAAAATAATGAGGGTCATATTATCAATATTGGATCAACGGCCGGTATTTACGCCTATGCAGGAGCTGCTGTCTATGCTGCAACCAAATCAGCTGTCAAAGTGCTTTCAGACGGGATCCGTATTGACACGATTGATAAAAATATCAAGGTAACTACGTTACAACCCGGTATCGTTGAGACTGATTTTAGCCAAGTCCGTTTTCATGGAGATAAAGAGAGAGCAGCGACAGTCTATCAAGGAATTGATGCTCTTCAAGCAAATGATATTGCCAGCTGTACTCTATTTGTTGCAAATCAACCTGCACATGTGCAGATTTCTGATATGACCATTATGGCAACCAAACAGGCAACTGGCTTTACTATTCATAGAGATTAGAGGGGAGATAGCTAGAATGAAAAGAAAATATTTAGCACTCGCTCTTGGCTTGCTCACTATCATGTCGCTTTCTGCCTGTCAAACTGAAAAGAAGGGCAGTTCCGCAAGTACCTCAACTGCTGATACCCAGGTTTCTAATGCCAATACAAGCACGTCATCAACAATCCAACGTGAGATTTCTCTTAGTTCTATGGATATAGATGCTCTAATGCAAGGCAATTACGATAGTATACTAGGCACCTGGCAAAATAGCCAAGGAAATTCACTAGTCTTCAATAGCAAAGGATTAGTAGCAGATAGCCAGTCCTTACTTGGCCGCGGAAAAATAACTGACGGAATTTTTGAAACAGGCTATGTAGACGCAACGATTGGCGATGTAACACTATTAATGATTCCCAAAGGAACACAAGCAAATACAACTGAGACAGACACTACTGACTCTACGCGCGATAGAATGATTGTAATAAGCCAAGAAACAACAGCAGACGTGGTAGATGTCTATTATCGCTTGACCAATTCAGCCACTAGCGGTATAGACCCATTAAAAAATACTGAAACAGGCGTCCAGTTGGATAGTGGACCAAAAACGATTGATTATGCCAACTCAATTTTAGGCGAAAACAATTGGCGCGTCATTGAAGGTAACTACACGCGCACCGAATCTATTCCTTATAATATTTTGGAAGGCGATGATAATGCCCGTTACACTATTTACCAAAACGGTGTTATTATCAATGCAGATTATCAAATTGTTTATCAACCATAATGATTCTCTAGGAGGTTAGATGTGACATTCACATCATTTGAACCAACACGCAATGTGCAAGATTTTCATTTGGCAGCATTTGCCTACTATGATGGACTAGATGTAATCGACCAACTCAAGCCAGGAACACCTGTTCAGCTAGTCGGAGAACCTTCAAACCCACATGACTCAGAAGCTGTAGCAATCTTTTATCAGGGCACAAAGTTAGGATATATCCCATCGGATAAAAACTCACTAATCAGTCGCTTAATCTATTTTGGACACGGCGATATTCTAGAGGCACGTATTCAGATGTCCAATACAGAAAATCATCCTGATCGCCAGTTTCGAGTCGTTGTAAAACTAAAAGATAATCGTAAAAATGATAGTCGGTAATTTACCAACCTACCCATTTTCTACTTAACACGGAGCTGTGCTCTCTGTTTTTGTTCTTCAATAATGCTTAAAAAGGCTGCAAACTCCCTATCTAGGCGATGTTGGTAGGCCTTATTTTTTATTGTGAGATCTTCCAGGAACACTGGATAGGTTCCTTTTTTATACAATTCTCCTTGAAAGAAGAAGCGGTCCGATAATTTATCAACTGAAACAAGAGAAGAACGCCAGCGGCTTTTACGAGAATGAGAAGGTTTCCAAGATATTTTTAATTGCTTCTCATAAAAGTACCAGCCCATAATATAGATTTTAGTAATCTGATTTCGTTTTCTGTCTTGATAGAAACAAGGAACTGCATAAACATTTCCATGCTTTGTTTGCAAAAAAGGATGGAAATCTTTTATCTTTTCGTATTCTTTCTTTGGAATAAGGGTTAATTGATTATCCTTAATAACCTTCTTTTCATCAATAGTATATGAATAACGGTAGGGGTCATAAATGGTTGATTGTCCACGCGCTCTATAACGCTCTGCCATTTCCTTAAAAATAGGTAGACGTCTATAACCATCCATCAGACTAGATAGACTAAGCCCTCGTCGATTATTATTTTTCTTCACACCAAGAATCTGGCAGGTAGACCAATAATTGATAGGAATGGCTCCTAATCCTACCAGAAGACCGGCGCTGTCAAAATGACTGGCAAAGCGTACCTCACGAGTGTGACCAGTCTCATTTTTCAAATCAACAAATACAGGTTGCTTGTCCTGTTCAAAAACAATTATATAATTTCCAGAAGACTCCGTATTTTCTCTAATTGGAACGGTGTAGAAGTGGTGAAAATTTGGTAATTCTAGTAACTTTCCAAGTGTTGATGTTTTCATAACACAAGTATAACAAAAAATATTTTTCAAATCCACAAAAATGTTTAATTCGTTAAACATAGATATAAAGAAGCTGGGAAAGACATCCATGACGACTTTCCCACTCCCACCGTTTATTCAAGGATAGGTGATGATTGTCTTATCTACCGAATCTTCTAAAGCCTGGCGCGATTCTTCTGATAAACGCAAATCCGCAAGGGTTTGTTCTGAAAAATAGTAGGGATTTAGACTATCTACAAATGCAGAAATTGAAATGACAGCTTTCTCCAATATCAGAGATTTTTCAGTGTAAGCAAAGGGAATAGCAGACCAATCATCACTCTCGAACATTTCTAAAATATCTTTTTGAACTTGAATTTCAGCCTCATTTTTAGCTGAAACTAGGATTGTTTTTAGTGTAGCACGAAAACTTTCCTTGTCTTGCACCAAGTCTTCCAAGGTCAACAAGCTTTCATCTGCCTTCTCATAGAAAATATCTAATTCCGTCTCTGACGAAGTAGTCACATGGAGCCAGTCAGCCTTGATACTGGTTTTCATTACTGCATAGGCAGAAGCATTTTCAAAGGGACTGCTGCGCGTTTGAGGATAGAGAACAATCCACTCTTTCTGGAATAGATTGTCAGGTTTAGCTATTTTCAGTTCCTCCTCAGAAGCTGTACCAATCCGCTGGCTGATAGCAGTAGTGTCATCTTGCTGAAAGAATCCAATGATACGCGGATTTTGCGGACCGCCAATGGCATCAATTTTTGTTCCCAGATCATTAATAATGCGTATGTTCAAGGCATGACACTGCTCATTTAATAGTCTATTTTGCTATTTTCCGAGCCAGTAGATTCCAATACAAGATAGACCAGTAGCAATAAGCAAGACAAGTAACAGCACTTTCGAGTATTTCAGCACAGCCATCACACCTTTCTAAAACGCTTTCAGTCATATATTATCATATATAAATATCAAAAGAAACTATTTTAAGGTACCACATTAAACTGTTACACAAGTATATAAATTCTAAGTTTACGACAGGAATGTTTAATGATAAAATATAGGTAAATTCGAACTCATAATTTAATAGGTGTAGATACAACACCGTTGGAGGATACTATGGATGAACAAAATCAATTCAATTGGGTAAACTTTTATAAGGAATTTGCTTGGAAATTAGTAGACTATAAAGATAATAGAGCAGAGCTGGTTGAGAAAGTAAAAGCTATCTATACCAAAACAAAGATACATATGCCCACGTTAGAAAAGGACAATCGACTGATAGATATTGATCCTTTTACGATATTTGGACTCTTCAATAAGCAAATAAAAGAGGAGAATCGCATTAAAATTCTGACAGCTATAGCAGAATTATTCAACCTCCAAACGGAAATCCCATCCTCTTTTGAAAGTATACCAGTACTGATGAATCAGAATGCGACTTTCTATTATTTTATCGGAGATCGTGATGAGAATGATATTGATGACTTATGGGAACTTTTCATTGCTGCTTTGACCTATAGCAAGGAGCCTACGGCTGAGAAGAAAGAAAAATTTTCACACTATTTTGATTTGGCTATAAACAAGAAAGGAAATGGCAACAGCAAGATTACGATGGCCTTGTATTGGATTGCTCCCGACTTTTTCTTGAGCTTAGATAGTCAAAATGAAGCGTATGTGTATGAGTCTGGGGAGATTCCAACTGACATTGTCCAAAAATTACCAAAGATGAAGTCAAAAATTTCTGCCGATGATTATTTTTATATCTCGGACTCTATGCATCATTATTTAAACAGTGCAGAGAGCAAACTGAAAGATTTTAAAGAATTATCATCCATGGCTTGGAAATACTCTAAACAGATCAATCAAGAAGAGAAGGAAAGAAGTGCTGGAACAATTTCTCCACTGGCTGATGAAACTGATACTGGAAACGAGATAGGTAGTGAAGAGGTAGTAGAAGATAGCTATACGAAAAATCACTTCCTATCAGAAGTCTATATGACAGAAGAAGAGTATGATCAATTAACCTCCATACTCCAAATGAAAAAGAATATCATCTTACAAGGAGCGCCAGGAGTTGGAAAGACGTTTATTGCAGAACGCCTAGCATTTTCATTAATGGGTAAACCAGATTTAGAAAGGGTCATGACAATTCAGTTTCACCAAAGCTATTCCTACGAGGACTTCATCATGGGCTTTAGGCCTTCGACAAGTGGCTTTGAGCTGAGAAGAGGGGCATTCTATACTTTCTGCAAAAAAGCAGAGTCTGACAAGAGTCATAATTATTTCTTTATTATTGATGAAATAAACAGGGGAAATTTGAGCAAAATTTTTGGTGAATTGTTTATGCTGATAGAAAATGACAAACGAGGCAAGTCTTTACAGCTCCTCTACTCGGATGAGCAATTCTCAATTCCAGAAAATCTATATATCATCGGTATGATGAATACCGCAGATAGGAGTTTGGCCCTACTTGATTATGCACTGAGACGACGCTTTGCCTTCTTTGACATCAAGCCAGGTTTTTCAACTACGGGATTCAAAGATTATCAAGCAAATCTGAAAAACGAAAAATTCGATAGACTCATTTCCTGTGTAGAAAAGCTAAATCAGGCCATTTCAACAGAGGAAGTACTGGGAGATAGCTTCTGTATTGGGCATAGTTACTTCTGCGGTTTATCGGCAGAAGTACTGGAACAAGGTTTGCTAGAAGCCATTGTTGAATATGAACTGATTCCCCTCTTGAAAGAATATTGGTTTGATGAACCGACAAAAATTTATGATTGGAGTAGTAAGTTAAGGAGTGCCATCCAGTGATACCTGTCCAAAATATCTACTATATGCTATCCTACGCATTCAAAATCCTTCATGAGCAGGAATATAAACGGATCGCTACTGAAGAATTTAAAAATGCTGCAGATCTACTGGCGGAAATAATGATAATCAGCCTCTCGATACAGGTGAAAAGAGGACTTGGTCGAGAGTATCGTTCTCAAACCGAGTCACTCTCGGCACTTAAAGGTAAAATAAATATCTCTGAATCTTTAACACCTCCGAATTGGCGTAGAAAGCAACTTGTTTGCCAATACGATGATTTTTCTCTTGACAGTAGAATGAATCGCATTATCAAAGCAAGCATTGAGATACTGCTAAAAGCTGATATAAGCAGGGACAGGAAAAAGAAATTGAGAAAACTCTTAGTTTTCTTTGGAGAAGTCTCAAAAATTAATCTACACTCAATCAATTGGAATTTACAATACAATCGAAACAATCAATCGTATCAATTACTAATGTCAATCTGCTATTTGGTGGTGAATGGATTAATTCATACAGAGAGGGAGGGGAATAAGAAATTGATGAATTTTCTTGATGAGCGGAGGGAATCCTTGCTATATGAGAAGTTCATTCTTGGATATTATAAAAAGCATTATCCCCAAATACAGGTTACCGCCTCTCAGATACCTTGGGCACTAGATGATGGTTTTGGAGAAATGCTCCCCATCATGCAGAGTGATATTTACCTCAAATATAAAGATACTATATTGATTATTGATGCTAAATATTATTCTAGTAACACACAGATTCGCTTTGATAAGCGCACACTCCATTCAAATAATCTATACCAAATTTTTACCTATGTGAAAAACCAGGCTTATCGCCTGTCAGATTCAAACGATACAGTAGCAGGAATGCTTCTATACGCTAAAACCGATATAGATATTCAACCTAATCAGGTCTACCAAATGCATGGAAACCGGATTAGTGTCAAAAATTTGGACTTAAATCCTGCCGTTTGCAAGTATTGCTGAACAACTGGATGACATCATTACATCGCATTTTGCATCCCCTCCAAAACTGTACTAGTTAGAGCTCTAAGCTAGAAAACAAAAAAACAATCAAAGTAGTAGCACTAAACTACTCTTTGATTGTTTTTTTATAAGACTCTTTCCTATTTTGGAGCGTCTGGTTAATTGATTTCCCAGATCAGCGACACTTTTTTGTTTTTAGGCATCGGGTAAATTAGTCCACTGGACTAATTTACTCCCACTCAACTGTTGCTGGTGGTTTACTTGTTATATCATAGACGATGCGGTTGACGTGGTCGACTTCGTTTACGATACGGACAGAGATTTTTTGAAGAACATCCCATGGTAGTTTGGCAAAGTCAGCTGTCATTCCATCGACAGAAGTGATAGCACGGATAGCGATAGTGTAGTCGTAGGTACGACCATCTCCCATGACACCTACGGAGCGAACGCCAGTATTAACCGTGAAATATTGCCACACATCGCGGTCAAGACCTGCTTTTGCAATTTCCTCACGCAAGATAGCGTCAGATTCGCGAACAGTTTGAAGTTTTTCCTCAGTGATTTCACCCATGACACGAATGGCAAGGCCTGGTCCTGGGAATGGTTGGCGCCATACAACTTCATCCGGCATACCAAGAGCAGTACCGAGGGCACGAACTTCATCCTTAAAGAGAGTATTGAGCGGTTCAATCAACTTGAACTGCATATCTTCTGGCAGACCACCAACGTTGTGGTGAGATTTGATTGTCTCAGCAGTATCCGTTCCTGACTCGATAATATCGGTATAAAGTGTTCCTTGCGCTAGGAATTCAACATCAGTCAACTTGCTCGCTTCATCGTCAAATACGTAAACAAATTCATTACCGATGATTTTACGTTTCTTCTCAGGGTCAGATACGCCAGCAAGTAGGTCTAAGAAACGCTTAGCAGCATCGACGCGAATAATATTGAGGCCAAATTTACCGCCCAACATCTCCATAACCTGATCACCTTCATTCTTACGAAGAAGACCGTGGTCAACGAAGATACAGGTCAATTGGTCACCAATAGCACGTTGAAGAAGGACCCCAACAACAGACGAATCTACACCGCCTGACAAACCGAGCAAGACTTTCTTGTCCCCAACAGTCTGGCGGATTTTTTCAATTTCTGTTTCGATGAAGTTTTCCATTGTCCAGTCGCCTTTGGCTCCACAGATACCAAACGCAAAGTTTTTCAAAATATCGTTTCCATATACGGAATGACGAACTTCTGGGTGGAACTGGATACCGTAGATACGGCGTTCCGTGTTTTCAATGGCTGCGTAAGGGCAGTCAGCAGAAAGACCAACCAGGTGGAAATCAGCAGGAATTTCAGTTACAGCATCCCCGTGGCTCATGAGTACAAGCTGTTCTTCTGGTGTTCCAGCAAAAAGCGCTGATTCAGTCTTCAGTTGAAGATTTGATTGACCATATTCACGATTTCCAGCCTCACCAGCAGGAACAACCTTACCTCCCAATTTATGGGTAATTAACTGCATACCATAGCAAATCCCTAAGATAGGAATACCCAATTCAAAGATTTCTGGATCAATATCAAAGGCATTTTCTGCGTAGACAGAGTTTGGTCCACCTGAAAGAACGATACCAATTGGATTGATAGCACGGACTTCCTCAGCTGTAATTTTATGGTTTTTCAATTCTGAAAAGACACCAAATTCACGAATTCGACGTGAAATAAGTTGGTTGTACTGACTACCATAATCCAATACAATAATTTTTTGGACATCTTGTTTTGTCATGTTTTTCCCTTTCGTTTTGAAAAAAATTCAAATACTAGTAGTTAGTTTAACATAAAAGCGAACATTTTCCAAATTTTATTTGTTAAATATCTGTTTTGCAAACTATGAGTGATAATAAAAATGTTAGTGTTCGTATTTTTATTGTTTTTACTCACTTTATTTTAGGTAATCTGACTTCATTGTTTGCCTAGGAGAATTTTACCAATAGAGTGTGGCCTGAATTAGCCAAACGCCTTTATTTTTGGTAAACTAGAAAGAAGAGAAAGGCTAGATAAATGAAAGCAGCATATATCACAATTCACGATAAAATTAAGGAACAAATCGATAACGGAATCTGGAAAATTGGTCAACGTTTACCAAGTGAACGCGATTTAGCAGATGAATTTGGTGTTTCTCGTATGACGCTCCGTCAAGGAATCACACTTTTAGTGGAAGAAGGTATTCTACAACGCAAGATTGGTTCCGGTACTTATGTCGCCAGTACACGGGTTCAAGAAAAGATGCGAGGCACGACTTCCTTTACTGAATTAGTACAACTCCAAGGAAAGACGCCAAGCAGCAAATTATTGTCCTATACACGAACCAAACCTAATGAAAAAGAAGTTGAACAATTAGGTTTATCCCGTGGCGAGTATGTTATTCGAATGGAGCGGGTCCGCTATGCAGATAATGTTCCCGTCGTGTATGAGGTTGCCAGCATTCCTGAACGCTTGATAAAAAATGTCCCAAAAGAAGATGTTACCAACCATTTCTTTAAAACACTTATGGACAATGGTTATCGAATTGGAACGAGCAAACAAACTATTTTTGCGCGTTTAGCCAATGAAAAAGTGGCTCAATATTTACAAATTTCTAAAAACCAGGCTATTCTCGCACTAAAACAGGTATCTTATCTCGAGGATGGTCAAGCATTTGAATTTGTAAATAGTCAGTATGTTGGGGAACGTTTCGAATTCTATTTAGAAAACAATTAACATAAAAATAATTATGTAAAACATTTTTAAAATCCGTAATCTTTCTAGTGATGACGGATTTTCTTATTTATAAAATATGGAATTTTTGATATAATGAAGTTTATGGAAATTGAAAAAACCAACCGAATGAATGCCTTATTTGAATTCTATGCAGCCTTGCTAACAGACAAGCAAATGAACTACATCGAGCTCTATTATGCCGATGATTACAGTTTGGCTGAGATTGCTGAAGAATTTCAAGTCAGCCGTCAGGCGGTCTACGATAACATTAAACGAACAGAAAAATTACTGGAAGACTACGAGATGAAACTACATATGTATTCTGACTATGTAGTGCGTAGCCAGATTTTCGATGAAATACTGAACAAGTATCCAGAAGATGCTTATTTGAAGGAAAAAATCGCTATTCTAACCAGTATTGATAATAGAGAATAAGAGGAGAAGTATATGGCTTTTGAAAGCTTAACAGAACGTTTACAGAATGTTTTTAAAAATCTGCGTCGTAAGGGAAAAATTTCTGAGAGTGATATTCAGGAAGCAACTAAGGAAATTCGTCTGGCCTTACTAGAAGCCGACGTTGCCTTGCCAGTTGTAAAAGACTTTATCAAGAAGGTGCGTGAACGTGCTATCGGTCATGAAGTCATTGAAACCCTGAACCCCGCTCAACAAATTATCAAAATCGTTGATGAAGAATTGACGGCTGTATTAGGTTCTGAAACTTCAGAAATTATCAAATCACCAAAAATTCCAACTATCATTATGATGGCTGGATTGCAGGGTGCTGGTAAAACGACCTTCACAGGTAAGTTGGCTAATAAACTCAAGCAGGAAGAAAATGCCCGTCCACTCTTGATTGCTGCCGATATTTATCGTCCAGCTGCCATTGACCAGTTGAAGACCCTTGGTCAACAAATTGATGTACCTGTATTCGAGTTAGGCAATCAAGTCCCTGCCCTGGAGATTGTACGCCAAGGTTTGGAGCAAGCCAAGGCTAATCATAATGACTACGTTCTGATCGATACAGCAGGTCGTTTGCAGATTGACCAAGCCCTCATGACTGAACTAAGAGAAATCAAAGAGTTTGCTCAGCCAAACGAAATCCTCTTGGTCGTCGATGCTATGATTGGTCAGGAAGCTGCCAACGTTGCGCGTGAGTTCAATGATCAACTGGCTATTACTGGTGTGATTTTGACCAAGATTGACGGCGATACACGTGGTGGTGCAGCCTTGTCTGTCCGTCACATTACTGGTCAGCCAATCAAATTCACCGGTACTGGTGAAAAAATCACAGATATTGAAACCTTCCACCCAGACCGTATGTCCTCGCGTATTTTGGGCATGGGCGACATGCTGACCTTGATTGAAAAAGCCAGCAAAGAATATGATGAGAAGAAATCACTAGAACTCGCTGAAAAAATGCGTGAGAATACCTTTGATTTCAACGATTTCATTGATCAGCTGGACCAAGTTCAAAATATGGGACCAATGGAAGACCTGCTGAAGATGATTCCAGGTATGGCTGGTAACCCAGCACTTGCCAACTTGAAAGTTGACGAGCGTGAAATTGCACGAAAACGAGCTATCGTATCTTCTATGACACCAGCCGAACGAGAAAATCCTGATTTGTTGACACCAAGCCGTCGTCGTCGTATTGCTAACGGTTCTGGAAATAGCTTTGTCGAAGTCAATAAATTTATCAAGGATTTCAACCAAGCGAAAACCATGATGCAGGGTGTCATGTCAGGCGACATGAACAAAATGATGAAACAAATGGGAATCAACCCAAATAATCTCCCTAAAAACATGCCAAACATGAACGGTATGGATATGTCTGCTCTGGAAGATATGATGGGAGGAGCTGGTATGCCAGATATGTCCCAAATGTTTGGAGGCGGTTTGAAAGGTAAAATTGGTGAGTTTGCTATGAAACAAGCCATGAAACGCCAAGCCAATAAAATCAAGAAAGCCAAAAAGAAGAGAAAATAATCTCTTCTTTTTTACTTTTTATTCGAAGAAGTAAGATATAGCAATATAAAATAGAAGTAGCAAAGCAGGAAAAATGATTTTCAAACTCCAACACTTTCCGTTATAACAGAAATATTCAAAAATGTCCTTTTTAGTGGACAATCTTTATATTGTCCGTTATAATGGAAATATAATAGAAATTAGAGGATAAGTTATGAATTATATCGCAATAATAGGAGATATTGTCAATTCAAAACAGACTTCAAACCGCTCTAGTATTCAAGAGCGGCTAAAACAGCAGCTAAATAGAATCAATCATTCCTTCGCTCAGGACTTCGCATCGCCATTTACCATTACAAAGGGAGATGAATTTCAAGCCTTATGCAAGCCTAACCCTTATATTTTTTTTATAATTGACCAAATCCAACTAGCCTTTCGTGATGAGGTGGAGATTCGATTTGGAATTGGTTTGGGTGAGATTCTAACAGCTATCGATCCCAAGCTAAGTATTGGAGCAGATGGTCCAGCTTATTGGGAAGCACGCAAGGCTATTGACTTCATTCATGACAACCATGACTATGGCACCAGCAAAATTGCATTTTCATCTGAATACAAGCAAATCGATCGTGTGATTAACCCCTTGCTAACTTCTAGCGATTTCATCAAAGCTGCCTGGAATCGTTCGCAAACGGATCTGTTTGAGACCTTAATCTCCAAAAAAATCTATCAAGAAGATTTCACACAAAAGCCAATTGCTGAGAAAATGAAACTCAGTCAAAGCGCCTTTACCAAACGTTTGAAATCCAGCGGAATCAAACTCTACCTGCGTAATCGTCAAACTGCCATGAATTTGATTCTCCAGCTCAGTCAGAAAGAAGGATAAAGCATGTCATTTTCAGTTATTTCTAGCTATCTTATTCAACATCCAGTTTTAACCGCCTTGCTTATTGCCCACTTTTTAAGTGATTTTACCTTCCAGAGTCAAGCACTGGCGGATGCTAAAAAGCTTCATTTGAAAGCTCTTTTCATGCACCTTTTCATTGTTGCTATCCCTCTTCTTATCCTAGCCTTACTTACCCCTATTCAAAACGGAGATTTATTTTTTCAAGTTTGGCTGAGCCATCTTGCGATTGACTATGTCAAATATTTTCTCAACAAACACCATTGGATAAAGGACTCCTGGGAAGCTGGAGCATTCCTAGTTGATCAATTGCTCCATATCATCTCAATCATCATTCTTTATCACACTATCGGTGTTAATGTCGCTTCACACTCACTCTGGATTGAACCAAATTATCTCCTCCTGCAAATCCTTTTTATCCTTCTGATCAGCAAGCCCGTCAATATTCTTTTCAAACTCTACTTTAGCAAATATCAGGTAGCGGAAGGAGAAGAAGAGCAGACTGTGACAGGTGCAGGAGCCTTGATTGGTCAATTGGAGCGCCTCATAATGGGAATTTTTCTGCTTCTGGGGCAATACACAGCTATCGGACTGGTATTTACAGCAAAGTCCATCGCACGCTATGATAAAATATCCAAAAGCCAAGCCTTTGCTGAATACTATTTAATTGGTTCGCTATTTAGTATCATCAGTGTCCTAGTATTGTACGTTTTATTGATTTTATAAAACAAATAGTTTACATAATTTATTTTGTGTAAACTTTTATTATAAAAATAGAAAGAAATACTATATGATTATTTGGTTAAATGGCCCATTCGGTGTCGGAAAGACTACTTTAGCAAATATATTACACAAACGAATAGAAAACTCATATCTCTATAATCCCGAATTACTAGGTGATTTCTTACAACATCAATTACCTCAGACTGTATGTCCTGAAGATTTTCAAGATTATTCCGTTTGGCGACAGAGTACTTATAAAATAGTATTTGATTTAGCGACTAAAACCGATAAGATTATTATTATTCCTATGACAATCTATAAGAAAGAATATTATCAGGAGATTATTCAGCAATTGATACAGGATAAGATTCCTTTGGAACATTATATTTTGTTAGCTGACAAAACAACCATTTTGGAACGTTTAGATAATCGAGTCAATGAAGACAACATCTGGGCCAAAAGACATCTTGATGATTGTTTATACTCAATGAAAATCAAAATCTGACTAGGCGACGTAGATGCAGATAGAACTGAAGTTCATCAAAACAAGTCAACAACGTCTGATTTTGATTTTCGAAGAGTATTAAAATCTTTTGAAAGTCAGATTCCAGGACAAAGGTTTAAAACAGACAGTTTGAAGCCAGAAGAGGTTGCGAAGAAGATTCTAATGCTATGTGAGTTTACCGAGAAATAATCTAGATTTTTAGGATTTTGGACGTGAAAAAAATTTTCTAGTTATCTCGAAAACTAAAAAATTATGAACAATTGACCTAATATAGCCTGAACCCTTGATAATACTGAGATAGAAGCATAAAGTACATTCTTCAAAAAATGTACTTTATTTTTATTTTGTACATTATTTTAGGATTCAATAAGGTACAGGATTAAAGCATATTATTGTATTAGTGTTAGAAATCCAATTGTACAAAATGTAGTAGAAAATAGAGGGGAGGAGATTGGAGCAATTGTACATTTTTAGATGTTAGTCGTAGAGCAAAAATAATAAAATCAGCTAATTTCTCAGATTTTCTTGATAAAAAACTTGACGTATATTCAAATATACTATATAATGAACTTGAAATATCAATGGCCGCCCTTGCTTCAATTGCACAGACATGTTCTGATGGGTGGTTTTTTTTTGTTTAAGGAGTGTTCAAATGAGTAGTTTTTCCCATAAAAGTTTTGAGGAACAAGTTGCTTTGTTAGAATCAAGAGGCATGCTGTTTTCTGGAGAGCAGGACAAGAAAAAAGCTGAGCAAAAGTTATCAATAATTTCTTACTATAAATTAAAGGAATTTGCTAGACCTTTTTCAAAAATTGTGACAGTTGATGGAGTGCGTCAAATAAATTACCAAAACACCCCATTCAAAAAAATTACTGTTAGTATATTATCAAGATAAACGATTGCGTCTCCATCTATTGGATGCTCTCGAAGACATTGAGGTAGCTTTAAAAACCCAAGTAGCATTTGTTTTAGGTTATAGGAGATTAGGGCCATATGGATATTTAAATTTCTCACAGTGGTGCAATAAAAAAGAGTACTGCAAGCATTACCTAAAATATCGAGAAGAGAAATTTAAAAAGCAGCTCAAAGCTGAATTGAAAAGAACAACTTCTCCAGAAATCAAGGAAAAATTGAAAATTGACAATATGAAATATCCTCCAATTTGGTTGGCTATTAACCTAATGACGTTCGGTCAGATAATCAACCTTATCGAATTGATGTCAACAAATAATATTAGACAAATAGCTAAACAATATGATTGCAGTGATGCTGAGTTACTTTCTTGGTTGAAATGTTTGAATTTATTACGTAATATGTGTGCTCATAATTCGAATATTATTGATCTTAAAATGCATACAACACCAATACTTCGTGAAGAATGGAAGGAGCTCTTATACGAACTAAAAGAAGGTGTTTATTCAAACCGCATTGCTCTGCCGATTATTATAGTGAAATATATGATGGATGCTATTGATAACCAATATAATTTTAGAGAAATTTTTGGTTCATTTAGAAAGTTGATTGACAAAAGCCAAAGGCAAGCAAATTACTACGGCCTTAAAAACAAGGAAGTATTGAATTGTCTGCAACATAATTCTTTGTATACTAGAATTTGAAATTAGAATAATCTTTGTTTGCTAAATATTAAGTAGATGCATTAAAAAGTCACTCATATTAAGAAATAATAAAACAGGTCTAAAGTATAGATCTGTTTTAAATTTATGTAAAAAATGGGGGTATCTCTATGTCCGAAAACATAGTTTTAGGTATCAAATTAACTAGAAAAATGTACTTTGGAAAAAATTTCCAGTTTTGTCGTTATTAAAGTACATTTTTAGCTGATTTTTCCTAAAAAATTTTTTTGGTTATCTTTCTAATATCCCCACAAACATTTTTCCGAAAAACTATAATTTTCTTGAAACTTATATAAGGTTATGCTATACTACTCATATAACTAAAAATCAGGAGAAAATGATGAGACGCGAGTTATTATTGGAAAAAATTGATCAACTAAAAGAAATTATGCCTTGGTTTGTTCTGGAATATTATCAGTCAAAATTGGCTGTGCCTTACAGTTTTACTACCTTATATGAATACTTGAAAGAATACCGTCGTTTTTTTGAATGGTTACAGGATTCGGATTTGGTGGCTGTTGAACGGATTGCTGACATTCCGCTGGATGTTCTGGAACATCTGACAAAAAAAGATATGGAAGCTTTCATTCTTTATCTGCGGGAGCGTCCCTTGCTGAACGCCAATACCACGCAGAATGGTGTGTCGCAGACCACCATTAACCGTACCCTCTCGGCCCTTTCTAGTCTCTTCAAGTATTTAACCGAAGAAGTGGAGAATGAGCAGGGCGAGCCCTACTTCTACCGCAATGTCATGAAAAAGGTATCTACTAAGAAGAAGAAGGAAACCTTGGCAGCGCGGGCGGAGAACATCAAGCAAAAGCTCTTTTTGGGCGATGAAACGATGGAGTTCTTGGACTATGTGGACAAGGAATACCAAGTCAATCTCTCTAAACGTGCCCTCTCCTCCTTCCAGAAAAATAAGGAGCGGGATTTGGCGATTCTGGCGCTTCTCTTGGCTTCTGGCGTCCGTCTGTCAGAAGCGGTGAATTTGGATCTTCGAGATGTAAACCTCAATATGATGATTATCGAAGTAACTCGTAAGGGTGGTAAACGGGACTCGGTCAATGTGGCTGGGTTTGCTAAGCCCTACTTAGAAGCCTACATGGGCATCCGTCAGCAACGCTACAAGGCTGAAAAAACGGATACAGCCTTCTTCCTGTCCGAATACCGTGGTCTGCCTAACCGTATCGATGCTTCTTCTATTGAAAAAATGGTTGCCAAGTACTCTGCGGACTTCAAGATACGCGTAACCCCCCACAAACTCCGTCACACATTGGCAACTCGTCTCTACGACGCCACCAAGTCGCAAGTTCTAGTCAGTCATCAGCTGGGCCATGCCAATACCCAGGTCACCGATCTCTACACCCATATCGTCAACGATGAACAGAAAAATGCTCTGGATCAGTTGTGATATCACGTAATATAAATTATGTAAATAAATTAAGGAGTAAGCGAAAACTTACCCCTTTTTCTCTTAAATCTAAATCAATGCTTTCAATTTTTCCTGATTGACTGCTGGGTACTGGTCCAAAAAGGCTGAGAGAGTTCGTAAAACGGCAGGTATGTGTCCAGTCTGGTCATTCTCCACCTGCAAGACCAAGAGCGGCTCGTGGAGGCTCATACGGAGCAAGAGCCAGCCGTCACCATAAGGCTCAGTCAGGTCAAACCGCACTCCTTCTTCGTTTTCTGGGTTAAAAGCAAAGCCTTCGAGGCTGGTTTGGCGGAGGTCAGCAATGACCTGTTCACCAAGCGCTCGATAGTCTGTGGCTTCCAGTTTGAACCGCACTTCTTGGGTTTCCAAGGGTTGCTTGAGCTGGGCAATCAAGTCGTCCAAGGACTTGCCTTCCGCTTGCAGTTTGGGTAAGAGCATGAGAATCTTAGCCGCTACATACGTTCCGTCATCGAGGAAGTAATTTTCCTTAAAGGCAGCATGTCCAGATGTTTCGATAGCCAACTGGCAATCAACTCCTTCTTGATTGGCTAAAATAGCACGGTTTATGACATTACGGTAGCCTGAAATATAGCGAATTTGTTTGCCTCCCAGACTTTCTATAAAGACCTTAAGGTGTTCAGTCGTTGGGGAATTGGTCACAATGCTGGTTCCTGGATGTTCAGCTAGGACAATCTGGCTGAGAACGGCAATCAGGTTGTTACGATTGAGAATTTCTCCTGACTTGGTGACCAGGGCGGCACGGTCAACGTCGGTATCAAAGATAATGCCTAGGTCTGCACCTTGCTTCAAGACAGCCTGACGAATGCTTTCCATAGCTTCCTTGTTATCTGGGTTTGGAACATGGTTTGGGAAGGTGCCGTCTGGGTCTAGGAATTGTGAACCAGTGGTATCTGCTCCCAATTCTGCCAACACTTTCTCAGCAAAGAATCCTCCCGCACCATTTCCAGCATCGACGATGATATTAAGACCTGTCAGTGGTTTTTCTTGTCCACCACAGGCGGTACGAATTTTACCAACCAGATCTTGGGCATAAGGCGTAATCAGGTCTGCACTGGTGATACTTCCAAGGGAAGAAGCTGGCAAGTCTTCACTATGCGAGAGGATGAAGTCAATATCTTCATGTTCTGCTCCGCCATTTTCCGAAAAAATCTTAATGCCGTTGAAGTAATAGGGCAGGTGGCTGGCAGTGATCATGACACCAGCGTGGCACTTGAACTGCGGATACTGGGTGCTCATGAAGAGAGCTGGCGTGGTGGCCATGCCAAAGTCAATCAGCTGAACGCCCAGACAAACGGCTTCTTCTGTAAAGGCTGCGACCAAATCTGGACCGCTGAGGCGGCTGTCTCGACCGATACCGATGGTCAATTGGCCTTTTTGATAGACCTGCGCCAGTTCCGGCTTCTGAGTTAGCCAATGAATAAGTCCGCGAACTACTTCCTGGGTGGCTTGTGGAGTGAGATTGACAGCATATTCGTCTGTAGCGATAGCAATTCCACGAATATCTGATCCATTTTGCAAGACGTGATGATGGGACATAGTAACCTCCTAATTCAAACTAAATTTAGTATATCATATTTTCGAAGCGGTTTCAAAATGAAAAAAGCACAGCTTCTACTGTACTTTTGTAATGCTTACAGTTGTCCCAATTTCCAGTTGACTTTCCACGGAAATAGCTAGTTCCAACTGATTCAAGACCCGCTTGGTCAGATACAATCCAAATCCTGTCGCTTTTTGGTGTTCTCGTCCATTAAAACCTGTAAATCCCTCGTCAAACAGGCGAGGAAGGTCTTCTGCCAGAATCCCAATTCCCGTATCGAAAATGGAAATTCCTCCATTCAATTCAATGGCCACCTTTCCACCAGTCTTATTGTACTTGAGGGCGTTGTCGATAATCTGTGATAGGGCAAAACTAAGCCACTTTCTGTCGGTTTTCAGTAGCCAATTTCCATCGATAATCACTGAAATGTCCTTTTGCAAGAACTGATTGCGGTATTTTTTGACCAAATCCACCACCACTTCTCTTACTTCCACCTGCTCAAAACGAAAATCACTGACATGGTTGGTCAGCTTGAGGTAGTTGAGGAGATTGGCCATGTAATTATCCAAGCGTAAGAGCTGGTGATTGACATCCTGCTGGTTGAGATTGTCAGTCTGGCTCATCAAAGACAGGGCAGCCAAAGGCACTTTCATTTGGTGGGACCACATTTTGACCATAGCTTGCAGGTCTTCTTCTCGTGACTTATAGACCAAAAGCTGCTCCCGTGTCGCCTCCTTCTCTGCCTCAATCAAGTTGAGATAGGCCAAGTCCACAGGCTTATTAAGCAGGGGCAGAGCTTCTTCATGGACATAGTCTTCCAAGGCTCTCATGCGGTTGCGAAACTTCCAGAAAAGCCCTACAGTTAGAAGGATTAAGAAGGTTAGGGACAATAGCAGAGCGTTTTGCAGGAATTCGGTGGGCAGTTGATAGAGAAAGAAGAGCAAGATAAAACTAGTAGCCAGAACAATGTAGGAGAAGTAAAAACTCCGGTATTCGCGGATAAATTTTGCTATCATTTGATCAAGTACCCCACGCCACGAACGGTATGAATTCGTTCAAACCCGACTTCGCTCACCTTCTTACGCAGTCTGGTCATGTTTACATTGAGCGTATTCTGGTCGATAAATTCTTCATTTTCCCAGAGTTTTTCCAAGAGTTCATCCTTGCTGACAATCTGCCCTTGTCTTTCTAGTAAGGCGGATAAAATCTTGGTTTCAGTAGGTGAAAGCTGAACCTGTTCCGATTCGTTTGAAAATCGCCCGTCCAAACTAAGCTGGAACTGATCGATAGACAATTCGCTCGATTTGCTGAATTGATTAACCCGACGCAGGAAGGCTCCGATTTTGGCATCCAAAATTCCTAGAGAAAATGGCTTGGAGACAAAATCATCGCCACCCATGTTCATGGCCATGACCGCATTCATCTCATCATCGCTAGAAGAGATAAAGATAATGGGCATGGTCATGGTTTTACGGATTTCTGTCGTCCAATAAAAACCGTTGTAATAGGGCAAGTTAATGTCCATCAGCACTAAGTCTGGTTTGATTTCCGCAACTTCCTGACTGACAGCTCGGAAATTCTGCACACTTTCTACCTGATAAGATTTTCCCAAATGCTGCTTCAAGAGTTGGACAATCATCTCATCATCTTCAACAATATAAATCTTCTCTTTTTTCATCTTCTTCATTCTGCAAAAGCCAGGACACAGGTCTTGGCTTATATACTTCCATTTCTCATTTTTATGCTTGTCACAATCAATTTATCATCTTCAATATTAACGATAACCCTGTAATTGCCGATACGATAGCGCCATTGGCCAGAACGATTAGCAGTCAAGGCTTTTCCGTATTGTCTAGGGTTGTCAGTCACATGACTGGACAAGTAGTTGGTAATCTGTTTTTGGGTAAATTTGTCCAACTTTTTCAACTGTTTAATAAAACGACTGGTCGGTACGAGTTTATAACAGGTCTTCATCCGTCAACCCCAACTCTTCCAACATTTCCTCCCAGCTAATCGGCTCAATGCCTTTCGCCAAGTCTGCCTCGTATTCAGACAGAGCGATATCTGCCACACGGGCATCATATTCATCTTCGAGAGCTTCAAGGGTTTTAGTCCGAATGAGTTCTGACAAACTGACACCTTCAAACTTTGCCATAGCCTGCATAAAGAGCTTGTCCTGCTCAGAAACTTTCAATGTAATAGCTGCCATTTTCTCACCTCTTCGAGTATTCCTTTGGTATTACCATTGTAACACCATTTCCCTGAAAAAGCAAGAAATCTCGCACAAGGCGAGACTTCTGCTACCGTTCAATAATGCGATAATAAGTGCGACTAGTCCACTTGTAAATGACAAAGTAAATCAGAGTGACTGCCAGTAGGGTGATGCCACTGACTGTGTAAATCATTAGTGATGAGGTAACACCAAAACTTAGTAGCATTTGCTTGAGCATGATAAGGGCGATGACAAAGTGTAGGGTCGCCATGACCAAAGGCATAAAGAAGACCGTAAGTGTTTGGGAGTTAATTGTTTTCTTGACAGCCTTCTGGCTCATGCCTACTTCTTGTAGAATCTTGTAGGATTTCTTGTCCTCATGCCCTTCTGAATACTGCTTATAGTAGATAATCAAGGCTGCACCCAGTAGGAAACTAATTCCCAGCAAGAAACCTGTAAAGAGGAAACCGCCTGTAAAGCCCATCAGTAAATTGTTGAAATCCGTACGTTGCATAACATTTCCAAGATATTCTCCATTTTCATCGAGAATTTCGTATATTTCACCAGATTGCTCTCCAAGAGAGAGTACCTCTTCATCAGTCAAGTCGGTAAAGACACGATAATCTAGGCTAACAAGATAGCCTTGCGGATTATTGGATTCGTAATACTCACGAACAGCATTCAACACTGTGTCATCACTGACTACCATAACGGCGGCATTTAGCGTATTGGTGATGTCTGGGAAAATAGCCTTATCAAGATTGGCTACATTCTCAAAGGATTGATCGCCCAAAACAAGCTTCTTCAGCGATGGTTTTTCGCTCGGACGCATAAAGACCACTTGATTGGCAGCAAGCTCTGGCAGGTCATTCCCCAATTTTCTGAAATCATCTTGGGTGATGAAGTAGGTAAAGGCCATTTTAGAAAAATCTGGATTAGAAATATTTTTTGGGCTAATGACAATCTCTTCGCCACCATCATATACCAGACCAGCTTGGTAGGTCAGATAGGATAGACTGTCATCGGCTTTTTCTGGAAAATGGCTGAGCACCGATTGCTGGAAGGCCATTTCACCTTGACTTCTATCCGAAACTTTATAGGTAATAGATGTTTCCTTGGGATATAGTGCACCTGTCATACTGCTCATACCTGTATAAAGGGAGGTTGTGGTCGCAATGGTCACAAAGGCCATGACCGCAAGTAGCGTAATATTGGCCAAACCCGTTGCGTGCTGCTTCATCCGAAAAATCATCTGCGATGTCGTAATGAAATGCTCTGGCGTATAGAAATACCGCTTGTTTTTCCGACGAGCCTTCAAATACCAAGTCATAAAACTGATGTAGAACAGATAGGTCCCCGCAATGACAAAGAGCACAGCGATAAAGAACCGATAGATAACAGCTAGACCTTCTGCTTTCGATGAAAGCGATAGGTAGTAGCCCATCCCAAGACTAAAAACACCAAGAGCAGCTAGAAGAACATTTCCTTTCGGCTCTCTCTCTCCTTTTTCACTAGCTCGGAACAAAATCAGCGGACTGGTCTTGCCAATGGTCCGAATGGCTAGCAATTCCAAGAGAAAGAAGAAACCAGCAAAGAGAAAGGCAGTCATGACAAAGGCCAGAGGCTCAATTCCAAAATGTAAATCACTATAATGTGTTATATTGACAAAAATCAAGTAGAGAACATTTGCAAACACACCAGCTAAAACAGAACCAAGAACCACAACTAGCAAGAAAATCATCATCAATTCGAGGCTAGCTATCAAGGCTACTTTTTTCTTGTTCATCCCCAGCATGTTATAGAGACCAAATTCTCTCGCCCGTTGTTTCATCAGGAAATTAAAACTATAAATCTCCATAATGACCGAGAAAATGGTCAGAATAATCACACCAAGACCGATAGAAATGGCACCAGAGCCCATGGTCTTCATAACTGGACTCAGCATGATCAAGAACATGGAACAAATCAGGGTAAAGAGGACCAGACTGGCTAAAACGAAGGGAGCAAAAACACCCATGGATTTTCGGATATTTTGCCCAGCAAGTTTGAGGTAAAACATCTACTCACCCCCTAAAAGTGCAGACATATTGAGTGAAATCTCCTTGGCAAAGTCTTGATTGCTCTTGTCTGCCTTGTACAGTTGATGGAAAATACGACCATCTTTGATAAACAAGACACGTTTGGCGTGGCTGGCTGCGTTGGCCGAGTGGGTCACCATGAGAATAGTTTGCCCGTCACGGTTAATCTCTTCAAACAAATTCAGCAAGTCTTCCGAATTGCGATAATCTAGGGCAGCCGTCGGTTCGTCCGCTAGGACAATCTGTGGCTGGGTAATCAAACTACGAGCAATAGCCACGCGCTGCTTTTGTCCACCAGAAAGTTCAAAGGGACGTTTTTTCAGCAAATCTTGAATCCGTAGTTTTGGTGCCAATACTTCCAACCGTTTCTCCATTTCCTGATAGCTCTCACGTGCCAATACCAGAGGTAAAAAGATATTGTCTTGGATGGACAGGGTGTCCAAGAGGTTAAAATCTTGGAAGACAAAGCCAAGATTACGCAAACGGAAATCTGCCAGCTTGCTTTCCTTGATTTTGGTGATGTCTTGATTGTTTAAGATAACAGAGCCCCTCGTCGGCTTGTCCAGGGTTGCTAGAATGTTGAGCAAAGTCGTCTTACCAGAACCACTTTCCCCCATGATAGCGATAAACTCGCCCTCTTCTACCTTAAAATCCACATCTTGCAAGGCACGAGTTTCCTCTTTTGAAAAGCGCGTGCGGTAAACTTTTTCTAAATGATTGATTTCTAATAACATAGTTACTCCTAATTGTTTTCTTTAGCAAAATTAACTTGATTTAGTATAGCTAATTTTCTTTGGTACTAAATCCCATGAAATTGAGTTTCTAATTATCAGCTTTATAAAAGAAATACATGAAATTGTAAAAGGTTTTTATTTACTATTTTCCAAATTCTTGATAGTTAACTGATAAAAAATAAAACTAAACACAATATTCACTGTAATAAATAAGATAAACTCTAAAAATGTCATATCTTGCAATGCCCTACTCCGTAATCCAATCATCGGTTGAGAGTAAGGGAAAAATTTCGTAAAACTTTCATTGATAAAAATTAATACAAAATTAAGCATACTACCAATGGTAGCAACACCGACTCCCTTACTGAAATTTCGAGTTTTTACAGTGATATAGGATTGGAGTGTAATAATTGGAAAGGAAGACAAAAGCGATAAAGCAATCCATTTAACATGTGTGGCTAAACTAAGGTCAAATGAAATGCCGTCAATTTTTGCCGCAACTATAAAAATCAGCAGCAATAAGAGTTGAATTGGAAGAATAAGAAGAAAACTGCTCATTAATTTTCCTAAATATAATTTCCTCATAGAAACTTGATTAGCCTTTAGCATGTCAAGAGTTTTTCGCTCAAATTCAGGAACTAATAAGAGACCTGCAATAATGGCTAACATAGGAGGATAAAGTAAGGTACTATTGTAAAAGGTCAGTTGTCCCCACAGAACCAAAGATTGAGTTCCGTCGATTAAAACATCACGATTAGCAAAATAGATACCCAATCCTATCATACTAGAGAAACTCAAAAAGGCAATCCCAATGACTAATAATTGAATTTTCCTTGTTTTTGTCCACTCAGCTAAGAAGTAATCTTTCATCTTAGTTCCCTTTCTTTCTTAATATTAGAACCGCCAAAAGGTAGAGTATCAAGCAGTAAATGGCATAACAGACGATTTTCTCAAGCAACTGACTATCTAAATTATAGGTAATTGTGCCGTCACCCAGAAATTGATATTTATAAGGCGCAAGACTTCCTGAACCAGTGATTGGGTTAAGTAAACTGGTAAAACCATAACTTTTTGGGTTTAAGATAATTCCTAGAAAACCACCTAAAAGTCCTAGTGCTAGCAGAATCCCCTGCTTTTCAAGAATCATGGCCAAGGTCAGATAAAGACAAATCAATGAAAATATTGCAAGTATCTGCCCAATAAACTGAATACCAATAATCTGCAAAGAAATAGAGATTCCTGCCTGTGTTCCGAAAAGATAAATAATCATAATTTCGATAGCAGACATAATAACAAAGGAAACCAGCATAAAAAAGAATTTATCACGAAAAATGGCTGTTAGGCTTTGACCATTAGCTATTTGTAGTTTAAAGGTCTGCCCTTCATGTTCATTCCCTACAATTCGACTAGCAAACACACAAACTGCAATCGGGAACATAAGTAGATTGACATTCTGATTACTAAACAAGGTTCCAGCCATTCTTAACTCTGGATGTGAAGAGAAAGCAGAGATAAAAGTTGCAATATTCCAAAGTGTGGCAACCAACATCAAAATAATGACAATTGAAATAGATTTTGTTCGTCTACTTTTTAGCCATTCAATGTAAACACCATTCATCTTACGCCTCCTTTGTTAGATTTAGGAAAATATCTTCAAGAGTTTCACTTTCTCTAACCACTCGGAATATTCGGTATCCATTTTCTATTAAATAGCTCACCAGATCTGCTAACCGATCGTTATCCAAATCCCTTAAAGTTACTTGACTTTCGGATGCACTCAAAATTTCTACCGTTCCAAGTTCAACTAAGGTCTGAACAATATTTTTCTGTGAAAAATCACCGCCAATTTCAATCCAAGTATTTGACTTAATAGCTTCAATTTCTCCCTCATAGACAAGACGACCATGATTGATAATCCCAACTCGATCTGCAATGTGTTCAATTTCCGGAAGAATGTGACTGGAAATAAAGACAGTCAGACCTTTTTCTTTGGCTAATTGAACAATTAATTCACGAATTTCATGAATACCAGCTGGATCAAGACCATTTGTGGGCTCATCTAATAATAAGATTTTCGGCTTTTTCACTAAAGCAAATGCTAAGGCAAGTCGCTGTTTCATACCAAGAGAATAGGCCTTAACTAATTTTTTTCGATTTTTTTCATCAGCTAATCCAACGAGCTCCAATGTTGGCCGGATATTATTTTTATCAAATCCCACCATTTTTTGAAACACTAATAAATTTTCATATCCAGTTAAATTAGGATAATAGGACGGTTCTTCTATCATAGATCCAATCTGATTTAGGTATTTTTTGTCATTTCGAATGTCTTTTTTATTAATAAAAATTTCACCTGAAGTCGGAGTGACAAGTGATAGAATCATTTTCATCGTAGTTGTCTTACCTGCACCATTTGGTCCAAGAAAGCCGTAGATTTCTCCTTCTCGTACAGTAATCTTTTCAATATCAACAGTGGTAACGTCTTTGTAAACTTTTTTTAAATGATTGATTTCTAATAACATATAAACTCCTAATTGATTTCTTAAGTAAAATCAACATTCTCAAGTACACTTTGATAGTCGATTCGGTCTGATTCAGCAACATTTTCTTCTAAATCTACCTTATAGTAACCATCCTGGACACCGATGGCCCATTCCTTGTTAGTGGTTACATAGAGATTATTCAAGGATACTGTCTTTTTCACTGCCCCTTCTTCTTTGACAACAGGCCATTCCATAAACTGAACTTCTGTTCCTTGAATACTATCTTCGGCAACTTCCTGTTTGCTAACGGCATAGACTTTTCCCTTGTAATGGAAAGTTTGATAGCCCTCATCAAAGCTAAAACCTGCTGAAGAGGAAGAGCAAGCAGTTAGGATTATGCTTCCCAAAGCCAGCATGCTAATTACTTTCTTTTTCATAGTTTCCTCCCTCTAGTATGCCATAAATCGCATACTTTGCAAATTATGGGCGAGCTCTTCTAAGAATAAGGCTTGTTCCATGAGTTCAGCTTTCTCTTTTTCAGAGAATACCTTTTCTTCTATTCTCTTTGCTTGTAGAAATTTGAATGACATATGATTTCCTTCTTTCTATTTCTTATGAGTCTATTATAGAAAATATTCCTCCTGTACTCTCTTACAGTTCTGATTAAAAAACTTACAGCTTTGTAAGGAAAGAATAAAAGACACCATTTCTGGCGTCTTACAGTTAGTTTTATTTTGTTAGACCAATATAAGCAATCATTTCATCTAACTCTTTCTTGCTTTCCGTTACAAGAAGATAGGCATCATTTCCCTGAAGTTCCGCAAAGGCATCTGGCATCCGTTTGACTGTCTTAATCTTACCAGCGAATGTCTGATGGATATCATCTGCTGAGTGAACATATTCGGTCGTATCACGGCGGGTTGCTACCAAGCAGTATTGTGGTTCAAATCTACGTTCCTCAACTGTACCACCTGTTGCGACATTGGCATAATCACGGAAAAGATCAATGGAATGAGCGTAGTTATAGGCTTCAACTGTGAAACCGCCTGCCATACGGTTATTGTATTCAATGGCAATGTAGTCGTCCCCATCCTTGAAAAATTCAATATGGAAAAAACGCTCTCTCATACCAAAGGCCTTGATAATAGCTCTGCCATACTCAACCAGTTTAAAATCTAATTCTTTTTCGATAAAGTAGGCATTGTCCTTCTTGGTTTGCATCAATTCAAATGGAGTATGAACATAAGTCAAGCCTGTTTCAAAGACAACATTGCCTTCGTAGTCCAACAAACCATCATAAGTAGTGATAATACTTGAATTGACAAATTTTTCGAGGAAATAAATAGTTGCTCCATCCCATGTCTCCACAAACCGATCAAAATCTTCTTTATTTTCGATTTTGAAGGCACCTGATGCTCCAACACCGTTGTCTGGTTTAGCAATCATTGGAAAACCAACATTCTTCAAAGCTCTGCCAAAATCACGTTCCGATTTAACAACCACACCTGGAACAACTGGAACACCTGCTTTTTTGAAATATTTTTTCATTTCAGACTTAAATTTGGTCTTTTTCAGGTGTTTAGGCTTAGCACCAAAAATGTTGAATTGTTCACGGAGGGCTGCATCGTTTTCAAGCCAATATTCATTGTGGGATTCTACACGGTCAATTGGACCATGCTTGTAAATAAGAAAGGCTGCTGCACGCTTGACTTCATCCAAGTTTTCAAGATTCTCAACACGGAAGTATTCTGTTAAGGCATTACGAAGTTCTTCAGGCAATTGATCGTAAGGTTCTTGCCCGATACCTAGAACCGTAACGCCTTCTTTTTTTGCCAATTCAATGGTAAATGGTTGGAAATTTTCTGGATAAAAAGGTGAAATAACGAGATAATTCATAGGTAGTCCTTTCTAGCTTATAGTCCGATAGAATGAAGGAAGAATGGCATTTGCTTTCTCCACCACACCCAGTCGTGGGCCACATCTGTTCCCCAAGTATCAAACCAAGCTGGGATACTCTTCTCTTCAAATGCACGTTTGAGGTTATAGAATGAGTCCAAACCGTCTTGCTCCCAATCGCCCAAACCTGTACAGACGATAATATCAGCCTGACGGTATTTATCAATAAACCAGCCGTCGTTTTGGTTCCAAATGTAATCTGATGGTGAGTTCTGATAAACAACATCATCATTGCCATAATCTTGATTGTTGTTGAAGAAACGAGCATCATAGACACCTGAAAGGGCGATAACTTTCGTGAAAACATCTGGATGTTGCAGGAAGAAATTGAGCGCGTGATAAGCTCCCATAGAACAACCAGTTGTCATCATCCCATCAAACCAACCAGTTTTATGTTTGATAAAGGGAATCGCTTCTTCAATCACATAACGCTCATAGGCACGGTGAGCCTCTGCCTTGTCATGGATGGATTTCCAGTCTGCCAACCAGCTTTCACTATCGTAGCTAGTTAGAGTAAAAAATTGGACCTGACCAGCTTCAATAGAGCCACGACAAGCTTCAATCATACCAAAATCAGCATATTCATTGTAAGAACCACCTGATGAAGCAAATACGACAACAGGAATCCCTACGTGACCATAACGATTTAGATTCATTTCTCGGCCAAGATTTCCAGACCAATGACTTAAAAATTCAACGTGCATAGTAAAGCCTCCTATTTGTATATTTTTGTTTTATGACCAATGTTCGCTTAGGAATCGTAGGCAAGCTGGCAAATAGAGCGCCCAAGCCTCTTCATTATGGACCGCACCTGAAACGACTTCCAAGGCGATATTGTCCAAATCCACTCCGCCAGCGATCAATTGACGATAGTAAGTCAATGAAGAATTGATATAGGCCTGCTTGATATTTCCTGCCATCAATGTTTTATCTGTATCATCTGCTTCTTCTGTCCCAACGTAGATGTAGACTCGTTGCTCTGAGTCTAATTGTTGACGTTCAATATAACGGTCGAAAGCATCTTGATGAAGCCAGTTGGCAGATGAAAATACTCCTAGACAGCCAATCTGGTTCTGATAAGCCAATCCCATAAACTGGGTGATATTGCCTCCCAAGGATGAGCCAATCATTGCAGTGTGAACTTTATCAGATTTTGTCCGGTATTCTTGATCAATAAATGGTTTGACGACATCCATCACAAATTCAGCATACAAGGTTCCCTTACCACCGAACTGCACCCCAGGAATCCCCATCTCACTAAACTTCCAAGCAGCGTATTCATGCATGCGATCAGCACCATCGTTATCAATAGCCACTACGATCATTTTTGCAATGTCTGGATTACGCTTAATAGTTGGGATGACTTTCCATGAATGACCTGAAAAAGCTTCCTTACTGTAGAGTACATTTTGCCCATCGTGGAAATAAACAACGGGATAGGTCTCTTCTGTATTTTCAGCATATCCTTTCGGCAATAAAACACGGACTCGACGTTTTCTTTCTGTAAATGGTACATCTAATTCATGAGTTCTCATGTCCAAATAAAAGTAAGACTTATTCATATCTATCTCTTCCTTACGTATTTTAAGTATTATATCATAGTTTTTCTGGAATATTCAGAAAATTTAGTTATTTATTTGCAATTTTCGGATTTTCCGAACATAGTTAGTCAATGTCACAGAATTTTCTCATACATTTGGCGGTAATAATCTAATTCTTTTTCTTCTTTTTGGGTGATGCTTTCAAAAATATCTAGCAAAATGGTACCTTTATCACGTTTCCAGGTTGCCACAAATCGCCCTTTATAAAATACAACAGGTTTGACAATACCCGTCAACGTATAAATGTTACGGATGTATTTTGGATCGAAAAATGGGTTGTTTTTCTTTTCATAGCCCAAAAGTAATTGATCAAACCCAGCAACGAAAAGACACTGAGGTAAATCTGCCTCATCAAGCACCCCAAGGTAAAACCGCTCCTCTCCAGCTACTTGAATTGTTTTTAAATCTAATTGAGCCATCCACTCTAGAATGGTTGACTTATTTTCTTTGAAATAATAACGAGCATCTGCTAGACTGACTGGCCCAAAGCCTGAAAAATACCGACGTGCTATTTCCAGCTCAGCTTTTTCCCGAGAAAGTGGCTGAAAGTCTGTCAGACGATGAAAACGCTTGGCACCGTACTCTTGGTAGACTTCCCCACGCTCGACCATGTAGCGAAAGAGACCGCCCCAGGCATTAAAGACCAGCTTCTCCTCTTTCTGTGTCATCTTTTCCTCTCGGCAAAGGACCTTGAGATCCTCACGGGTCATAGGACCTTGTTCAAGGGCTTCTAAAATCAGATGGTGATATTTCTGCTTGGTCTGAGGACTAAAACCGTCCCGTCCTTCTGTCTTGAGGTAATCGGTGCTGACCAGCCGCCCCTCATGGATATAGAGAGGAATTTCCGACTCGAGATAGGCATGAACCGTTCGCCGAATGGACCACTGACGAGTCAGTTCCTCCTGCCAGCTACCCTCATGAAAATCCTCCGCTGTCATACGGTTACGAAATCCGACATGAACATAGGGCTGAAACTGAGCCTGCAAACCATTGAGATTTTGGCAGATTTGTTGAACAGACTGGGGGTTCAACAGACCTTGTTTCTGCAGAATAATTCCCTTCCAAGTATTGTGGTGCATCGTATTTCTCCTCCGCTTTCTAATCCCAGTATAACACAAAAGACACCCGAAGGTGTCCTGTACATTATGCTTTCACAATGGGAATCCAGAGTTCCATTTGGTAGTCTGGGGAACTCATGTCTCCTTCAAAATAGTACTCAAAATCTGGTGCACCTGAATGGCGATAGCCGTGTTCAGGAAAAAAAGTTTCTAGCGCATAACGCCATCCTGCATGAATAGATTGAGGAACAGGGCCTGTTAGGGTAAAAATAGCATAGTCAGCTTCGTGAACATCAAGAAGTTCTAAGCCTAACTTAGTCGCTTTTTCACTATCTGTGACATCATAAGCAGCCATATAATTAATCGTCTCGTCCGCTTGAGCTAATGTACAAACTCCAAAGGACTGCCCACTTCCTAGAGCAGCTAACTCTTCATAAGTATGGTTCTTGAACAAGTCTTCCCATACCTGCGGACACACTTCGTTACTGATTGCTGTGCGAAGAAGTCCAGCAACTGTAAAACCAGCCTTCTTTTCAATACGAACATCCATTTCTTTACCTCCTTGGATGGTTAATGATAGTTGCAAGGGTAAGAGGACCTTAAAAGGCAACCCCTTACGCACTTGACTAGGAGAAATCTGATGAAATTGTTTGAAGGCAAAGGCAAAAGAATCCGAAGATTCATACCCATATTTAAGGGCTATATCTATAATCTTTGCCTGTCCTTCACGAATGTCCATAGCAGCTCGCGTCAACTTTCGTAACCGAACGTATTCTGACAAGGACATATCTGTCAGAATCGAAAAGAGACGACTAAACATGGGAACGGAATATCCTGATATGCGCAAAAATTCCCGTTCATCGATTTCGCTTTCTAAAACGGACTCTAGGTAA
Source organism: Streptococcus suis S735 (assembly GCF_000294495.1). NCBI lineage: Bacteria > Bacillati > Bacillota > Bacilli > Lactobacillales > Streptococcaceae > Streptococcus > Streptococcus suis. The sequence goes on from NC_018526.1 coordinate 855,238, forward strand.
CGTACGGTTGCATTGAACTCTTTTATCATCAACTTCCCCTTTCCCTATCAGTTTACCATCTACCATCCAAGTTTTCCCGATACTTTTCGTCGGAAAACTATCGGCTTAAACCGTCAAAAACTCTTCCAAGTCCTTGAGGGAACGCTCTGCTATTGCCTCATAACGCTCCTTCTTATCGCGGATACGCGGTCCGTCCAGCTCCTTGATGATACCAAAGTTGACATTCATAGGCTGGAAGTGCTTGCTTTCGGTGTGGGTGATGTAAAATGGCAGAGCTCCGATGGCTGTGGTCTGTGGGAAGATGACTGGCTCTTCGCCATGGAAACGGCGAACAGCATTGATACCGGCTACTAAGCCAGAGGCGGCAGACTCGACATAGCCTTCTACTCCTGTCATTTGACCTGCAAAGAACAAATTTGGATTTTTCTTGGTCGCAAAGGTCTGTTCCAATAAGTTTGGCGAATCCATGTAGGAATTGCGGTGCATAACGCCGTAGCGGACAAACTCAGCATTTTCGAGTCCTGGAATCATCTGGAAGATCCGCTTCTGCTCGCCCCACTTAAGGTGAGTCTGGAAGCCAACAATATTGTAAAGGCTACCTGCTGCGTTATCCTGACGGAGCTGGACAACTGCGTAAGGTGTCTTGTATTCGCCATCACGTGGTCCCTTGTAATCTTCTGGATATTCCAGACCAACTGGCTTCATTGGGCCATAGAGCATGGTTTTGATACCACGTTTGGCCATGACTTCAATGGGCATACAGCCTTCAAAGTATTTTTCTTTTTCAAAGGAGTTAAGCGGTGCTTCCTCGGCTGAAATCAAGGCCTCATAGAAAGCGTTGAACTGCTCCTTGTTCATAGGGGCATTGAGATAGGCAGCCTCTCCCTTGTCGTAACGAGACTTAAGATAAACCAAGTCCATGTTAATGGTCGAGCTGTCGACAATCGGTGCTGCCGCATCGTAGAAGTAAAAACCGTCACCACCATTAAGCGCGTGAATCTTCTCCGCCAAGGCGTCAGACGTCAAAGGCCCCGTCGCAATGACTGTAATAGCATCTTCAGGAATTTCGGTAATCTCACCACGGATGACCTCAATCAGCGGGTGATTGTGAATCTCATCAGTAACCGCTTGAGAGAAATTCTCACGATCCATGGCCATGGCACCTCCAGCAGGAACACGGTGAGCCTCTCCAGCACGCATGATAATGGAATCCAAACGACGCATCTCTTCCTTAAGAAGGCCGACAGCGTTGGTCAAACTATCACCACGGAATGAATTGGAACAAACCAACTCCGCAAACTTGTCCGTCTTGTGCTGAGGAGTCGGCTTGACACCACGCATCTCGTAGAGTTTGACAGGAATGCCACGTTTGGCAATCTGATAAGCAGCTTCTGAGCCAGCCAAGCCAGCTCCTATAACATTAATGTGGGTTTGAGACATGAAACTAATACCTCTAGCCAGAATATCTGACTACTGTTTGGGAATACCCAAAAACAGAACCTTTCTAAATTTTATACCTATCTAGTATACCAGAAAATGGCTAGAAAGGACAAAACTACCTTCATTGAAATGAAAGTAGTTTCACCTTTTTACATAATATATTTTATGTATATCCTTTACTGTTCTATCGCTTATTTACAATAGCTCCGCTATATCTCCAACAACCTCAAAATTCCAACCAAGTCTCCTATAAGAGTCGATTTCTTCCTGACTATACGGGAAAGTATTCAGCAAAATGGAATCCATTCCCAATTCATGAGCAATAGCTATATCGGATGTCAAATCATTACCAACCATAACCGTTTCCTCAACATCAAGATTATTTTCCTCTAAAACCAGTTGAAGAAATGCTGGTTCAGGCTTCTTCATCTTAAAGTCAGAAGAGATATAAATTTTTTCCATCAAATCAGCACAACCTGTCTGTTCAATTTCTGCCTGAGTAAAAATTCGTTGAGCATTGGAGAGAATAAATAATCGCACTTCTCTGTCCTTTAATGTCTGTAGACTAGTTAGGGTATTTTCATAAGCCTCTAACTTTTCACGTGAAAGCACGCGGAAAATCGTGGCTACTACTTGTCCAAAAGTCTCTAAATCAGTCGGCTTATTGGTACTTTGGTTTTCATTTGGTGCATCCGTTAATAGACGAATGAAGATTGTTTCTAAATCAATTTCGACATACTGATAACTCACTGTTTCCGCGAGAGAGCTCTCTGCCTCTTCTACAAAACGATGATAGGCATTTTTCAACTGGCGCGGTCGATAGGAACAACCAAAAGCATTGTAAATCTGTGTTAGCTGATTCCAGACCTCTAGTTTATTCTCATCTGTACGAATATCAACCAATGTACCATAAAAATCGAAGATATAGTTTTTGTAACTTTTCATGTCTTTCTCCTAATCTTTAGACATCATTTTTTATATTATACCCCACAACGAAAACGTTTGCAACAATAGAACGAAAAAACCTACCACATTAAGTGATAGGTTTTTATTTTGATTGGAAACTCTATTATTTAAGAGTAACTGAAGCGCCTGCTTCTTCCAATTTAGCTTTGATTTCTTCAGCTTCTGCAGTTGCAACGCCTTCTTTAACCATAGCTGGTGCACCGTCAACAAGCTCTTTAGCTTCTTTAAGACCAAGACCAGTGATTTCACGTACAACTTTGATAACGCCAACTTTTTTGTCGCCAGCAGATGTCAATTCAACGTCGAATGAATCTTTAGCTTCTTCAGCAGCACCACCAGCTGCAGCAACAGCTACAGGAGCAGCCGCAGTTACACCAAATTCTTCTTCGATAGCTTTAACAAGGTCGTTAAGCTCAAGGATAGTAGCTTCTTTAATTTCAGCAATAATGTTTTCAATGTTCAATGCCATTGTGATTTTCCTCCAATTTAGGTTTTTAAATAGTTTGTAGCACTAAGCAGCTACGCTCTGACGCATTAAGCAGCGTCTTCTTTTTCTGCAACAGCTTTGACAGCGTATGCAACGTTGCGAACTGGCGCTTGAAGTACAGAAAGCAACATAGAAAGCATGCCTTCTCGGTTTGGCAATGTAGCAAGTGCTTCGATTTCTTCTTTAGAAGAAACTTTACCTTCTACAGCACCACCTTTGATTTCAAGAGCATCAGCAGTTTTCGCGAAATCGTAAATTGTTTTAGCTGGAGCAACTGCATCGTTTGAGAATGCAACTGCAGATGGACCTACAAACAATTCTGCAAGACCTTCAAGACCAGCTTGCTCAGCAGCACGACGCAAGATTGAGTTTTTGATAACTTTGTACTCAACTTCTGCACCACGCAAGTTACGACGAAGAACTGTATCTTGTTCTACTGTCAAACCACGAGCGTCTACAACAACGATAGATGTTGCAGCTTTCATTTGCTCAGCAACGGCATTTACTAATTCCGCTTTTTTAGCGATAATAGCTTCACTCATTTTTTTACCTCCGTTTTTATTTTGGGCTAGGCACAAAAAAATCGCACCTAAACCTAGACACGAAAGTACAAATACGTTTATCTCAATAATCGTTTTGTGCCTCGGTAGGATGTTTATGAGTCCAGCTCCCCTACTGTCTTAGGTCAGTTTTTTCAAACCTCAATTATCATAACACAGTATTTTCAATAATGCAAGACTTTTCTCCTATTTTTTTAATTTTTTAAACAATTTTTCAAACTGGTATTGCCGTTTAGTTCGTTTTAGTTGTAGAGGTCAGACTTGGAATGTGAAACACGAATTGCTGTGATTTGCTTCGCAAATCTTATCTCCAACCTTTTTACCTCGATTTTTTCATTTCTAAGCTCAGGCTGAAACAGTTCACTGAACAGTTTCACTCCACTGGCCTGTTAAACCCAATCAACCACTGCACTGAGAAGTGACTTTGGACTTTTTGACCAGCCTCATTTAAAGTTGAAAATAAGGAAACGAAGTTTCCTCGCTTGTCGAAGTAAGCTAAGATAAACTAACATGACTATAAAAAACAACTGCCATTCCCTTGAGAATAGCAGTTTAATCTTATTTAATCTTGTCTTCTTCGTAGTCACCATTTGGACAGACAACTTGTTTACCACCACCACGAACTTTTTTCTCGACAAGATAGTGGTCACATTTTGGACAGGCACGACCAACAGGTTTATCCCATGAGGTAAATTCACACTCTGGATAACGGTCACAACCATAGAAAAGTCGATTGCGTTTGCTCTTTCGTTCAATGACCTGGCCTTGTTGACACACGGGGCAAGTTACGCCGATCTCCTTGGTAATTTGCTTGGTATTGCGGCAATCGGGGAAATTACTACAAGCATAGAATTTTCCAAAACGACCTAGTTTAATGACCATTTCATGTCCACAAACATCACAGTCAAAGCCAGCTGGTTCATCCTTAATTTGGATTTTTTCCATCTGTTCTTCTGCCTTAGATAATTCTACCTTGAATGGCTGATAGAAACCATCAATGACCTTCTGCCACTGCTCTTTCCCGATTTCTACATCATCCAATTTTTGTTCCATATCGGCTGTAAATTTGACATTGACAATATCTGGGAAGAATTCAACAATCAGCTTATTAACGATTTCGCCGAGTTCAGTCGGTTCAAATCGCTTAGCAGCTAACTTAACATAGTAGCGTTTCTGAATGGTTTCAATGGTTGGTGCATAGGTTGACGGACGACCAACACCATTTTCTTCCAAAGTCTTAATCAAAGTAGCTTCAGAATAGCGAGCTGGTGGCTGCGTAAAATGTTGTTCAGGATTTGTTGATGTACGTACAACTGTATCACCTTGCTCCATATCTGGCAACATCTTATTCTTGTCAGAATCATTATAGACTGCCATGTAACCATCAAATTTAACTTGGCTACCATTGGCAGCAAAAATCACTCCATTTTGACCTAGACGAACACTCATGGTATCAAAGACCGCTGCAGCCATCTGACTTGCGACAAAACGATTCCAAATCAGTGTATATAGTCGCAACTGGTCCTTGTCCAGATATTTTGCAATTGATTCAGGTGTTAAGTTAACATTTGATGGACGAATGGCTTCGTGGGCATCTTGTGCACCACTGGCATTTTTTACTTTATTACCATGCTTTGAATAGGTAGCACCAAAACGCTCCGTGATAAAGTCAGCAGCTTGTGCTTGTGCAACAGGGCTAATACGTGTTGAATCCGTACGCATATAGGTAATCAAACCTTGGGTACCACCTGTGCCAAGACTGACACCCTCATAAAGTTGTTGGGCAACCATCATGGTTTTACGAGTACGGAAATTGATTTTATTAGCCGCATCCATCTGCATAGTAGAAGTTGTGTAAGGCAGAGGTGCATTTCGTTTGCGTTCCTTACGCTCAACCTGTTCTACTAAGAAATCATCCCCATCAAGTCGGGCGAGAATTTCTTTAACCTGCTCATTGTTTTCAATTTTAGTTTTCTTTCCATCTATACCGTAGAAAGAAGCCTGGAATTTCTTGCTCCCCTTTTTGAAGGTTGCATCAATTGTCCAATATTCTTCTGGTTTGAAATTGCTGATTTCATTTTCACGGTCGATTATTAATTTGAGAGCAACCGATTGAACACGTCCTGCTGACAGACCTTTTTTGACTTTCTTCCATAAAATAGGTGATATGGAGTACCCTACAATACGGTCTAAGACGCGACGAGCTTGCTGGGCATCTACCAAGTCATGATTGATAGCGCGCGGCTCCTGAAAAGCATTTTTTACTGCATCTTTTGTAATTTCATTAAAGACAACACGGTTTTTATCGTTTGCGTCCAATCCCAAAATGTGAGCCAAATGCCAAGAAATTGCTTCTCCTTCGCGGTCCGGGTCACTCGCGAGAAAGACTTGCTTAGCATTTTTTGCTTCTTTTTTCAAAGAATTGATGAGTGGTCCTTTTCCACGTATGTTGATGTACTCAGGTGCATAGTTGTTATCAAAGTCAATAGACATACTAGATTTCTTCAAATCTCGAATATGCCCGACTGAAGCAACGACCTTATAATTTTTACCAAGATATTTTTCGATTGTTTTTGCCTTAGCAGGTGACTCTACAATAACGAGATTTTTCTTGGTTGTTGTTTTTTTCTTACTAACTGTTTTTGTAGCCATTCTTATACCTTACAAATATTTTTAACCTCACAAAGAATATACTATTTTTCAGTCAGTGTCAAGATATTTATTTTCCTATAGGAAGACTTGTTTTAAAATTGATACTCAGAAATGATGTCCAATCCTGATGTAACGCACTTTGCTCCCTCTTGAATCAAATGATGACAACCATCTGATTTTCCGTCCATAATGGAACCTGGAATAGCATAGACTTCTCTTCCTTCTTCCAAGGCACGTTCACAAGTAATCAAGCTGCCAGACCGCATTTTTGCCTCGCAGACTACCAATCCTTCCACCAAACCAGCTATAATGCGATTGCGTTCTGGAAAATGGTATTTGAGTGGCTGAGCACCAGCTTCATACTCTGTCAGCACCAAATGGTGTTTTCCAATATAGGTCTGCAAATCTTTATTTTCTTTTGGATAAATATTATCTAAACCTGTTCCGATTACAGCAATGGTTTGGCCTCCATTTTTCAAACTGGCGATGTGGGCAGCTGTATCAATTCCTCTTGCCAAACCACTAACAATGACAAAACGATTGCTCAATTCCTTGATAATTTTCTGAACAGATTGGATACCATTTTTACTGGCATTTCGTGTACCAACAACTGCCAGCTTTAATTTTTCTAGCAATTCTAAATCCCCTTGATAAAACAAAAGTACAGGTGGATTGTAAATCTGTTTGAGCGCCAAAGGATAGATGTCATCTAAAATTGAAAATGATGGATACTTATTAAATTCCTCGCGACAGGCTTTTGTATCTAGATTCTTATAATTTTCCATAAATAGCACTGGATTTTTACATTCAGACACTACAGCGACATTTCGCAAGGTCAATTTTTTACCGTGTTTTTCTTGATAGGCCAAAACTTTATTCACATTAAGATTGGTCAAACCTGCTTTTTTCCATTTAAACAATTCAAAATTATTCATTTTCTTCACCTCATCTAGTCTATTCGCAAGGCAAAGAAAAAATTCTCCCGAAGAAGAATTATTTTTTAGGTATTTCTTTGATAACACGCGCAGGATTGCCAGCCAAAACGACATTATCACCAAAAGACTTGGTCACAACGGAACCAGCACCAACAACAACATTGTTGCCCAAGGTCACGCCAGGTAAGATTGTCACACCACCACCAGCCCAGAAATTATCACCAATGGTAATAGGAGAGCCATATTCCAAACCAGAATTTCGTTCATCAGGATCTAGTGGATGAAGTGGAGTTAGCAACTGTACATTGGGACCAAGCATGGCATTTTTGCCAATGGTAATGGGACAGACATCCAACATGGTACAGTTGAAATTAGCGTAAAAATCCTCACCAACATGAATATTGCTATCGTAGTCACAGTAGAAATTGGGCTCCATATAGATGCGTTGGCCTGTAGTTCCAAACCAGCTTTTCAATCGCTCAGAGCGGGCTTTTCCATCTAGTTCTTCGTTAAATTTTTTCATCTGTTGGCGGGCAAAGGTTCGCATCTTTCTCAATTCAGCATCTGCTGCCATATAAAATTGCCCAGCTATCATCTTTTCTTTTTCTGTCGACATACCCCTACTCCTATTTTTTTATGATTAAATTGATAGCTTGAGCAAGACGAGCTTCTTGTTCTTCAGGGTTTTCAGATGGATGAGTGATACAATCTTGTACCTTCTGAGCAATAACCATTCCCATCATACTATTAATGCTGGAACGAACAGCACTCAACTGAGTTACAATATCAATACATTCCTGATCTTCTTCAATCATTTTCTGAATGCCTCTGAGCTGACCTTCGGCCCGTTTCAAACGGTTTATCATCTTTTTCTTATCAGTATTCATACCCTATATGGTACTGCTTGAAGTGAAAAATGTCAATTTTTTACCTTGACATCTTTCGAATTCCTTGATATATTTTAGATACCCCGTAGGGTATAAAGGAGTAACAATGTTTAAACAATTATTTTCAGGAATGTTTTCAAACTCAGATAGTCTTCCGATAACTGATGTAGAACAAGCGATACAATCATCGAATGCTATTTTGCTTGATGTTCGCGAAGTCGACGAATTTGCTAGTGGACATATTCCACAAGCTATCAACCAGCCCTTAAGTCAACTTGACCAATTTAAAGGCGACAAAACCAAGAACTATCTTGTCATCTGTCAATCTGGCATGCGTAGCCAACGGGCGACAGAATATCTTAAATCTCAAGGCTATCAAGCAATCAACGTTAAAGGCGGTATGAATGCCTGGACAGGAGGAATAGCATGAAAATAATTATTGTAGGTGGTGTCGCTGGCGGTATGTCAGCAGCTACTCGTCTCCGTCGTTTGATGGAAAATGCTGAAATCATCGTTTTTGAGAAAGGACCTTATGTTTCCTTTGCCAACTGCGGTTTACCTTATTACATTTCTGGAGAAATAGCAGAGCATGACAGTTTATTGCTTCAAACGCCAGAAAGTTTGAAACAACGCTTTAATCTAGATGTCCGCCCCTTCCATGAAGTCATTAGTATCGATGCTGAGCAGCAAACTGTAACAGTCAAAACGCCTACTGGTGAGTTGATTGAAAGCTACGACAAACTAATCTTATCACCCGGCGCCAAGCCTGTCATTCCAAATCTATCTGGTATTGAAGAAGCAAACAATCTCTTTACTCTTCGGAACGTACCTGATTTGGACAAGATTATGATTAAACTAGACCAGATCAAGTCTGGTCATGTTGTGGTAATTGGTGCAGGTTTTATCGGTCTGGAAATGGCGGAAAACTTAGCTTTAAAAGGCTGGAAGGTCATGCTTGTCGAACAAGCTCCCCATGTTTTACCTACTTTTGACTTAGAAATGGCACGATATGTGGAAGCAGAGCTAACCAATAAAGGTGTCGAGGTTATCACTGGGCAGTCTGTTACTGCTTTTCATGAAAAAGGACAGGTTCTAGAATTGTCTAACGGACAAACCTTGTCATCTGATGTGACCATTCTCTCAGTCGGAGTTGCTCCCGACAGTCAACTAGCCAAAGATGCTGGAGTTGAGTTAGGTCTCCGTGGTGGTATTCTCGTAGACCAAAACTACCAAACTAGTCAGAAGAATATTTATGCTGTTGGTGATGCTATTGTTGTTAAACAAGAAATTACAGGTCAAGATGCCTTGATTTCACTGGCTTCTCCTGCTAACCGTCAGGGAAGACAGGTAGCTGATGTCATTGCTGGACTTGATAGAAAAAACAAAGGATCTATTGGAACAGCTATCGTAAAAGTCTTTGACCTAGCTGCCGCTTCAACTGGTTTAAGCGAACGTGCTGTTCAATCACTCGGCTATAAACATGCCGTCGTTCATACAACTGGAAAAGACCATGCAGGTTATTATCCTGGTGCGACTGATATTGTTTTAAAACTCATTTTCTCACCGACTGATGGAAAAATTTTCGGAGCGCAAGCCGTCGGTCAAAAAGGTATTGATAAGCGGATTGATGTCCTTGCCACTGCTATCAAGGCTGGACTGACAATTTTTGATTTACCAGAGCTAGAATTGACTTACGCTCCGCCATTTGGCTCTGCCAAAGACCCTGTCAATATGATTGGCTACGCTGCTATGAACATCGCAGAAGGGATTAGCCAAAACATCCAGTGGTATCAACTAGACGACGAGTTAGCTACTGGTAAAGTTCTATTAGATGTCCGCAATCCTGGTGAGGTCGCAAATGGGCAATTCAGAGAATTCATTCACATTCCTTTGGACCAACTCCGTGAGCGAATTGGAGAACTGGATGCTTCAAAAGAATACATTGTCAGCTGCCATAGTGGACTGCGTTCTTATATTGCCGAACGTATCTTAAAAGAAAATGGTTTTATAGTTAAAAACCTAGATGGAGCCTATTCACTTTATAAGATGACATTGCCTAAAAATATTATCCAACCATAAGCAACTAACCTTCTGTGATTTTGGGTCCAGAAGGTTTTTTCTTGACATTAAATATTGTATATCGTACAATCTAGTTATCATTACTAGATAAAAGAGAGTAGATAATCATGAAACAGACCATTCCCTACTGGCATGAATTACCTGATTTAGATTTGTATTTGGACCAAGTTCTGCTGTATGTTAATCAAGTAGTCAATTCTCAGGAAAGCCTTGAACAGAAGAGTTTATACTCAATGAAAATCAACAGTAGCCTAGGAAACGAAGCTGATGATAGAACTGGGGTTCATCAAGGCAAGTTGATAACGGATAATGTTGATTTTCGAAGAGTATTGACTGCTGCTATGATTAACAATTATGTCAAGCACAAGCAACTTGAAAAACCGGTAAAGAAAAAATACCAGAAACAGCAAGTTGCCCGCTTGATTGCCTTGACTATCTTAAAAAATGTCTTTTCGATTCAAGAAATCAGTCAGACCTTAAATCTTCTTCTCCAATCGAGTCATTCAGAAACACTCTACAATCATTTTGTTGACTGCATGCGAAACGAGGAAAATGAAGAAACCCCTGACATCATTCGCTACGCTTGTCAATCTGTCAAACTTTACTACAAAACCCGTCAACTCACTATGGAGTTAGAAAGGAGTCACCATGAATCCTAGTTTGAAATTGAGCCTGCAACTATCCTTTGGAGAGGAGGTTGCTAACAGTGTCACACATGCAGTCGGAGCCCTGCTTATGTTGGTCTTGCTCCCCGTTACTGCTATTCATTCCTATCAAGATTATAACCTGACCGCTGTGATTGGTATGTCCATCTTTGTCATCAGCCTATTTCTCATGTTCCTATCCTCTTCCATCTACCACTCCATGCCCTATGCTTCTACTCACAAATACATCCTGAGGATTATTGACCATAGCATGATTTACATTGCCATCGCTGGAAGCTACACACCTGTTGCCCTTTCCTTGGTCGGTGGTTGGCTAGGTTATCTGATTGTAGGTTTACAATGGGGATTAACTATTTTTGGTATTCTCTACAAAATATTTGCCAAAAAAATCAATGAAAAATTCAGCCTTTTCCTCTATCTCTTTATGGGCTGGTTGGTGGTCTTTATCCTGCCAGCCATTCTGCAAAAGACTGGAATGGCATTTGGCATTCTCATGCTGGCTGGTGGATTATCTTATACTATTGGAGCCCTCTTCTATGCCAAGAAAAAGCCCTACTTCCACATGATTTGGCATCTCTTTATCCTACTGGCTTCGGCACTTCAGTATATCGCCATTGTCTACTTTATGTTATAAGAAAACAGCTTCTAGTCACCTAGAGGCTGTTTTTAATGCATTAAACTGATGATCACTCCAATCAAGTAAAGGGCTGACACGATGCTCAAAAAGACCAAATGCGCCTTTCGGCTCATGACTACATAGCCTACAAATTCCCGAATGAAGGCATTAAGGCTAAAGTAAAATTTGGTTTTTGCGCCGTAGCCGATACATTTGATTCTCAATTGTCGTGCCAATAGCAGAGCTCTGAAAACGTGATAGTAATTGGTTACAAGTGCAAATCGACTGCCAGGTTTCATCAGGGCATAGGAAAATTTCAAATTTTCTTCTGTGTTGGTTGATTGGTTTTCGATGAGAATGTCTTCAGCAGGCACTCCTTTCTCCAAGGCATAATTTGCCATTGCCTGTCCTTCTGCTATGAGTTCATCAGGACCTTGTCCGCCTGACATGATGAGCTTGCTGCCAGGCTGTTTCTGGTAGATCGCTATGCCTTTTTCAATCCGCGAAGCCAAAAGTGGCGTTACCTTGTCACCAATCAGACCTGCTCCCAAGACCACTACATAATCAAGCTTGCCTGGGAAAAAATTGACCAAATTGACAAAGCTAGACATGGTATAGAGCATGCTGATGATAATGGCATAGGACACAAAAAAACCAACGTACACAAACACCATATTGAAAAAGCTGATGGCTGATAGAGATTGAACCACAAAGGGAGCGATGAAGAGATAGAAAGTCAAGGCTACCGCCAGTCCCATGGATAGGAAATTATGGAAGCGAACCCCTTCTCTCTTCAAAATTTGAAAACCATTTAGATAAAGTGTGAAAAGCAAGACAAATGGACCACTTAACAAGGCTAAAAAGAGCACCATAGCCACTGCTATAGCCAGCAAGCGCAAGATTTCATTGTATTCGAGAATGCCTGTTGAGATAATCCATGCTAAAGCCCAGACGAGGATGTTCAAAGCAAACAGTGAGATAAAAATCGACCGCCGCTCCCAGAAATAGACAAGAGCAAACAGACCGATAGCCGCTAAAAATAACCAGAAAAAGACTGTCAAGACTAGTTTCCCCCTGCTACCATAGACTTAATGGGCTCAAAGGTCTTACGGTGAATGGGCGTGATGCCTAACTTGTTCAAGCCTTCCAAGTGCTCTGTCGTTCCATAGCCAGCATTCTTGGCGAAGCCGTAGCCTGAGAACTCCTTGTCATAGTCCGCCATCATCTTATCCCGCGTCACCTTGGCTACAATAGAGGCCGCTGCGATAGATAGGCTATTGGCATCTCCCTTGATGATGGAAGTTTGTGGTATGGGCGTATCCAACTTCATGGCGTCTATGAGCAAGTGGTCAGGTTTCTGGCTTAATTTCCCCAAAGCCTCCAGCATGGCTAACTTGGTTGCCTCATAGATGTTGACCTCGTCGATGAGAGCTGCATCTTTTATTCCCACACCGACTGCCACCGCTCGCTCCATAACCTCTTGGTAGATTGCTTCATGCTTGGACTTGGGGATTTTCTTGGAGTCGTTGAGGTAGCGGATTTTGCACCCTTTAGGCAAGATAACCGCCGCTGCCACCACAGGACCTGCTAGAGGTCCCCGGCCGACTTCGTCGATACCAGCGATGAACTCCACCCCATTTTCATAAAGGGATTTTTCGTAGAATAGCATAGCTTCTAAGCGGGCATCTTCTACCGCTTCTTTTTCCAGCTCCTTACGGCGTTTCTTGATAGCAGCCTGGACCCCTGCTCGCTCATCCTGAGCCAGTTGGTCCCAGACTGGACTGTCCAGACTGTCTACCTGGGCCAGCAGAGCTGTCACTTCCTTAATCGTTGCCATCTAAGTCACTCACCCTGTCTAATGTATAAGTACCCAAGCGACCGTCCCGAACGTCCTTGACAAAGAGGTTGTAAAAACGGTCATAATCATCACGAAAGCCCAATTTCTTGGTCCAGTCCATGATGAGTTCAGGTGTTTCCTGCTCCAAATCCATCCCCTTAAATCGCTCTTGTAGACGTTCTGGGTAGTTGGCTTTGAAGTAGTCCAAACCAAAAATAGTCACTTCATCCATAGGCAAGAGCTGATCCTTAATGGCTCCTGTCAGAGCCAACTTAAGTCCAACTTCCTGGTCCTCAAATTTAGGCCAGAGTATCCCAGGTGTATCAAGGATTTCAAGGTCCTTGTTGGATTTGAGCCACTGTTGGCCCTTCGTCACACCTGGTTTGTTGCCAACAACGGCGATTTTCTTACCAGCCAGACGGTTCATGAGGGTGGATTTTCCAGCGTTTGGAATACCGATGATCATGGTCCGCAAGGTTTCTTTTTGAATACCTCTCTCGCGGAGGCGTTCAATCTTGTCTTTCATCAGACCCTTGGCTGCGTCGGTCACCTTTTTCACCGTCGCTTGCTCTTTTGAGTTGATGGCAAGGGTACGGATGCCTTGACCTTCAAAGTAGCTCTGCCATTCTTTGGTACGAACAGGGTCTGCTAAGTCGACCTTGTTGAGAATCATGAGCTTGGGCTTGTCTCCGACAATCTTGGTCAACATGGGGTTTTGGCTGGATAGGGGCAGACGGGCATCGACCAAAATGGTCACGAAATCAACGTGCTTGATGTTCTCCTGCACCTGCCTGCGAGCTTTTGACATGTGGCCCGGAAACCATTGAATAATTGCCATGGGGTCCTCCTAAATATGATTCATTGAAAAAAGCCGTAAAAACGGCTTGTTTTTTTATTATTATAGCAGAAAATCAATATTTTGTCTTACTTGTTCCTCTTAAATTCTCTCCCGTAACTTTTCGACAAAGAGATAGGCTGCGGGACAAATCAGAGTATTTTTTATTGTTAAATTGTTGATTTGATAAATCTTCTTGCGGTCAGTATGTGGAAATTCTCGACAGGCTTTGGGACGAGCATCATAGATACTACATAGATTATCGCCTCCAAGGAAGGGACAGGGCATGGATTGAAATACCTTATCTCCGTCCTCATCCATACGCAAATACATATCCTCAAAAACTGGAAGTTTCATGCGCAAATGCTTGGCAATTCGGGTAATATCTGCTTCTGTAAAGAGTGGTCCCAATGTTTTACAACAGTTGGCACACTCTGTACAGTCGATTTCAGAAAATACTTCGGCATGAATATCTTGAACAATTCTATCCAAATTTTTAGGTGTTTTCTTCTTCAAATTTGCTAGAAATTTTCGATGTTCTCCTTGCTTCTGCTGGGCCAATTGCTTGTATCTTTCAATGTCGACGGTCATAATCTCTCCTTTTCGTCCACTATTATACCACAAACGAATGGTTAAGCTCTGCTAATTTTCAAAACCTTCTTCAGAAAAAATCCTGCAGGAAACTTCTGCTACAGGTAGACCAATAATGGTGTGAATATCCCCAGAAATACCTGCTACAAAGCGTGGATCCAGCTCCTGAATACCATAGGCACCTGCCTTGTCGAGTGGCTGCTTTTCACGGATATATGATTGAATAACCTCTTCAAGGGCTGGATAATAGTCGACAAAATCAATCTGTGCAACCGTATAAAAAACATCCAGTGAGTGTCTTGTCCGTAGGCAGACAGATGTAACAACGTGATGACTCTTTCCAAAATAGGAACGTAACATGGTTTCAGCTTCTGTCAAATCTTGAGGCTTGTTAAAAATTTGCCCATCTGACACTACGATTGTATCCGCAGAAATGTAGAGATGACCAGTTACCAAATCCATGTCCGATTTGGCTTTGGAAATTTCACAACAGGTTTTTGCAGCTCGAGTGAGAAAATCATCTGTAGCGAATTGTTTCATAAAATGTTCTTCGATACCACGCTCATCCACTTCAACTGATGCGATTTGTGGTTGTAAAAATCCCAATAATTGTTTACGACGTGGGGAGTTGCTAAGCAGAACGTAAGAACTAATCTGCTCACAATCCCCCTCTTTTTGATATTGAAATACAGTTTGCATGTTTCCTCCAGTCAAAAACAGAGTCCGAAGACCCTGTTTTCAGATGATTGATTAATTTTCTTTTCTACGACCTACTGCCACGGCCAGTCCTGCAAGACCTAAACCAAACAGGCTGAGCGTCAGATTCATCTGATCACCAGTATTTGGCAAGACTCCTGCTTTTGTAGTTTTTGCTGGACTTGCTACTTCTGTTTTTTTATCTCCTACTTTCGGAGAATCAACTGGGGCCTTCTTGTCCGTTGCTGAAGTATTTTGTACTTGATTAGATGGTGAATCCGTATTTTCGGCTGGAACAGTTTCTGGATTTGAGGCTGGATTTTCTGGATCAGTATCCAATAAAATTTCGATAAAGTCTGGGTAGCCATCTTCATCCGTATCAATGCTTGAATTTACAGGAATGATACGTGAATATGGGTTGACAACCTCATAAGCTGATAAGTCAGCTGTCTTTAGGTATTCAGCAAAGACGCTGTCCATTGAAGGACCTTCTTCACGTGCTCCGCCAAGCATTGTGTAGCCATCACCACCAGCAGCAAGGAAGTCATTTGTTGCTAAATAGTACGTTTTTTCAAGATCCAAGGCGTCATATTCGCCAGTCTCTGGATTAAGAATACCGATAAGAAGAACACGTTCTTCTACAGGAAGAGTTGGATCGTAGAATACATTTGCTCCTGAAATGTGTAGGAATCCACCACTAGCTTCAAAGAGCGGCATGCCATTTTCATCTAAAAGCATCTCGCCAGTTTCTGGATTCACTTGCAATGTAGATGATAAAGACTTGGTAAACATATCATAAATTTGCTGACCAGTCACAGTGATTTGAGAAACAATGTTACCAAATGGCAAGACTGCAATAATATCACCTTTTGTAACAGGCTGATCTTTAGCAATTGTTGCACGTAGACCACCACCGTTAGTCACAGCAAGGCTAGTTTTGTTTGAAAATCCTGTTTGACCATAAGCATAGATCGCATCCGTCACTGCATTCCCCAAGTTGGTTTCGCGAACACGCACGTTTGAGCGGTCTCCGTTTAATTCCACTGGGTTATTTTCAATAACTACTTGAGCATTTTCAGCTTCATATTTTGCTTTAATTTCATCAACCAAGGCTGCGATTTTAGCATTTGGCGTCACATTTTTAGTATCCGCAGCAGAAATCAAGCTAGCTTCACCCAATAATTTATCGGATTTCAAGGTTACTTTACCGATATTGTTCAAGTAAGAGCCTGTTTGATTATAAGTAACGTTATCTCCATAGGTAGTCGCTTCTACCGTGTGGGAATGACCGTCGATAACAATAACACGTTTACCAGCTAATTTACTATTTTTAGAAAGTGCTTCAGCAAGAGTTGAACCTCTCCATTCAACAGGCGTTGTAGAATCGACACCTAGGTGAGCTAGAATGATATAGTTCTTGTAAACACGATTATCTGCTAGAGCGCGCGCTTCCACTTCGTCAATCACTTTATTGACTTCTGTGACTGGGTCGGTAAATGTTACTCCCTCAACATTTTTCGGATGGGTTTTTGTAGCAGTTTCAGGTGTTGTTACACCGATAACTACAAATTCATCGCCTACAACAGTTGGAGTTTTATCGACAATAGTTGAAGCTTCAAAAACACGAGCACCATTAACGTAAGTGTTAGCACTCAATAGCGGGAAGTTCAAGGTTTCCTTGTACTTGATTGCTTGATCCATCCCAAAGTCAAATTCATGGTTACCAACAGCCATTGCATCATAGCCGACTTGGTTCATGATATTGGCGCGGTCTTCACCTTTTGTAGAGTTGGAAATTGGAAGTCCTTGGAAGGCATCACCAGCATCTACTACAATTGTATTTTCTACTTTGGCACGTTCTTCTTCAATGACTGCCGCAGCCTTAGCGTCACCGATGACATTCTTTTCTTCAAGAATGCGACCGTGAACGTCGTTTGTGTGGATAATGACTGCCTCTACTGTTTCTTCCGCAGCAGGGACAACAGTTTCCTCCGTTGCTACGTTTTCAACTGACGTTGCTGGTACCGTAGCAGTTGCATCAGTCGTTGCTGGTACCGTAGCAGTTGCATCAGTCGTTGCTGGTACCGTAGCAGTTGCATCAGTCGTTGCTGGCTGATTGGTTGTGGTAGCTGCAGTCGTTGTCTCAGCAGCTTGTACTTGTTGAGCTAAAACAAATGGCGCCAACAAGAGTGTGGACATTACAGGCAACAAGATTTTTTTCTTTTTCATAAATAGACCTTTCTTCGGCATTTTTTATATCTCTATTATACACTTTTTATCAAAAAACAAAAACATTAAAATCGCTTACATGTTAAAAAGGTTCGAAATAAGCGAATTAGCTATCTAATCCGCTCATTTCCTATTTACCAAATACTATTTGTCCATTTGCAATGGTGTAAAGGACCTGTCCTTTCAGACTATCACCAACAAACGGAGAATTTGCAGACTTCGAGGCAAAATCCGCTGTGACCAACCGATTTGCATTTGGGTCAAAAATAACAAGATCGGCTGGGCCATTTTCAGCAAGATAGCCAGCATCAAGACCATAGAGCTTGGCTGGATTAATGGTCATTTTCTCCAACAATTGTACGAGTGTCAGATGCCCTTCTTCCACCAGATGCGTCAAACCAAGTGAAAGCGAAGTTTCCAAGCCTGTCATTCCTGAAGGAGCTTGCGTAAGGTCCTCTACATTTTTCTCATCTGGGTGATGAGGTGCATGGTCCGTCGCAATGACAGAGATAACACCAGATTTCAACCCATCAATCACAGCCAAGCGATCACTTTCTAATCGTAGTGGCGGATTCATTTTAGCATTGGCACCTTTTGTTAGAAGTAATTCTTCTGTTCGTGAAAAATGTTGGGGTGCTACTTCTGCCGTGACGTTTGCTCCGAGACCTTGAACAAATTCAACCACCTTGACCGACTCGGCTTTGGATAGATGCTGGATATGAACACGCGCACCCGTTTCATAGGCAATCATGACATCGCGAGCGACCATACTGTATTCTGCTACGCCTGTTGCTCCACAAACATGAAAATGTTTTTCAGCTACTTGCTCGTTGAGTCCCAAGACACCATTCAGGTCAGGGTCTTCTTCATGCAGACTGATGAGACAGCCCTGCTCTTTGGCTAATTTCATAGCTTTTCTAACCACGCCAGCATTTGTCAAAGGAATACCATCGTCCGAAAAGGCCACCGCTCCAGCTTCTAGCAAAGCAGGAAAATCGGTCAGATTTTGCCCATCGAAATGATCTGTAATGGTTGCCACACTATAAATATGGATGGCTTCTTTTTTAGCAGAATCCAATACTTCTTTTAAGGTTTCAATATTTGAAATCGTCGGACTAGTGTTAGCCATCATGACAACAGAAGTAAAACCACCCGCTGCTGCAGAAAGAGCTCCTGTATGAATATCTTCTTTATGGGTCTGACCTGGCTCCCGAAAATGCACATGAACATCAACCAAACCAGGAGCAACGACTAATCCTGTCGCATCAATCACTTCTTGCTCAACATCTTCTGAAATCGACTCCGCAATCTTAACAATCTTACTTCCGTCCATCAAGATGTCGCAAACCTTGTCTAAACTGGATTGCGGATCCAATACTCGACCATTTTTCACTAATAACATTCATATTCTCCTTTGTAGTACCAAAGCCATTACCATCTACTATCGCAGCCAATCAATTCCTGTTCTGCCTTGTGAAGTCAAGTAGGCATTTGCTTGTGAGAAGGGCTTGCTTCCGAAGAAACCTCGATAGGCTGAAAGAGGGCTTGGATGAGCAGATTCGATAACCAGATGTTTTGGATTGGTTATCAACGCCTTTTTCTTGCGAGCATAAGCACCCCAAAGAATATAGACAACAGGCTGGTCTAAGCTATTGACCACCTTAATAACAGCGTCCGTAAAAGGCTCCCAGATTTGCCCTGCATGTCCATTTGCCTGACCTGCTGGAACAGTTAAACAAGCATTGAGCAAAAGCACACCTTGTTCCGCCCATGCTGTCAAATCATGATCTTGTTTGACGCCAATATCATCCGTCAATTCTTTTAAAATGTTTTGAAGAGATGGCGGAGCTGGTACCGAGTTCGGAACAGAAAATGACAAGCCCTGTGCCTGACCAGGTCCGTGATAGGGATCCTGTCCCAAAATAACTACTTTAACCTCTTCCAAATCCGTTGTTTGAATGGCAGCAAATACCTTCTCACGAGGCGGATAAATGGTTCCACCAGCATAAACATGATCTAAAAACTGATTAATTTTACCAAAATAATGCTCTGGCAACTGTGCCTTTATCAATTCGTGCCAAGCTGAATGTTCCATAAACTGCTCCTAGTTTGAACTTTTCTCTTTAACAATATAAATCGGACGTTTCTTCGTTTCCAAGAAAACTTTTGCCAAATATTTACCGAGAATACCAATGGTCATCAACTGCAGACCTCCCAAAAATAGGATGATACAAATAGTCGACGGCCAGCCAATTGTAGGATCTCCGAACACCAAGGTTTTGAAAACCACAAAAACCATTAGAACTAGCGACAATAGGAAGGTGAAAAAACCTGTATAGGAGGCAATATTCAAAGGTGTATCTGAAAAATTGATGATTCCTTCAATAGAATAAGAAAGCAATTTCCAGAAAGACCAACTAGTTTCGCCAGCGACCCTCTCAACATTTTCATAGGGCAAGTATTCTGTTTCGAATCCTACCCAAGCAAAAATTCCTTTTGAAAAGCGATTGTATTCAGACACAGATAGAATGGCATCTACCATGTGACGACGCATGAGACGGAAATCACGGGCACCGTCTACTACCTCGACCTGGCTGATTTTATTCATCAATTTGTAGAATAATTTTGCAAAAAAGCTACGAATCGGTGGTTCACCATCACGACTGACACGACGGGTTCCAACGCAATCTAAATCTGGATTTCCATCCAACATAGCCTTCATTTCCATCAACATTTCAGGTGGATCTTGTAAATCAACATCCATGACTGTCACTAGCTCACCTTGCGCAGCTTGTAGACCTGCATAGAGAGCAGCTTCTTTCCCGAAATTCCTTGAAAAGGAAAGATAGCGAACAGCTCGGTCTTGACCAGACAATTGGCGTAAAACCGTTAATGTCCCATCCTTTGAACCATCATTGACAAAAATATACTCAAATTGTTCCCCCATCTCCTTACGAACTTTCTCCATAGCATCGTAAAAATAGGGAATTGCCTCTTCTTCATTAAAACAAGGCACGATAACTGAAATCATGTTCTTCTCCTCATACGGTCAATTATTGTATTCTCAAAATACGTTAGAGACTATTATACCATTTTACAGGATAAGTTCCCAGAAATCGTGCGTGGGCTCGTTTTAAATCTAGTCTTCCTGCCAAGTTTCTTGATTTTGACGGAACTTTTTAAGCAGATTCAAACCATCTGCATTGATATATCCCTGTACTTTTGCGACCTTGATTAACTCTGAATAATTGCTAAGCGTCACCAATTTCACGCCAGCATTATCAAAATTACGATCTGCCTTTGGCAATTCATAGGTAAAGATTGCCACAACACCAATAACGTCAGCGCCTTCACGCTCAGCTGCTGCTACGGCATCTAGAACAGACCCTCCAGTAGAAATCAGGTCTTCAACGACAACCATTTTTTGTCCCTTGACGATGCGACCCTCTAATTGATTCCCTGCACCATGATCTTTTGGTTTGCTACGGATATAAGCAAATGGCAAATTCATCCGATCTGCAATGATAGCACCATGAGGAATACCTGCTGTGGCAGTTCCGGCAATCACCTCAACCTCAGAAAATTCTTCTTCAATACGTTGGACAAAGCCATCTTCAATCAAATTTCGAGTTTCAGGATAAGATAGTGTAATACGATTATCTGTATAGATAGGGGATTTGATACCTGATGCCCATGTAAATGGCTTTTCTAGACGCAGATGAACTGCCTTAATATCCAATAAGTGTGATGCGATTTCTGTTGCTAGTGTCATAATAGACCTCCTTCTAAATGCGTACCATTCCAACATGACCATCCCGCCGAATAGCCTGTCACTCCTAAAGTACTGGTTCAATCTATGAACCCTACAAAAAACTATATTTATCCCTGTTGAATTCTTACAGACTTCTCCTAGTCCACCATTTCAATCCATGAATCAAAATACTGGTCAATAAAATTGGTTTTCTCTTTTATTTCTGTCACGGTAAGTTTTTCATCAAGACCTGTCAGAACCCATTTATCCTCGATATCATCTCTGCGATGTATAATCGCGACCAATTTCCCCTCGAAAGCTGTCAAGGGCTGCCGAACAGCTTTGGAAATGATGTAAACATCTTGCTCTTCACCATCTCCAGCCAATAGATTTGGAACATAGCCGTAATTGATTGGATACTGGTTGCCAAATTTATCAATATACCCGAGAGGTCTATCGATTATAACCTGATAAATCTTATCCACGATTCCACTCCTCTTTAATAGACAAATAGGTCTGGTAAGGATGTTCTGATTTTGTAATCGGGCGACCTACCACAATGTAATCACTACCGATTCGAGCAGCATCTGCTGGTGTCATAACTCGTTTCTGATCGCCTACTTCACCGCCAGTCGGACGAATCCCTGGCGTCAGGCACACAAAATCAGAACTTGTAGCATCTTTAATCAAAGCCACCTCATGAGCTGAACAAACCACCCCATCAAGACCAGCTTCTTGTGCTCTTTGAGCATAATGAACAACTGCTTCCTGCAAACTAGTCTGTATATTCTGGTCCGTCCTCATCTGCTCTTCTGAGGTAGAGGTCAACTGAGTGACCGCTATTAAAACAGCATCCTTACCCAATCCCCTTCGTGCTGCCCGCATCATCTCAACACCACCAGCAGCGTGAACGTTGGTCATATCCACACCGAGTTTTGCCAAGACTTTCATAGCAGACTCGACGGTATTAGGAATATCATGCAGTTTCAAATCTAGAAAAATACTGTGACCGCAGTCTTTCAAATAATTGATAATACCTGGTCCCTCCGCATAATACAACTCCATTCCAACCTTTACATAGAGTTTCTCATCTGGTGGGAACTGTTCCAGAAAAGACTGAACTTCTTCTTTACCTGCAAAGTCAAGGGCAATAATTGGTCTTGTTTCTTTCATAAAATCCTTTCATTTACACAAAAATCCCTGCCAAATCGGTCAGGGATGTGCACGAATTCAGCTTGAAAATCACCTTTCAAGCATATTACATGACACCTTCCTAGCCTCTCTGGACTTAGTTAAAGGAGATATTTTCTTTATATTACTCTTTTATTTTACCTTTGTCAACGCTTACCCAAGCTATATCTGATTTCTCGGCGTAAACCTTCCAAACTATCAATACCATAAACTTCCATGCGTTTTGGCAAGTCTTGAATAATCTTTGGACAAGCAAATGGGTCTGTAAAGTTGGCTGTCCCTACCCCAATGGCTGAAGCTCCTGCAACCATCATCTCTATAGCCTTGTCCGCCGTATCCACACCACCCATACCAATAATCGGTAAATCAGTCATCTGAGCAACCTGACGAATGAGTTTGAGAGCAACCGGAAAAACTGCTGGACCTGACATTCCTCCTGTACCATTTGCCAAGATTGGTTGTCGAGTTTTGAGATTGAATCGCATACCAACCAAGGTATTTATCATCGTCAAGCCAGTCGCTCCAGCAGCCTCAGCAGCCTTGGCCAACAGGGTTATGTCTGCCACACTTGGTGTCAGCTTAACGTAAACAGGTACAGATGAGGCTTCGACTGCTGCTTTTACTGCTTGATAGGCTAATTCTGGCACCTGTCCAATCAAGAGACCATTATTTCCGTGGTCCACATTGGGACAGGAAATGTTCAGCTCGATAGCTTTTACGTTTGGAGCCTTTGAAATTTTCCCTGACACATAGGCATATTCCTCATTGGAAAAACCAGCCACATTGGCAATGATGGGCAAATCTGGGAAATGTTGCTCTAACCATGGTAATTTTTCGGATAAGACCGCCTCAACACCCGGATTTTGAAGTCCAATGGCATTGAGCATACCTGCTGGTGTCTCGGCTACACGGGGAGTCGCATTGCCATAACGAGGATGACGGGTAGTCGCCTTAATCATAATAGATCCAAGCTGGTTAAGGTCATAATAATCTGCATATTCCTGACCAAAACCGAAGCAGCCAGAGGCTGGAATGATGGGATTTTTCAAGTCCAAGCCTGGTAAGGAAATCGCTAATCGTTTTGTCATTTCAACCTCCTACAAAATTAGACTACCTGTCGCAAAGACTGGACCTTCCTTGCAGACACGCTTGTTCTCGTGTTCTTGTCCCTCTTTGGGTTTGACAACACAGGCATAGCACGCCCCCATCCCGCAAGCCATCCTAGCCTCCAGTGAAATGTAGGCATGAGGATGTTCCTGAAAGCGTTGGTCAACATAGTTCATCATAGCAGGTGCTCCACAGGAATAAATGGCTGCAAACTCGTTTGTCAGCTCTTCAACGACCGTTGCAACATTCCCCTTACGCCCATAGGAACCATCATCCGTTGTGACATAGACCATCCCATAACTTGCCAGCTCCTCTTCCAAAATGACGGCCTCTTTGGTGGCAAAGCCAATGACTGACGTGACATTGACACCACGGAACGCAGCCTGTTTGGCTACTTCCACCAAGGGAGGAACACCGATTCCTCCGCCAATGATGAGAATGCGGTCACCTTCTTTGAGAAAGTCTACTTCAAACTCTTTCCCAAGCGGTCCCATAACATCCAAATACTGCCCGACCGTCATTTTCGAAAAGACTTCCGTCCCTTGACCTTCCACTCGGTAAATAATCCGACATTGAGACTTATTCCGATCAATCTCGGAAATAGATATTGGTCTCCGCAAGAGCATGGAATCATCTGGGACACGAATATGGATAAACTGCCCCATTTTCATATCTTGGACCATATCACCCTGCAAGGTCATAGCAAAAATTCGTGGCGCTAGTTGGACTTGGTCCACCAGTAACATCTGTTCTTTTAAAATCATCTTTTCTCCTATTCTATATAACAATGACACAGAAAACAAGAAAGTCGATATAGAGAAAAAACCTTGCTGGCTAGCAAGGTTACACGAAAAGAAGGCAGTATTTGCCCTATTTATCACGTTCCCTTCTTCGCCTCTCTGGACTCAGTTAAAGGATATATTTTCAGCATTATACATTTTTTAGAATAATTTGTCAAATCATGTTACAATGGAGGTATGAGAATCCAACAATTATACTATATTATCAAAATTGCAGAAACAGGCAGTATGAATGAGGCTGCCAAACAACTCTTCATTACCCAACCCAGCCTTTCCAACGCTGTACGAGACCTGGAAAAAGAAATGAAAATTAAAATCTTTTTCCGTAATTCTAAGGGCATTACCCTGACAAAGGATGGCATGGAGTTTCTTTCCTACGCTCGTCAAATTGTTGAACAGACAGAGCTTTTAGAAGATCGCTATAAAAATCCTAATGCAAAACGCCAACTATTTAGCGTCTCTTCTCAACACTATGCCTTTGTCGTCAACGCCTTTGTCTCACTTTTGAAAGAAACTGAAATGGAAGATTATGAACTCTTCCTACGTGAAACACGGACCTGGGAAATCATTGATGACGTTAAGAATTTTCGCTCAGAAATCGGAGTGCTTTTCCTCAACCATTTCAACCGTGATGTTCTGCTGAAACTGTTGGATGACAATCGACTATCCTATACAACTCTCTTCACTGCCAAACCACATGTATTTGTCAGCAAAACCAATCCTTTGGCACAAAGAAAGTCAATCACTCTCGATGATTTGGTAGATTTCCCCTATCTCAGCTATGAGCAAGGTATTCACAACTCCTTCTACTTTGCAGAAGAAATTCTAGCCCAGGAACACCATAAAAAATCGATTGTCGTATCTGACCGTGCCACACTCTTCAATCTCTTAATCGGTCTAGATGGCTATACAATCGCAACAGGTATCCTCAATTCAAACCTTAACGGAGATAATATTGTATCAATTCCTCTGGAATTTGATGATGAAATCGAATTGGTCTATATTCAACACGAAAAGGCATTGCTGTCCGACATGGGAGAAAAATTCATCAATTACCTACTTGAAGAGGTAAAATTCGACCAAAAATAAATACCACTTTATATAGACAAACAAAATACAATATGTTATGATACATTTATGAAAGACGTTGAAAAGAAAAATGAAAATAATTCACTTTTCTTTAAGGAAACGCTTTCATTTTTTTATACTCTATGCTATAATACATGTATCATATATATTAAGGAGTGGTTAGATGGCTCAAAATAAAATGTTAGCTATGATTCTTGCTGGTGGACGTGGAACACGTCTAGAAGGGTTGACAAAAAAAGTCGCCAAACCAGCGGTCGCATTTGGCGGAAAGTACCGCATTATTGACTTTCCTCTCAGTAACTGTGCCAACTCAGGTATTGATATTGTCGGAGTTTTGACTCAGTATGAGCCTGTTCTCTTGAACTCATACGTTGCACAGTCTCAACGTTGGGGACTTGATGTACAAGGATCTGGCGTCTTTGTATTACCACCGAGTGAAAAAATCGAAGGTTTCGGACTTTACAAAGGTACAGCCGACGCTATTACACAGAACATTGATTTCATTGATCTTCACGATCCAGAGCACGTATTGATTTTGTCTGGTGACCACATCTATAAGATGAACTACGACAAACTCCTTGATACACATATTCAGAAAAAAGCAGATGCCACGATTGCGGTTATCGAAGTTCCAATCAAAGAAGCTTCACGTTTTGGTATCATGAATACGGACGAAGATTACCGTATTGAAGAATTTGAAGAAAAACCAGAAAATCCTAAGAGCAATTTAGCATCAATGGGTATCTATATCTTCACTTGGAAGACCTTGAAAAAGTACCTTCAAGAAGATGACAAATTGGACACTTCATCTCACGATTTTGGGCACGACATCATTCCGAAATACTTAGAAGATGGTCGCACTCTCATTGCCCATCCATTCCGTGGTTATTGGAAAGACGTAGGTACCGTTAACAGCCTCTGGGAATCCAATATGGACTTGATTGATCACGCTGGAGATTTGGACCTTTCTGACCGCTCATGGAGAATCTATTCAGAGGATAAGGGATCTCCTGCCCAAGTCATTGGTGCAACTGCAACGGTTAAATCTGCCTATATTGATAAAGGGGCAATCATCGATGGTACTGTAGAACATTCTGTTATTTCAACAGATGTGCAAGTCAACCAAAATGCCGTAGTAAAAAATTCTGTCATCCTACCTGGTGCTATTATCGGCGAAGGTGTTGAACTTGACTACGTCATCGTCGCTGAAAATATTAAAATTGCCGACGGAGTTAAACTCACAGGAGACATCGACCATATCCTCTTGATTGACAAGAATGTGACCAAGTAAGAAAGGACTGCTATGCTAAGAAATACTCTCGGAATTGTAAATATTGAAGGAAACAACGTACATTTTGGTGACGTGATGAAGCACCGTGGCGTACAAGCTTTCGGTTTCTTAGGTCGTTATCGCCTAATTGACTTTGCTCTATCCAATATGTCAAACTCTGGAATTACAGAATTCCAAGTATACATGCCTGCCGAAATGCGTTCAACAATTCAGCACGTTGGTACAGGGAAACACTATAATATCAACAGCAAACGCGGTACCCTTCGCTTGCTCAATAGCGCAACAGACCCAAATAGTGTCTATCGTCACGATATTAATGCCTTCACAGAAAACATCCACTACATCGAAAATTCTACAAAAGATTATGTGCTAGTTGCTCCATCTTACTTCATCTATAGCCAGGATTTTTCAAAAGTCATGGATGACCATATCGCAACGGATGCTGATATTACCGTTCTTTATAAAAACGTTTCAGATGCTAAAGAAAATTTCATCGGTTGTCAAACTCTCAAATTTGGTGAAGACCGTCGTGTCGTAGCTTTTGAGGAAAACCATGGTAAATATAAAAACCGTCCCGTTTCCCTTGAAGCCTACATTATGAAACGGACTACATTTATCGACTTGATTAAACGTGCTAACAAAGTGTCGTCTCTCTACTGGTTAAAAGATATTTTACGTGATACAGTTGACCAGTACAAGATTATGGGCTATGCACATCGTGATTATGTCGCATGTATCAATACGACAGCTTCCTACTTCAATACTCAAATTGAATTGATTGACCAAGATACCCGCAAACTCCTCTTCAAACATGATTGGCCAATCCATACTCAAACAAGTGATAGCTCACCATGTTTATATGGTCCATTGGCAGAGGTCAAACGTAGCCTAATTTCAAATGGAGCGAATATCAATGGTCAAGTCGAAAATTCAGTCATTGACCGCGATGTTATCATTGAAGAAGGTGTTGTTATCAAAAACTCAATCATTCTCAATGGCGTGACAATCAAGAGCGGGGCGAATATTGAAAATGCAATTATCGATAAAGCAACTAAAATTATTCACCCAATTGACATCAAGGGAAGCGAAACTTCGCCTTCATACTTGAAACCACACCAAATCATTTAGGAGCTAACATGACAAAAAAATCTGTTCTCTTTGTAGCATCCGAGGGACTTCCATTCATCAAGACTGGCGGATTGGCTGATGTTATTGGCTCTTTACCAAAAGAATTGGTAAAACAGGGTTTAGATGTCCGAGTCGTTCTACCACTCTACAAAAAAATTGCAGTAAACAATCACTCTGATTTCGATTACGTATCAAGTTTTGATGTGCGGGCTGGCGACATCCAATCTATGGCAAATGTTTACAGTCAGGTTGTTGATGGAGTAACATTCTATTTTATTGAACACCGCGATTTCTTTGAACGCGATGAACTATATGGATACGACGATGATGCCATGCGTTTTGGCTATTTCCAACATGCTACATGTCGTCTGTTAGAAGCACTTCATTTCTTCCCGGATGTCATGCACACACATGACTGGCACACTGCTGCCCTTCCATTCCTTTGCCGTACTTTCTATAGCTACCGCGAAGAATTCCGCAATATCAAGCATGTATTCACTATTCATAACTTGGCTTTTCAGGGTATTTTTCACAAACAAGCACTTTGGTCAGCGCTTGGCATGGACTATAGCTACTATTTGGATGGTATTGCACGTTTTCATGATGAATGTATCAGCTTCATGAAGCTGGGTATCCTATACGCTGACAAGGTTACTACAGTTTCTGAAACTTATGCTCGCGAAATCCTAACGGAAGAATTCGGCGAAAACATGCAACATGTACTAGAGTTGCGCAAATATGACTTGGTTGGTATTGTCAATGGTATCGACTATGACAGTTGGGATAGTCAAACAGATCAGTACCTTGTGAGAAATTATAGTCTTGAAACGATTGAAAGTAAAAAGGCTAATAAACTGGCCCTGCAATCACAATTTGCCCTTCCACAAGATGAGAATGTCCTATTGATAGGTATCGTCTCTCGTTTGACATGGCAAAAAGGGTTCTACCTCTTGACCGAGGTACTTGGCCATCTTCTTCAAGCCCATGTCCAATTTGTTATCTTAGGCAATGGTGAGGAAGACATTGAAAATGCCTTTAATCACTTTAAACATGCTTATCCTGATAAATTTGCATTCTACCGTGGTTACAATGAACCACTTGCCCACCAAATTTATGCAGCAAGTGATCTCTTCCTTATGCCTTCTATGTTTGAACCATGCGGCATTAGCCAGTTGATTTCAATGCACTACGGAACACTCCCTCTAGTGCGTGAAACAGGTGGCTTGGTTGATACTGTAGCACCATACAATATGTCTACCAAGGAAGGAACTGGCTTTAGCTTTGGAGGGCGTGACGCTTACAATATGCGACAAGTCTATGATTTAGCCCTTCAAACCTACTATGACCGTCCCGATGACTGGTATGCCATGGTTGAACAAGCTATGAAGCGTGATTTTAGTTGGACAGCTTCGGCAGAGAAATACATCTGGCTCTACCGTGAAATTAGTGGTTAGGAAATAAGATGAAAAAATATACTGAATCGGAGTGGGACCCTAGTCCACTCCTTTTCGGCAATGGAGATTGCTATGACAGAATTTACTGACCTAGATTTATATTATATGAATACTGGTGAGCATACCACTCTTTACGAAAAAATGGGTGCTCATATTATAAAAGAACGAAACAAAATTATCGGAACCCAATTTCGTGTCTATGCCCCAAATGCCAGAGAAGTATTCTTAGTTGGCAACTTTAACGAGTGGCAACGCAGTCACTCTATGGAGCGTGAAATTGATGGAGTATTTCAACTTTATGTAGACGGATTAAAATCCCTTGAAGATTATAAATACCTGATTATCACACACGATGGGCGTGAAATATATAAGGCTGACCCTTATGCATTTTTCAGCCAAGTTCGTCCAGACACTGCCTCTACAACCTACAATTCGCGTTATAAATTCAAAGATGACATCTGGATGTATAATCGTGTTAACTATGATTTTAAAGAACAGCCAGTATCCATCTACGAGGTGCACTTAGGTTCGTGGAAGCAAAAATTTGCTAATAAAAATGAAGGAGGAGCTCCTGTAGAAGCTTTCAATAGTTATAAGGAAATTACTCCACTTCTCATCGAACATATCAAGGAAAATAACTACACACATATTGAGTTATTGCCAATTACCGAGCATCCTCTCGATGCGTCTTGGGGCTATCAGGTAACAGGCTACTACAGTCCAACTAGTCGCTATGGCAAGCCAGATGAACTTAAGTATTTAGTTGACCAATGTCACCAAGCAGGAATCGGAGTGATTCTTGACTGGGTACCACTTCATTTCTGTAAAGATGCTCATGGGCTCTACCAGTTTGATGGTAGTTGGCTATACGAATACTCCTACGAACAAGACCGTGAAAATCACCAGTGGGGGACTGCTAATTTTGACCTTGGAAAAGGACTGACTCGTTCTTTCCTTCTTTCTAATTTAAAATACTGGTTGGAATATTTCCATTTTGATGGCATCCGTGTTGATGCACTATCTTATCTCCTCTATTGGCGTGGTGAAACAGATGAAGATAAGATAAATCATGCCGCAATTGACTTTATCAAACGTGTCAATGCCATGGTCCATACCGACTATAAGGGAGTCTTGATGATTGCTGAAGACTCTTCAAGCTTCCCTAAAGTCACACATCCTCTAGAAGATGGCGGTATTGGATTTGATATGAAATGGGATCTGGGCTGGATGAATGATACACTAAAATTCGTGGAACGCCCTGCTATTTATCGAAAATATCACTCAAATGAAATCACTTTTGGTATGTACTATAACCAAAACGAGCAATTCTTACTACCACTTTCGCACGACGAAGTTGTTCATGGGAAACACTCCATTATCGAGAAGATGAATGGCGACTACGAAGATAAGTTCCATCTGGCTCGAGTCTACTACAGCTTTTACTTTGCCCATCCTGGAAAGAAATTACTCTTCATGGGAAATGAATGGGGTCACATCCGTGAATGGCACGAATATACAGAAATGGACTGGGGACTGCTACAATTTCCAATCCACCATTCTTTCTATCAAATGATGAAAACACTATCTACTTTCTATAAAGAACATGATGCTTTCTGGAAATATGACTACCAAGCCTATGAAAAAGGATTTAATTGGGTAAAAATAGATGAAGAAGCAAGCCTGTATGCTTTTTCTCGCACTAGTGATGTGCAAGAAATCTTGACTATTCATAACTTTAATGATCAAGAACTATTTGATGTACACTTGGATTTGCCAGCTGACAGCGAATATAAACTTGTCTTCTCATCTAATGCTATTCCAATGGACACATTTAGCCTCTATCCCGATGAAAATGGAGCCAGAATTACTGTACCACGTTTGACCAGTTTTTATCTAGAGCGTGTGAAATAATTATCTATAAAAAATGGAGTATTGAACCGACCCAAATTTTCTGTCTAACTTTTGGTGTGTGGCTCACTTACTCCATTCTTTTTTGCATGCAAAAACAACCACCGTTTCCGATGATTGTTCATTTCTCTTATTCAACACTTGTATATGTTGCAGCTTTCTCAAGGAAAGTATCAAACTCACCACTTGCTTTTACTTCTGCGATAACCTTGTCTATCGCAGTTTTTAGTTCTGTACTACCTTTTGGCAAAGCAATGACTTTCGAATTCTCATCAATCGTTGGAAATTCAACGGATGCAACGGCTAAATCTGAATTCTGTGAAACATAACCAGCAGCAACTGGAGAATCCATTAAAATAGCATCAACTTTTCCTGATTTGAGCTCATTTACAGCTTCACCCATCAAGGTTAAAGAAATTAGGTTAGCTTGACTAATGTTTTCCTGTGCATAGGATTCTTGTGTTGAACCCTTTTGTACCGCGAGAGTTTTCCCGCTCATAGCATCAATTGAAGTGAGTGAATTGGCGCTATCTTTTTTGATAAGTAATACATCAGAAATTTGATAGTAACTTTCAGAGAAATCAAAAACTTTTGCACGCTCTTCCGAATAAGATAGACCAGCAATTGCAATATCAGCTTTGCCATTCTGAACGCTAGACAATACATTGTCAAAACTCATTGCTGAAACTTCAAGCTTGACCCCAAGTTCGTCGGCTATTTTTTGAGCCAACATAATATCTGCACCAACAACTTCATTCTTTCCATCAACTAGTGCCTGAAACTCGAATGGAGCATAGTCTGGACTAGTTGCCACTACTAATGTTCCTTTTTCTTTAATTTTATCTAATGCGGATTGTGATGACGTCGAAGAACAAGCTGCCAATGTCAGTCCAGCTAAAACTGTTGCTGCTAATGCCAAGATTTTTTTCATATTTCTTAAATACCTTCTCTTTATTTTAATAAAATACTTATTCTAAAAAACAGAAGCTTATTGATTTTCATTGTATTTTCTTGCAGTTTTTCAGAATGTATTCTCATTTTAATTCATTTTTATACATTTGTCAAGAAAATATTATTTTTATTCACTTTAATTGTATAAAATTTAATTATTAGCAATGGATAATTCATAGGCTTCTTGAACAAATTGATCCATCTGTCCAGATTCCACTAGTTTTGTAATGACAGAGTCAACTTTTTCCTTTAAAGCTGTACTTCCTTTTGGCAAGGCAATAGCATAGGCATCTGAATAGCTACTTTTTATCTCAGTATCTAAAATAACCAAGTCATCATTTTTGGCAACATAAGCTTTCGCAATCGGCTCTTCAAAAATAACTGCTTCTACCTTCTGTGATTTTAATTGATTAATTAGCTCGCCGTTCGAAGCTAGAGCAATAACCGTGGAGGACGGAAGCTGTTCTTTAATAATTTGTTCTTGAATAGAACCTTTTTGTGCTCCTATATTTGCCTCAGCTAGAGAATCAAGCGATGTATATTGTGCAAGATCCTCTTTATTTATAATAACTTTATTGGTTGAGGTGTAGTAAGGAATGGAAAAATCATACACTTTTGCACGCTCTTCAGTGGCTGAAATTCCTGAAATGGCAATATCCGATTGCCCTGACTGGACATTGTTCAAAACATTATCAAAACTCATCGCTGAAAATTCGACTTCTACACCCAATTCTTGACCAATGGCTTTTGCAAGCTCAATGTCAGCTCCAACGATTGTATCTTTTCCATCAACCAGTGTTCTAAACTCAAATGGTGGAAATTCTGGATTCAATGCAACAATTAGTTTTCCCTTTTCCTGAACATCCTTCAAGGAAGTATCTTCTTGAGTAGCATTTCCACTGCAAGCACTTAGGGTCATCGTTGCCAACAAAACCAATCCCATCATAATATATTTTTTCATCATCATATTCTCCTTTAAAATAATCCTGTGCATACTTATACCGTTTTTTATATAAAACATCGGACTTCCATTGTAGTAAAATGCATATTTTTTCTCCTTTTTTGAAAGATAAAAACATTTTATGTCATTTTTATACATTTGTCAACTCATTTGTTGTATTTTTATTCAAACAACATAAAAAAGAAGCTATTCCTAGCTTCTACCTAAAATTCTTGTCCCACTCTCCATCGTCATTTTTTCTAGTATAAAAGAACTCGGACAAATCTGGCTCATCCATGACTTTCAGGATTTCTAGTAAGTCATAGGCCAAATCCATCTGAGGCAGTTCCGACTTCTCAACCCAACGCACCTCGCCTTCTTCAGTTGATCGGATAGTTCCTGTAAACTCTGTTGCCTTATAGAGAAATACAATGTAACGATGCCCTTCCTTATCCGGCCAATGTTTAAGACCAACCAAGCGAGCATCAGTGACTGTTAAACCTGTTTCTTCTTGCACTTCTCTAACAACCGAATCATGGAAATTCTCGCCTTCTTCAATATGTCCACCTGGAAAGGCAACACCAGACCAACGATAACGCTTGGGATCTCGAATCTGTACAACGACCTTCCCTTCCTTATCTTCGATTAGACACATGTTAGTCAAAGTGACCATTTCTTTTCTAGCCATTTTCTCTCTCTTTCTGTTTAAAAATCATTCTATATTCTGTACGTTCTGCACCTAAATTGACCGTTTTTTTGACACCATCAAATCGGAAGCCCACTTTTTCATAGAAGGCAATGGCACGCGCATTCCCCTCCAATACCCAGAGAATAACGGTTTCGTAGCTCTGCAATTTTTCTAAAGCTGCCTGCATGAGCTGGTAGCCTATCTTCTGATTATAATAGTCCGCCAAGACATAGAGGGCGTAGAGCTCCCCTACCCCTTGCAAATCCTCCTGACTAGATGAGCCGTAACAGGCAAAGCCAACGACCTTATCATCCATCACAGCTATCAAGATATTCTGAGGATACCGAACTGCCCAGTCTTGACAGCGTTCTAAAGTGTAAGTATTCTTTAAAAATTCCTGAGGTAACAAGTCAGCATAGGCCTCCTGCCATGATTTCCAATGAACATAGGCCTTGCCTAGCATTTCACTTTTCGTTTCCAGTGGTTTAATCATCATCTAAAGGACCTCCGAATTTTTTCCTCTAGTATACATTAAAAAACAAGTTGGCACAAGACCAACTTGTTAATGATTATTTAATTAAAAATCGATGTTCTGAAGTCATTTGTAGAGTTCATCAAGGCTTGATAAACTTTCACTTTGAGTGCATGAACACGACTGTTGTTCAAGTTGAGGCTGTTCGCTTGGATGTCTGCTTCCATGGCCTCTTTCATCAAGTTTTGCAACTGCTCAAAGCTTGTGATAGTTACTTCCTTGGTTGAATCAGCAACACCAAGTTCATACTGCATGGTAAACGGCTTGAGTTGGCCTGTCGCTGCTTTTTCCAAACGCTCAGTAAACATGGCTTTCTTAAACTCAGCCCATGAAGTATATTGACCTTGGAAGACATATTCTAAGACATGGTCATCCGTAATCAAACCAGTATTCTTCTTGTTCCAAGTATCATAGATGATTGAGCCTTTCTCCATAGCTAGATCAGACAACTGGCCAGAAGCATACGGTACAAAACCATCTGTGTACCCTTTGGCAGCAATTAATTCAAAGGCCATACGGCGGAACATGATGTCGCCTGGAGAACCGTTTGAGTTTGAAAGGGCTGAGAAGTTAGCTGCAAACATTGGAACGCTGACATAACTGTTTCTATCCCACTTCTTGCTTGTGTTAGTTGGATTGTTGACATATTGGCGTTGAACAATAATGCTCTGATCAATCAAATCATTGAAGGACTTCAAGCTTGCCACTTCGGCATCTGTCAATGCACGCGCAGAGTTTCCAGCATGGGTATCAACACCATTATTTTGGACATAGTAGTTTTCAATCTTACGCAACCAAGCTTTCTTGTTAGCATCTGATTGAGCCAAGATGTTTGTACCTTCTAGGTAATCCAGCAAGTAAAGTACATCAAATTGGTTATGGTAATACTCATTGAAATCAGCTTCGCTATTGAAACGTGCAACTGGGTCTCCGACATGGACACGGTTGGCATCATCGCTATTATAGACAGCGTTGAATCCAAGGTTCATCTCAGTAACATTGAAGACATTTTGTAGAAGACCTTGGGCGTAAACTTCCATACCTTGACCAATACGGCGGCCATAGCCTTTCAGATAAATATCACCATCTTGGTTGTGAACCATTTCGTGGGTATAAAGAGCTGTACCGTAATCCGTCAACATATCGTAAGTAATATAGTAGGTCTCACTTCCATCCGCAAAGGCAGTCTTAATAGACGGATGCTCACGATACCACTTATTGATCGGACCGTAGAAATCTTGGATAGCATCAACATCAGCTGTCAAGTTGCGATAAGACTTCGTACCATCTTTACCATACATCACATAACCTTCGTTATTGAGGACAGATCTGAATAGCTTGTCACGGTTGGTTTCATCCAAAATCTTATACCAGAAGTCTGCATTATCACGCTGACGTTCTGCCGCCAAATCAACCATCTGACGAACCTTATCACGATTTTCAACTGTTGAATAATCATCTACATAGTGCTCATATGAACCAATCGCGATGGTATTCATGTTTGTGATGATAAAGATATTTTCTTGTGGCAAAGTCAAGAGTGGCAAGAGCATGTGGTTGTACTTCCAAGTTGGATTGGATACAGTATCATTCACAATCTTGCTATAAGCTCCAACATTGTACTTGCTATATGTATCTGTCGTTTCCTGCTTAGCAGCTACTTCTGGAATCAAGGATTTACCTTCAACAACATAAGCCTTGGTTGTTTGCTTGAACCATTCATTGTTGGTCATTTCTGGCAAGAAGAGCTGACGATAATCTTCCAGCATATCGAAAAGCTTGGTCTGATTATTTTGTTTACCAATGATGGATGCAAAAGTGGTCACGTTATTGTGGGCACGAAGAACATCATAGCCACCATTACCAATTGCAAGAATCATATCTAGGGCAGATGCTGCATCATTTCCGAAGAAGTCAGGTTCAAAGATGGTCAAGTCTTTGGTATTCATCTCTCCGAAGTTGATGTCATACCAACGGTTCAAGTAAGTCAAACCGAGCACAAAGGCTGCTTTGTTGTTGATGATTTTCTCTTTGATGTAGTCTTCAGAAGCCTGACCTTGACCATTTAGACTAGCCACTAAAATCTTACGAACATTGCTTTCTAGGTTGGTCATCACTTGGTCATAGCTTTCACCAAAGTAGAAATCTTTTGCTGTACCAGTCTGAGTATCGGCATTCAAGGTCGTTGGATAATTGATAACAGCCTTCATGGCATCCGAGTCGAGGACAACAGAAGAAAGGCTGCTTACCAAGTCATTGACAAGGGCACTTCTGTCATTCAAGAATGATTCTGGCGTGTAAATCAAGTCCGTACCTGAAATGGTATACTCGACCACATGATTATTCTTGAAGTCTTCTAGATAAGAAACTGTCTTGTAGTCCACAGTGCCATCAGCATAGTGAAGCATAATCTTATTGATATTAGCCTTCTCAGCGTAGACGTCAGCAACTACAGCATTGTCCTTCATTGGTACAACATCCAGCAAACGGACCTTGTTGAGCTTATCGTCTGTCGCAATCTTGTTTCCATAATAGACAAGAAGTTCCTTGTTGTAGAATGGCAAGATTTTCTCCATGTTGTAGTAGGCAGTTTCATGGTCAGCCTGTGCCTTATCCAAGGTCAAGTAGTCTACTGAATAATGATTGGGATTAAGCGGTACAGAATCATCAATTGTCGCTTGAATAGCCATAGCTTCTACTTTTGCTTGCGCTTCTTCATCAGTGATAACAGTGACGTTGGTCAAGCTATCAGATGTTGTAGTGAAACCGTCTTTAATCTTACCAGTTGGATTTGCGGGTTGACCGATAATGCTTTTCGTACCAGTCATATCGCTGACAACGTTGTTGACATTACCGCTATGTGGAGCATAGGCACCTGTTACTTGGTTGGCACCAGCAATTCCGCCGACAATGGCTGCCGATTCAGTCGTCACAATGGAACCAGCTGCATAAGAATTATAGACACTTCCTGGTACATCGTAGACAAGCATTGTACGACCGACGATACCACCAGCTACTTGATTCTCTGTACCTGGGAGGGTTATGGTCGCATCAACCTTGGCATTTCCGACACTTGCCATCGTACCGTTACCCAAGATACCACCAGTTAGACTTGCATTGGTTCCGGTTACTTCGATACTACCCTTGAAGGATACACCTTTAATAGTAGTATTTGTTGCAGAATGAACTAAACCAGATACGTTTTGCGGTCCTTTGATAGATGCTTCTACTGCTACGTTTGTAATAGTTGCTCCATTGGCATTAATCGCAATTGTCGCAAGTGGGTTCTTAGAGCTTGTATTCAGGCTTGCATTTTTGATGTCCAAGTTTTGAACTTTACCACCAAGGTTAAAGAACAATGGTGCTTTCAAGTTGCTGATAGAAAAGGCGTAGCCGTCATTTAAGCCATCCAAGGTACCGCTAAAGTTGGTCACATACGATGCAACATCTCCAACAGGAACTTCACTTGCGTCCAAATGCGCTCCTAGTTTAAAGGTACCACTTGGATTTGCCTTCATAGCGTCGAGCAAAGCTTTGAAGGATGTGTAGGTATTTGCATCAGTCGCCATCTTAGGAATGTAGAATTCACGATTGGCAACGTATTGGGCATCCTTATCCTGTACCAATTCATCAAAGGATGAAACTAGTTTGAAGACTGCCTTGCCATTCAAGGTAGTTTCTTCAATACTTGACACAGGTAGGTATACCTCCTTGAAGCGATCTGAAGTCACCTTGATAAACAATTCATCTGTGGATGCTGGCAGTTCTTCCAAGAATTCTTGACCGATGTAGCTACCATTCTTACGACGGTAAACAGTCACCGCATCAATATCCTTGATTTCAATCTTCTTGTAGACCAAATCAAATTTGCGCATGCTTTCAAGAATAGCTTCTTGTTCCGAACTTTGTTCCTGCTCTGCCATTGTGTAGAAAATCTTAGTCTTAACAGTGTAATCTGTGTAGAAATCAAGATTTTCAAGTGTCAACTGGCCATTTGGATCTGTAATGGTCTGTTCTTGAACCAAGGCACCTGTATTATCATAGAGGAGAGCAACAGCTCGTTGGAAATTAGCGGTTTCGTCTGTCAACTTGTAGCTGATTGTCGCTGACTTGGCATCGTCATTTTCCACCAAATCTGTGATAATCACTTGTGGTACTTTTTCAACCTTTGTACCACGCGCAATGACTTGCTTAACAGGTTGTTTGGTAATTTCTTCTGTTACAGTAGAATTTTCCTGACGAACACCCTTGATAGTCTGGTAAGTTGTTGTAACTGTCTTAGAGCCATTTACACCCGCCGTTACAACTTTGGTCTTACCTTCTAGCAGTGTTGGATCATCAACATACTCTGTTTCAAAGGTAATCTCAACTTGATTAGTTTCGATTTCCGTACCTTCTATTGGTTTTGTTCCTTTGAGAACCTCTTTCGTTGTTGGCTCTTCAAGGACTTTCTCAGTCACTGTTGGGTTTGGTTGACTGACTCCGTTGATTGTCTGATAAGTAGTGGTAACTTCCTTAGAACCAACCTTACCTTCAGTAATGAATTTTTCTTCCCCAACATAAAGTTCTTCTGTTTCTGTGACTGTCGTTTCAAACGGAAGCTCTTCTGTTGTTACAATGGTTTCAGATCCAATAACATCTGTTGTCTTCGTGCCTACTCTTACAACTTCTGTTACTGGTTCTTTTGTCACTACATCTGAAACTTGTTCGGATTTAATCAGTACACCATCGGCATAATAATTCCTAGTCTCGATTGTCCGAACACCATCTTGTCCCTTCTGTTCAACTTCACGACTACCTTCTGCCAAGTTTACATCATAGATTTCTTGCACATCAAAGGCAAAGACTTCGGTATGAGTAACTGTTTCTTCTGTTAAAGAATTCGTCGAGTTTTCATAACTTGGTTCTGTATCTGGTACTTCTGTAACAATATCATCGGTTGCTTGTTTTGTACCAACTTCAACAATCTTTGGAACAGCAGTTTTTGTAACCGTCGAGGAAATCTCTTCTTCCGAAATAATTTGACCTTTTGAATGGACTTGTTTAATCGTTACAATACGCTCCCCATCCTGTCCTTCTTGTACCACTCGCTCTGTCCCCGCAGATAATTGAGGATTTTCTACGGTTTGAATTTCGAATGGAATGGCCTCTGTCTTGTTGACAATAGTTTCTGTACGGATTCCTTCTGAAGCTGGGAATTCCGCTGTTTTTTCCTCTTCCGAAGTAGTTTGTTCAATAGCTTTGCTATCCTTCAAATATCCTACATAAACGTAGCCATCAATCTCAGCTGGGGCCGGTAACGCTTGTCCGGCAGATATTTCGATTGCATGGTTATATCGAGCCAAAATTTGACTCGTCAATGCGGAGCTAGTTGGACCGAAGAAGCTTGCTCCCGTAGCTGTCAAAAGGATGACAGCCAACTCCTTCTTACCTTTTTTACCAAATCTAACAGCCAATAACAGGAGAGACACTCCACCCGCCACCAATAGTTCGGTTTCTACAGAGCCAGTATTTGGCAAAACTTGAGACGTGCTTGTCGATGGAGTAGATGTTGTGCCAGTAGCTGGACGATAGATCAGGTAATAATTTACATCCGTTTCCTGAGCTAAGCCAGGCAAGTCACGAATAATCAACTCCTTTTCTCCATCTGTCAATTCTTGCTCTGTCACATAGGAATAATTGATTGATTGAGCACTAGCAGTCGGTGCTGTTGCCACAGAGGACACAAAAAATAGACTTGTCACTGCCGCTGAGACAAGTCCCACTGACATTTTTCTAAAACCAAAGCGTTGTCGCTTTTCACCTAAAGATCTTTTCATATAAGTTGTTACTCCCTAAAATAGTATAGAAACTATTATACCTATTCAATGATGCTCCTACAAGTTTTTTGTCTTATTCAATGAACTATTTTCAATTCAAATCTGATACAAACTAAGCAATGTTCATAAAAAACGACAGGATGCAGTACCCTGTCGCTTTATTCTTTCGAATCTACATATTCTTCAACTCGATAACCATATCACGAATCTGGGCTGCCAGTTCAAAGTCAAGCACTTCTGCCGCTTCCTGCATCTGACCTTCCAGTTTCTTACTTATGGTCTAACTCAATTCTTCGTAGCTTTTCAAAAGAGGTTATCGATACGGAATACTTGAAGTTTCAACGATAATGTCAGGCTGAATGTAATGGATATAAGGAGCTATATAGTCTACATTTTCAACTTTTGGCCCCAACATAATCTTTGAATATTTTAATGGGACAACATTGATGTACGCATATAAATTACATTTCCCTTGTTCTGTTTTTTCTATGTGAATATATTTTCTGCTGTTCAGATAATTCACATTCTTATTTTCTAACAATCCTATGCCAATATCTAGTTTCCTACGTGTAGCTTCATCTTTTATTCCAGAGTTCAATTTATCAGTGAATTTATCAGTGAATTTGTTAGTGAAATGCGTATCATCTAAGTTTACCAATATACGATATTCAGATTCATATTGATAATCAGAAACCTTAAAAAGATAGGATATCTTAGCAATATAATCAATGATTTCTCGAATTTCATCGGTTGCTCCCTCATCTTCTAAATACTTAATTGTATCTTGAATATATATTAGTTTTTGATCAACTAGTTTATCACCAGTAATATTTTGCTTTTCATCTGTAGTAATATAATGAACTTTAGCAAATTCAATAACATCATGCTTGACAATAGTTTCCAAGTAATCTTGATCATATTCCAGAAATGCTCCCCTAGACTCCTCAGCATATTCTTTCCACATAGGTAAACTATCTTTAACAACTGTCAAGGATGAAAGAAACACATTGGTTGGTTTATAATACTGTTCCATATGGGCATCTAAACCAAGGATGGCGAGTAAGGCTTTTCCTTCCATCGGATCATTCAATTGATTAGCATTTGACAAACGTAAATAGGTTGGACAATTTTTATTTTCTTCCGTCTCTGGTTTAAATAAGAAATTAACCAAGGTGTCTATTGTAGTATAGTGGCCATAAAATTCATTCTCTTTTAATTTCTTTGCATCAATTATCAATGCAGAACGAATTTCATCAATAGCTCCCTTTATTTTCTCAACGATTTCCTCGCTTGAATGAGGTTCGCTAACAGGCAAGATAGTTAAATCTAGTAACTCTATTATCTGACTTTTCATAATGTCAGAATCCGTATACTTAT
Source organism: Streptococcus suis S735 (assembly GCF_000294495.1). Classification (NCBI taxonomy): domain Bacteria; kingdom Bacillati; phylum Bacillota; class Bacilli; order Lactobacillales; family Streptococcaceae; genus Streptococcus; species Streptococcus suis. The sequence goes on from NC_018526.1 coordinate 896,739, forward strand.
TCAAGTCTTGTAGAACTTTCTGAGATTCTGCAATTGCATCTGCCCCCAATTCCTTTAGATAGTCAAGGTACTGTTGAATAAACTTCTCATTATCCTGTATATTTATTTCTACATATTGATTAATTATACGTAAGTCTTCTCTCTTCAATATTTGAATATGTTTATTGCTGGATAGCAAATAAAATAAGGCCATTTGGTCTAAATACTTATCACATTGAAGTAATTCCTGAATATAGGAATCTATCTGTAATTTAAACTTTTCTTTATCCGTATCAGAAATAAACAAAAAGGTAAATACGAAATATATCAGTATTAGTAAATTGAGTCTGGTTACAGTATGACTCACACTTTCTCTACTTTCCAATAGCGTCCCAAAAATACTTCCCCTATCAACAAAATCTCTAATTTGATCATAAGTGCTAACTCGAACAATTAATTCCCTAAATAATCTAGAATAAGCACTAATGTTAGAGGTATCTCTATAAAAGATTTCCGCCCACACCTCTTCTGTTTTTATTTTTTCATGGAGCAAAGTCAAGAGTTTCTTTAAGTGCTGCGAATCCAAGGATGATCCTGGAAACACCTCAAGAAAAGCATCGACAATTTTAAAAAAACGTTCTATATACTCTTTGGATAGAGAGTCTGCTTTCTCACACTCTTCAATAAACTGTAACAACTCTTTTTCTAGCTCTGTATTTTCCAATTGTCTAATACAGGTTACCACTTGATTAGTTGTTTTCGACGTATCAAAATATTTCATAACTACCTCCATATCTACATATTCTTCAACTCAATGACCATATCGCGAATCTGGGCTGCCAGTTCAAAGTCAAGCACTTCTGCGGCTTCCTGCATCTGACCTTCCAGTTTCTTGATCATGGCCTTGCGTTCATCTTTATTAAGAGCATTGAAGTCCACAACCTCTTCCTTGTCCTGAGTGACAGCCTTGGTCACGCTAATCAGGTCACGGATCTCTTTCTTAATGGTCTGTGGAATAATGCCATGCTCTTCATTATAAGCCATCTGGATTTGACGGCGGCGGGCTGTTTCTTCCATGGCCTTCCGCATGGACTCGGTGACCTTGTCCGCATACATAATCACATGACCTTCAGAGTTACGAGCCGCTCGACCGATTGTCTGGATGAGCCCCCGTTCATTACGGAGGAAGCCCTCCTTGTCTGCGTCTAAGATAGCGACTAGACTAACTTCTGGCACGTCAATCCCTTCACGAAGCAGGTTAATCCCTATCAAAACATCAAAGACACCCAAGCGAAGATCACGGATAATCTCCGTACGCTCCAAGGTCTTGATGTCCGAGTGCATATACTTGACCTTGACGCCCATTTCTTTCAGGTAGTCGGTCAAGTCCTCTGCCATTTTCTTGGTCAGGGTAGTGATAAAGGTTCGCTCGCCTTTTTCAACACGGGCATTGATTTCACCTAGGAGGTCGTCCATTTGGCCCATAGTTGGACGGACTTCCACTTCTGGATCCAAAAGCCCGGTCGGCCGGATAATCTGCTCGACAACGGTCTCTGTCTGCTCCATTTCATAGTCACCCGGCGTCGCAGATACATAGACAATCTGGTGGACATGACTCTCAAATTCTTCCCTGCGCAGCGGACGATTATCCAATGCACTCGGTAGACGGAAACCATAGTTAACCAGCATCTCCTTGCGTGAGCGGTCACCATTGTACATCCCCTTAATCTGCCCCATGGTCATGTGGCTCTCGTCAATCATAATCAGATAGTCCTCAGGGAAAAAGTCCAGCAGGGTATAAGGAGGCTCCCCCTCACTTCGCCCGTCCATGTGTCGTGAATAGTTCTCAACTCCGTTGGTATAGCCCATCTCCCGAAGCATCTCGATATCGTAGTCGGTTCGTTGTTTCAATCGCTGAGCTTCTAAGAGTTTTCCTTCTGCCTCAAAGACCTTGAGTTGCTCTTCTAGTTCCGCCTGAATCTTGGCAATGGCCGTTTCCATGTGGTCATCGTTGGTCACGAAGTGGGTGGCAGGGAAAATGGCCAAGTGGTCCACATCGCCCAAAACCTTGCCTGTCAGGCTTTCAATCTCACGAATGCGGTCGATTTCATCCCCGAAAAACTCCACACGAAAGGCATGTTCGTCACGGGAAGCTGGGAAAATCTCCACCACATCGCCACGCACACGGAACCGTCCCCGTTGGAAGTCGATGTCGTTCCGCTCAAACTGGATATCCACCAAGGCATTGAGCAACTGATCACGGGAAATCTCCTGACCTGGTCGCAGGCTGACCACGCTATCTGAATATTCCTTGGGTGAACCCAAACCGTAGATACAAGAAACAGAAGCTACCACAATGACATCATTGCGTTCTAGCAGAGCTGAGGTCGCAGAGTGACGGAGTTTGTCAATCTCATCATTGACCGAACTATCCTTTTCGATATAGGTATCGCTAGACGGTACATAAGCTTCTGGCTGGTAGTAATCATAGTAAGACACGAAGTATTCGACCGCATTTTCTGGAAAGAATTCCTTGAACTCACTATAAAGCTGACCAGCCAAGGTCTTGTTGTGGGCGATGACCAAGGTTGGCTTATTGACACGGGCGATAACCTGGCTCATGGTATAGGTCTTACCAGTACCAGTCGCCCCCATGAGAATCTGGGCTTTTTCGCCCCCCTCGATGTTATCAACCAAGGTTTCAATGGCTTGGGGCTGGTCACCAGACGGTGCATATTTTGACACAAGTTTAAATTGGTTTTCAGTATTTCGATTGATCATACTCCTATTTTATCATAAGTTCGACTAATGGAGAAACATTCTAAACCATTCACAACTATGTCCAAAATATTAAATTTTCTCACATTTTAATGACTTTGTATGTCAGAAATTCTGACATTATAAAAACCTCAATTTTGCATTAATTTTCAGAATATGATATACTAGGACAGTTATTTTATAATAGAAGGAGTATGGAAATGAAGAAAAAATTACTCATGTTATTGGCAAGCATTCTGCCAGTATTCTTTATTTTTACTGGCATTAAAGCTGACGATACTATTGATGTCGTATTTGACAATGCTTACGCCCCATTCGAGTTTAAAGACTCAGATCAAATTTATAAAGGATTAGATGTTGACATCATCAACGAAGTAGCCAAGCGCTCAGGTTGGACCATGAATCAAAGCTTCCCAGGATTTGATGCAGCTGTCAACGCTGTACAGGCTGGATCTGCGGACGCCCTAATGGCAGGTACAACTATCACCGAAGCGCGTAAGAAAGTATTTACTTTCTCAGACCCTTACTTCGACACCAAAATCGTTATCGCTACCACAAAGGCAAATACCATCTCTTCATATAAGGACCTTAAAGGCAAGACTGTCGGTGTCAAAAACGGTACTGCAGCCCAAAACTTCCTAGAAGAAAACAAAGACAAGTACGGATACAACGTAAAAACTTTTGATACTGGCGATTTGATGTATAATAGCCTTTCTGCTGGTGCTGTTGATGCTGTAATGGACGACGAAGCAGTTATTCAATACGCTATCCAACAAGGTCAAGACCTAAGTATTGACATCGAAGGCGAAGCCATCGGTTCATTTGGTTTCTCTGTAAAAAAAGGTAGCCAATATGAATATCTTGTTGAAGACTTTAACAAGGCTTTAGCTGAGATGAAGAAAGATGGCACCTACGAAATAATCATGAACAAATGGTTGGGAGCTTCTACCACTTCTACCGAAAGTACAGATTACTCATCTCGTTTAAGCTTAACAGGAAACGCATCAGCTAAAGCAACACCTGTCAAATCAAGCTACACAATTGTGGCAGATTCTTCTTTTGCTCCATTTGAATACCAAGATGAATCAGGTAACTATGTCGGGATTGACATGGAATTAATCAAGGCAATCGCTGAACACCAAGGATTTACCATTACTATTCAAAACCCTGGTTTCGACGCTGCACTAAATGCTGTTCAAGCTGGACAAGCTGATGCAGTTATTGCCGGTATGTCTATCACAGATGCTCGTAAGGAAATCTTTGACTTCTCAAACGCCTACTATACTTCAAACATCCTATTAGCTGTTAAAAATGGTAGTGACATCGCTTCTTACGAGGACTTAAAAGGGAAAACTGTTGGGGCTAAAAATGGTACTGCTTCATATAGTTTCTTAGAAGAAAACAAGTCAAAATATGGTTACACCCTAAAAGCCTTCGACGAAGCTTCAAGTATGTATGACAGTTTAAACTCTGGTTCTATTGATGCTCTTATGGATGACGAAGCGGTTCTTCTATATGCCATCCAACAAGGTCGCAACTTTGCAACACCAATTCCTGGCGAAAAATCAGGTGAGTACGGATTTGCCGTTAAAAAAGGTGCCAACCCAGAATTAATTGAAATGTTTAACAACGGCTTAGCTGCCCTAGTTGAATCAGGCAAGTATGATGAAATCCTTAATAAGTATTTCAACTCAACTGAAGAAGCAAGCACAACAACTTCAACTGTTGATGAGACAACGATTGTTGGTCTTTTGAAAAACAACTACGGTCAATTACTCTCAGGTCTTGGTATCACAATTGGACTTGCCCTTCTATCATTTGCTATTGCAATTGTGATCGGTATTATCTTCGGTATGTTTGCTGTCAGCCCAGTTAAAGCACTCCGTGTTACTTCATCTGTTTTTGTAGATGTTGTTCGTGGTATTCCGCTCATGATTGTCGCTGCATTCATCTTCTGGGGTATTCCAAACTTAATCGAGTCGATGACTGGTCAACAATCTCCAATCAATGACTTTGTCGCTGGTACGATCGCCCTATCCCTCAACTCTGGTGCCTATATTGCCGAGATTGTTCGTGGCGGTATTCAGGCAGTTCCAGCTGGTCAGATGGAAGCATCTCGCAGTTTAGGTATTTCCTACGGAACAACCATGCGTAAGATTATCCTACCTCAAGCTGGTAAAATTATGTTGCCTAACTTTATCAACCAGTTTGTTATTACTCTGAAAGATACCACTATCATTTCTGCGATTGGTTTGGTCGAACTCTTCCAAGCGGGTAAAATCATTATTGCACGTAACTACCAATCCTTCCGTATGTATGCAATTCTTGCCATCATTTACTTGGTAGTTATCACACTCTTGACTCGCTTAGCACGCAAACTCGAAAAAGGAGGCAAATAATGGCTCAATTAAAAATCAATGTCCATGACTTACACAAGTCTTATGGTAAAAACGAGGTCCTCAAAGGTATTACTGCTAAGTTCTATGAAGGCGATGTTGTTTGTATCATCGGTCCTTCTGGTTCAGGTAAATCGACCTTCCTTCGTACAATGAACTTACTTGAAACCATTACAAGTGGTCAAGTAACAGTCGATGGATATGACTTAACCGACCCTAAGACAGATGTTGACGCCTTCCGTTCAAATGTCGGAATGGTATTCCAACACTTCAACCTCTTCCCTCATATGTCTGTACTTGACAATATCACATTTGCGCCAATCGAACACAAATTGATGGACAAGTCTGAAGCTGAAAAGGTCGGCATGGAATTATTGGAAAAAGTTGGATTGGCAGACAAACGCGACGCTATGCCAGACAGCCTTTCAGGTGGTCAGAAGCAACGTGTTGCTATCGCTCGTGCCCTCGCTATGAACCCAGACATCATGCTCTTCGACGAACCAACTTCTGCCCTTGACCCTGAAATGGTTGGCGATGTACTCAACGTTATGAAAGACTTGGCTGAGCAAGGTATGACCATGTTAATCGTCACACACGAGATGGGCTTTGCCCGCAAGGTTGCTAATCGCGTTATCTTCACTGATGGCGGTGAGTTCCTTGAAGATGGTACACCAGAGCAAATCTTTGATAACCCACAACATCCACGTTTACAAGACTTCCTTGATAAGGTCTTGAACGTCTAAGCTAAACGAAAAGCCTTGACTTGCATCAAGGTTTCAGATTGAAGAAAAAGTCCATTTTGGACGATTTTCTTCAATCTTTTTTCTTTATGTTGAAAATAAAAAACTCTTAGAAACGCCGAAATATCAATGTTTCTAAGAGTTTAATGACTTGCTATCTTTCGCAAACTTCTTCAATTTTTTATATTTTTAAGAGTTTATCTACGTTCTGAAGCTTTGACTTTCGTCAAGTTTTTTTTGGTATCTCAAAATTAATTTACAATATCATCTTGTAGGACCAACCTTTCTTTGTCTTTTCAACAGCTTCAAAGCCACATTTCTCAAACAGTTTACGGGGGCCTGTATTCCAGTCATATATTTCTTCTACAGGTATTTCCTCAAGCCCCACTTCTCTTGCACGTTCAATCATTCGCTGTAATACCTTGGTTCCAATTCCCTTTTTCCAATACCGCTTATCTCCAATGGCAATGGCAAAATCATCTGCAAACAGCGTCACATCACCAATTGGGATAAACTGATTGTCTTCAAAAATTTCAATAAAGTAACATTCGCCATTTTTAGACAAATAATCATACATACGATTGAGCAAGTCAAGACTATAACGTTCTTGATCACCATCAATCAGCCAGACCAATTCTAGATCTTGGTGCCATTCAAAAGAAAAATCATGCTGACCATCATACCGACGTAAACGGACTTGTTTGTCTATTTCTAAAATATCTGCTTGCTCAATTCCAGTGATTGCCATTTCGGATCCTCTCTCATTTACAATAAGTTCATTTTAACATATATCTCTATCGAAATCTATGAATATTATAGCACGCTGATTGACAAGATTCTATCGATATGCTATATTAAAACAAATAAAGCATGCGAGGTAAGGAGAAATGGACAATAACAAGTAAACTCAATTTAAGTTCTATACTTATTTAGTAGTTTTCTTGCGTCCATTTTTCTGTTTCTCTGTTCCATGAATAGGGTCTTTTTGAGCAGATTTCGACACACTACTAAATAGGTAGTGTGTTTTTTCTTGTAAAGGAGGCCTTATGCTACTAACCACTCATCACCTATCTCTCGACCATCAAAAAGATTTGCGAAATCTAGTTCAGGACCTAAACCTCATTGTTAACCCTGGCGATAAAATAGCTATCATCGGCGAAGAAGGAAACGGAAAATCCAGTCTATTACTCACCTTGATGGATTCCACTCTTGTCGCCGACTACCTGCTTCAATCAGGCAGTATTCACCGATATTTTCACTCACCAGTCTATATTCCCCAAAGTCTTCCACTGGAAATAGCAGAGCTAACCCTGAACGACTACTTCTTCGCTGACTTGGACAGCGACATTGATTACAGCCTACTCTACCTCTATGCTGACCAGCTCCAGTTTGACAGTGAGCGATTTGCCAGTCAACAATTGATTGAAAGCCTGTCAGGTGGTGAAAAACTAAAAATTCAGTTAATCAAATCTCTAGCAACTCCATCTGATATTATTTTTCTGGATGAGCCGTCCAATGACTTGGATTTAGATACCTTACTTTGGCTTGAAAACTATACCATTACTAGTCCTAAAACCATCCTATTTGTTTCTCACGATGAAGACTTTCTTAGCAGAACAGCTACAAAAATCATTCATCTAGAATCGGTTAAAAAGAAAACACTTGCACAGACCAAGGTTGAAGAACTAGATTACCAGGATTACGCATTGAGACGCCAGCAAGCTTATCAGAAGCAGGTCCAGCAAGCTCGGAACGACCAAAAAGAATTTGACAAAGCCATGAATAAGCACCTACGTCAAAAATCACAGGTTCGTCACACCTTGCTCAACACCCATGATGCCACACTAGGACGGCTCATTGCTAAGAAAATGAAAAATGTTCTCTCACGTGAAAAACGCTATGAAAGAATGAAGGAAAATCTTACACAAGTTCCTTTTCATGAAGATGCCATTTCCCTCTTCTTCTCAGACATTTCACCACTACCAGCTAGAAAACAAGTGCTTCACTTAGAAAACTTCCAATTGAACGTTGAAGAACGACAATTAGTTAGCAATATCCATTTCAACATAAATGGACAAGAGAAAATTGGCATCATTGGACAAAATGGAATTGGTAAATCCAGTTTTCTAAAGCTAATCTATCAGAAACTCAGGCACCGAGCAGATATAAACTTGGGATACATGCCCCAGCGCTATTCAGAAGTCCTTGATGAGTCTAAAACTCCACTTGATTTTTTATTAGAAAATGGCAATCGTGAGCAGGAGCAACTTATCTTAACACATCTAGCCAGTCTGCAGTTTACACGACAAGAAGTTCATCACAAGATCTGTGAACTTTCGGGGGGACAAAAAGCCAAGTTACTCTTGTTAAAAATGGTTCTTGATCAAGCCAATTTTCTCTTGTTAGATGAACCCAGTCGAAACTTCTCTCCCACTTCTCAGCCATATATTCGTCAACTATTTGCCGATTATCCAGGTGGTTTGGTATGCGTATCACACGACAGACGCTTTTTGAAAGAAGTTTGTCAAAGAATCTATCGACTAACTGAGAATGGACTGGAAGAACTAGGACAGATATAAAAAAGGAAAATGGCACACACGCCAAATTTCCTTTTATTATTTATTCATAAAGAATGAAGCCAAGCTATTCGATTCACAACCTATAATTTATCAAGAGCAAGTTGCAAATCTTCAATCAAATCATTGATATTTTCAAGACCAACAGATAGGCGGATTTGATTTGGTGTGACCCCAGCAGCAAGTAAATCTTCCGGAGCTAACTGAGCATGCGTGGTTGTAGCTGGATGAACTACTAGTGATTTCGCATCGGCAACGTTTGCTAAATTAGAAAAGATTTCCAAGCCATCAATAACCTTTCGGGCTTCTTCTGCTCCGCCTTTTACTTGGAAAGAGAAAATAGATCCAACACCTTTAGGCAGGTATTTATCTGCCAAAGCCTTATAAGGACTATCTGGAAGTGATGGATAATTGACCGACTCAACATTAGGGTGATTGAGCAAGAAATCAACAATCTTTTCAGCATTTGACACATGACGCTCTACACGGAGAGACAAGGTTTCTAACCCATGCAAAAGCAAGAAGGCGTTGAATGGAGAAAGGGCTGCACCTGTATCGCGAAGTAATTGTACACGAACTGCAACAATAAATGCAGCTACACCAATATCACGAGTATAACTAATGTTATGATAGCTTGGATCTTCTTCAACAAATTGCGGAAACTTACCAGATGCCGCCCAATCAAACTTACCGCTATCGACAATCACACCGCCAATGGTCGTACCATGCCCACCGATAAACTTGGTTGCTGAATGGACGGCAATATCAACACCATGAGAAAATACATTAATCAAATATGGGGTTGCGAAGGTATTATCTGAAACAAGTGGGATGTGGTAGGTGTGTGCAATTTCTGCCAATTTTTCAAGATCAGGAATATTGATAACAGGATTTCCCAAGGTTTCAATAAATACCAGTTTTGTATTATCTTTAATCGCAGCTTCTACCGCTTCAAAATCATCAATATCTACAAAGCTTGTTGTAATACCATAGCGAGGAAGGGTTTCTTTGAATAGGTTAAAAGTCCCACCATAGAGTGTCGTTGCCGCCACAATGTGATCACCAGCATGCGCTAATGCTAGAATAGTGTATGTGATGGCTGCCATTCCTGAAGAAGTGGCCAAGGCACCAATACCACCTTCTAAAGCTGCCACACGATTTTCAAAAGTAGAGACCGTCGGATTAGTGATACGAGTATAGATATTCCCTGATTTACGCAATGCAAATAAATCTTCTGCTTCTTGAGCATCTTCAAAAACATAGGAAGTGGTTTGATAGATGGGTACTGCACGTGATTTTGAAGCAGAATCAACTTCTTGTCCAGCATGGAGTTGAAGGGTTTCAAATGAAAATTCTCTAGTCATAAAGGTACTCCTTTGGTCTTTTTCTGTATTCTACCTCATTTTTACCATCTTGACTAATACTTAAATATTAGAGATATATATAGTTAACAACTATAGCCATAGGATCAGTTATTTTAGAAAAAATAATATTCATTTTCCTTGAATAAAATAAGGACACGATTTACAATAAGATTATGAATACCTTAATAGAATATATCGGTCCGATTATCCTCATAGTACTAATAATCTCTTATAGCATCTATCGCAGATGCCATCCTAATAATATGGACACTAAACAAGCGCTCAAATGTCCAAAATGTAAGTCAATAAAACTGCAAACTTACATTCCAACACAAAAAAGATATTCTCGTAAAGCCGGTATGATTGGTCATGCAATCAATGGCATAGAGGGAGCTATGTTTGCAATGCTCTATGAAGCTGATCGGACTTATTATCGTTGTCAACATTGCGGTTACCGATTTTCTAGAAAGGAGAATCGTTTTATTTCCAACATCGAATAACCTCCCTGATTTTTAGAGAATTTTGCTATTGAAAACGAAGAATTCTCACCCCTTACAAATCCCGTTATATCAACATTTACGAAAATGAAACTTCCATGAAAATGGACTAAAATCCTCTGATTTGGATAAAATCGACACCAATTAACACCATAAAATAGACTAGTCATCAGTAGGTCAAACTAATTTGACCTACTTTATCTTATAGATGGATAATTTATTAATCAAATTCAAAATGATAGGTCAAGTATTTTATAAATTTATCGATATAAGAAGACAAAAAAAACTAATCAATACGAGTTATTCTTCAAGAAAAAATCTTTTCAAAATTATTTCTCTTTTAGGAAGTTCGACTTGTTGCTGATTATCTCTATATAAAAGCATTATATAACTCGATACAAGCCGTATATATGGACTTAATTTCTATAGCCTCAAAATAATAGTATAGAATACCAATGTCTAATCTTTCTGTTGAAAAGACCATCTCTTTATCTAAGTGAGCCAAGAGTTTGTCGCGAAGCAATTTGATTTCATCAATATTTTTTTGTTCTTTATCAATACCCTCTTGAATGGTACTCAAAATTGATAAAAGAGATCTATCTTTGGTACTATGTCTCAACTTAGATAGAATCTTAAAAATACCATTTTTTTCTCTGACATCAAAAATTTTAGTTATACCGAAGACAACTCTATAAAATAAAGATTCATATGTTACATTTCGTACTATATCATATCTAATAGATGATTGCACTACTCTATCATGCCACTCATCGTTTACAATTTTTACTATTTCAAGTGCAGCAATTATTGATCCAAGTTCAAGTATCATAGTATGAAAATGAATCATTATTTTAGAGTCATCATCTGGTAATTCATCAGCGAAATTTTTTCCTACAAAATCTTTTAAATCACAATCATTCATAAGCTAACACCTATTTAATAAATCTTCTTACTTTTACTCAAACTGATAATTCATTCTGCTTCAAAAATATTTTCGAGATTACAAGCATATGTAATGTCCTCTCTCACTAAGTATATCATACCCCATAGGAATACATCTACTACGATTTTTGTATCGCTTTATCATCTCGTAATTAAGTCATTGATAAAGTTTTCTCAAAATACAGCTGAACACCCTGCAACACTTAATTTAATTTTTCATAATATTAAATTAAGCAATAAACCCCACTGACTTATTCAGCCAGTGGGGTTTTTGAGTGTTTTCCGTAGAATATTTAAATTACTTAACTATGGTATTTACTCAATAATAATATCAAAATATTTTGTATCAACCTCTTTTGGAGCGACGTAACTAATATTTCGTTTGGCATTGAATATGTCAGATTCTTCCAGTGATGTAGAGAGTCCGCTCCATGGTTCTAATGCGATAAAGGGACTCTGATTTGTAGTTGACCAAATCACTAAATATGGAAAATCATCAAATGCAATCGAAAGTTTCTTCTGATGATTTTTTGATTTCAAGGTTACCTTTCGTGATGCTAATTGATCCAATGTTATGGCATCATACTCAAACAGTTTATAGGACAAGTCCAAGGTCTTCTGATTTTCCAAGAATGGCCGGCGATCTCGCAGATCAAGTAAGCCAGTTTCTGGAAAACTTCTAGGTACTGTACAAGATTCTACTTTTTCAAATTCTAAATAATAGTCTTCATAACTCTCACCATCCAACAAGGGACAATTAAAACCTGGGTGACCCCCAATAAAGTAAGGTAGCTTTCTATGTCCCTCAAGGTTTTTCACCCGATATTCAATTCGAATTGTTTTGCCAAATAGTGAGTAGTTAATAGAAAGTTCAAATTCAAAAGGGTAATTTTTTACGGTTTCTTCGTTTGATGAAATAGAAAATTCTAAAGAGTTTTCAGTACTTTTTACATTTTTGAACAGCATTTTTCTCACAAGTCCATGCCTTGGAATTGTGCCTGTAAATGTCGGTCTTTCTGCAGGTTCATAGATAGCCCAATCATTTCGTAAACTTCCACAAATCGGAAATAGAACTGGTGCTTGACCGCTCCAATAGGTCGGTTCTCCTTGCCAAAGATATTCGATACCATCCTTGTCTTTAATAGAAATAATTTGCCCACCTAATTCAGAAAATTGTACTGTTAAGTTCTCATTTTTTAATTCGAGCATATAAACTGCCTCCCTTATATGAAAACAAGGATGCTAACTTGAGCTAGGCATCCTTGTATTAGTTTTATTCAATAACCTGTGTTTCCGCTACTTTTTTATACCAATAAGCACTTTTCTTTGGATAACGTTCTTGGGTCTCAAAGTCAACATAGAACAATCCATATCGTTTCTCGTATCCATTTGACCAAGAAAATACATCCATCAAGGACCAGATGAAATAACCTTTAACATTGGCACCATCTGAGATAGCATCTGAAATCACTTCTAAATGCTTTTTCACATAATCAATTCGACCATCGTCGTAGACTGTACCATCTACAAATTCATCTTTATAGCCTAGACCATTTTCAGTGATGTAGATTTTCTTATAGTTTGGATAGTCATTTTTTACACGCATGATTTGATCATAAAGACCTTGTGGGTAGATAATCCAATCCCAATCCGTTTTCGGAATATCGACTGGAGATTCTCTACGACCAACTCCCTTGATTTGATACTTAGAACTTCCCTTTTCACCTTTACCATTATGGATAATTTCCGTTTCTCCATCATGAGCTCTCATCCAATCACTCATATAGTAATTGATGCCCAAGAAGTCGTTCAAATCTTTTGCGGCATCTAAGGCAGCGAAGTCTTCATCACGAAGGTCTAATTCCCCACCATTTACTTTCAGAATATGTCGAACGCCTTCAAGCGTTTTTTCAGAATAGTAACCCAAGTATGTAGCATCGAGGATAAATTTATTATGAATAATATCTTCTAGTTCCGCTGCACGAACATCGTCAGGATTGGTTGGATCATAAGGATATTTCGTTGGCAATGCGTGTACAACACCAATTTCTCCACTATAACCAGCATCCTTGTAAAGCTTAACAGCCTTGGCATGTGAAACCATCATATTGTGGTGAGATTGGAATACCTTAGCTAAGTCATACTGAATCCCTGGTGGGAACTTCCCAACTAGATATTGCCCATCACCAATTGGACCGATTTCATTAAAGGTTGTCCAGTAACTAACTTCAGGGAATTCTTTGAAGCAAAACGCTGCGTAATTGACGAAGTGCTCAATATTTTCTCGATTTAGAAAGTCACCATTAGAATGTAGCGTTTCTGGTGTATCAAAATGGTGAAGCGTTACAAATGGTTCTACGTGACGCTTATGGCATTCCGCAAATAATTTATGGTAATACTCTACTCCCTTTGGATTCACTTCTCCAAAGCCTGTTGGGAAGATACGAGACCACGCAATTGAAATCCGAATGCCATTTACCCCAAACTGTTCACTTAGTTCTAAATCAACTGGATAACGATTATAAAAATCAGAAGCTGGTTCCGCAGTGTACCAGTAATTATCTTCTAGATACTTGTCCCACGCAACACGACCTTTTCCATCTGTCTTTGTGGCACCCTCTGCTTGATATGCAGCAGTTGCTCCACCAAATATAAAATCTTTCGGTAATGTTTTAACCATATGCCTACCTTCTTCTATCAAAAATAAATAAAGGGGTAGGAGTTGGAGATGATAACTCCCTCCCCTTTTGATTAAGAACCTGTATTCACAAGTGAAGTGCTTGTATATACTTGTATATAAGAGATAGTTTTTCGCTAATCAAGGCGTTTTTTTGAGGGAATACTGACTGTATTTTGAAAAAAACTAACGATGAGTAGCTGAAAAACTAGCCTTAGATGGAAGTGCTGAACTGTGAATATAGGTTCTAAAACTGTTGTTTGACAAAGTCAAGAGCACCTTGACCATCTCGTGTGAGTTTAATGTATTGAGCCCCTTCAGTTTTGGCAAGTTTAATACCCAATGCATCGGTTTCTTGTTTAATGTCATCGTAGTTTGATGCTACTTGAGGTGCAAGGATGACTAATTGATACTCTGGCAAAATCTCACGGTGCGCCCCATAGCTTCCTGCTGTAGCTGTAACTGGAACACCATATTCTTTTGCAGCTTTAGTTAGAGCGTTGGCAAGTAATCCACTTGTACCACCCCCTGCACAAAGTACCAAAACATTAGTTTGTTCAGAAATTTCGGTTTCGACTGCAGCCTTTTCAAGAATAGCATCCGCCTTGGCAGTATTAAAATTAGCTGCCACTTTCTCTTTCAAGCTATTTTCAACTTTCCCTGATTGTTCTTCAGCAAGAATTTGCTCATCATAAACTTTCAAGAATGGATAATAGATAAGTACATCGACAAATACCAACAAAATAGCTAGTGCAAAGGCAAGTGGAGCAAAGTTTGTTCCCATTACAATCCCCAATGGTCCTGGAGTTGTCCATGGCAAGTTAACGCTGAAACTGTTCATTTTTAGCGTATCAACAAAGAATTTGAAAATCCATACGTTAGCAATTGGAGCTAAGATGAATGGAACAAAGAATACTGGGTTGAGTACAAGTGGCGCACCGAACAAGATCGGTTCGTTTACACCAAAGAAAGTTGGAACAACTGAAGCACGTCCAATTGCTTTATTTCGTTTAGACTTAGTCAACCACATAAACATGAATGGCACAACCAAGGTAGCACCTGTACCACCCATAGTCACGATAAACATTTGAGTACCTGAAGTCAGGATTTTGTCCGCATGTTGACCGGCTTGTAAAAGCTGGAAGTTGGTTTCAATATTAGCATAAGTAATGGCTGCAATTGCTGGTTCCACAATAGATGGACCATGAATCCCTACAAACCAGAACAAAGCATAGGCACCAAAGATAATTGTAATACCAACATAACCATCTGCAGCTGTAAACAGAGGCTCAAATAATTTCAGAATCGCCTCAGCAACGTTTGTTCCAAGGAATTGACGTGTCACAAGATCAATTCCATACAAGACAAAGATAGACAATGCATATGGAATCACATCTTTAAATGCCTGGGATACATTCGGTGGAACTTCGTCTGGCATACGAATAGTGACATTGTTTTTCACACAGACCTTATAGATATTAACCGTAATGAAGGCTGCTAGAAAGGCTGTCAAAAGTCCCTTAGTTCCCATGTAACCATTGGCAAATCCACCTTCAATACCATCAGAAGCCAGTAATAAGAAACCTGAAATTGAGGCAATCATGGTTGAAATGAAGTTAATCTGATTGGTTTTTGGCAATTGACGGTTAAACGCATCTGTTAAAGATTTTGCGGTCGTTCCTGCAACTAAGACAGCTACAATACCCATTGTATAACCGTAAGGTTTCATGATAGCTGCAACTGCTTCATCTGACCAAGTAAAACCAAAGATATTAGGAACAAAAGCCACCAATAGAAAGATACTTGAGAACAAGATAACCGGCATGGCAGCAATAAAACCATCACGGATAGCCCTTAAATAAGGGTTTCTCGAAATCTTTTCAAAGAAAGGCTTCCCTTTCTCAATGAATTCAATCAATTTATTCATTACTTATCACCTCGTTTGTAAAGTTCAATCATATGACTCATCATATCTTTCAATAACAACGTTGTCATGAGATGGTCTTGACCATGCATGAGCGTCACACTAAAGGCTAAATCCTCACCAGCCGCTTCTTTCTGCAACAAACTTGTCTGAGCATGGTGGGCTTCAACAATACAAGCATTGGCCGCTTCAACTAGTTCTTCTGCTTTTGCATAATCACCTTTTTGAGCAGCAGCCAGTGCCTCCATCAAACGAGAACGAGCATCACCAGCGAATGCAACAATCTCAAAACCTAATAACGTAATTTCTTCTCTGTTCATAATATGAACCTCCTTTTAAAATTGAATTGATTTACAATAACCGTTGAATATGTAACACAATATAGAACCTTTCACTATCATTTACTGGCTCATCAACCAATGATGTAATCATCTCAAAAATCTGACTTCCAACCTGATGGGCTCTTGGATTCTGGAGCTTGATGTACTGTTCCAAACTAGCAATCGATTCATTTGACTGATGGGATCTATCTAAGTAATTCAGAAAATAGGACAAATGAATCATAAAGCGATCATAAAAATTGCTATTTTCTTTTGAGCGTCTAATCCCATTATCTATCAAAATTTGTT
This sequence comes from Streptococcus suis S735, assembly GCF_000294495.1. Classification (NCBI taxonomy): domain Bacteria; kingdom Bacillati; phylum Bacillota; class Bacilli; order Lactobacillales; family Streptococcaceae; genus Streptococcus; species Streptococcus suis. The sequence continues at coordinate 913,241 of NC_018526.1, forward strand.
CAACCTCAGCAATAATTTTCTTACTGATATCATGTTCTTCACTTGTGGGATGAATTGTTTCACCTTTTGCATTGATTAAGTGAAGTGCAATTTTACCAATCTCATCATTTGGAAAATCATTTAGCAACTTTTCACGAAACATAGCTAAGGCTTCACGCGCCATTTTATATTCCAATGGATATTCGGCTGAAATATTGGGTAGCCTACTTTCTTGATAGGTATTCTTTAAAACCGCCTGATATGCACAATAGATATGATCTGTCAGTGTCACATATAGATATTCTTGTACAGGGTAATGATAAGTTTCTACTAGATGATTAATAACCGTGTAGGTTGCCGAAATAAAATCTAATGGAATATCTTTTAATAAGGTTAGAAAATTTTCTTTGGCTTCATCATTTTTTAGCGAAAAGATATTTTCTATCTTGTCCTTAATAATTAAATCCCCTTTCTTCTTTTGAAAGGTTATACCTAATCCCATCACGACTGCCTGTTCCCCATGTTCATTTTTCACCAGGGCAGCGTTATTATTTAGTGACTGTATAATCCTAAACATATATCCCTCCTATATTTTTAAGCAAAAAAAGACTACAAACAAACCGAGAATATCCTACTCTCAAATCCATTTGTAGTCTTGCCTAATCGAATTAGTTACAATCCACTCTATTCTTGCTGATGAGATTATTATAGCATATTCTCAGAAAATGTAAACCCTTTCTTTTAAGAAAATGGTTATTTTTTCAATTATTTTTCTAGCCAAGAAGTTGCTGTTTGAGACAAGACTACATCAAGTCCCTCGATATTTTCACGACCAACAGTTCGTAACCATTCACGCGCAGCTTCTTCACCATGTTCAATATAGACTGGCACAACACCCGCCCATGTTGCACGACCACAAAGAACACCGTTAAATTTAGCACCTGCTTCATGTGCAAACACTAGTGTATCTTGGAAGAGTTTTGCAGAAACACCTGCACTTAGATAAATATAAGGCAAATGAGTTGATGCTTCTTGTTGACGGAAATATTCGGCTGCTTCTTCTTTTGTATAAACGACTTCCCCTGTTCCAAAGCCTTCTACAAAATTCATGTTCACAGGTACTTCTACCTTGAGAACATCCACTCCAAATCGTTCGTCCGAAAATACCTTCATAGCCTCATTTACTTTTCGAGGTTTGACTTTTGCAAATTCCACACTGGCATTGTCTTCAATCGTTTCATCGTAGCTCAAAATTTCCAAAAAGAATGGCAAACCTTCTGCCTGACATTCTGAACCTAAGCGTTCAATATAGGCATGTTTTTGAAGATTGACGTATGGATCCCCATCAACGTCATAGTAGAGTAGAAACTTAATCGCATCTGCCCCTTCTTCTTTTAGTCGTTTTACAGACCACTCTACTAGGCAATCTGGTAATCGACTAGTAGAGCTGGTATCATAGCCAGTTTTTTCATAAGCTAAAAGTAGACCACATTGTTCATCGCGGGCGCGCGATGCTGGCAAACCAAATTCAGGGTCTAACAGAATTGAGGAAGAAAACTGTGTTAATTCTTCTGAAACTAGTTTCTTTAGTTCTTCCATCTGCTCCACAGTAGGTTCTTCTGTCTGATGTTTTGCCATCATTCTTTTCAGGGCTCCACGTTGGTCAAAAGCTAAAGCTGAAATAATACCTGCTTCATTGCTTACTTTTTCCATGTATTTTCTTTTATCTGCTGTTACTACCATATTATACCTCTTCAACTTCGATTTGAGAATACAACGATTCTGCATTTTCTAAATTGACGTAACCTGTCTGTTCTTCCTGAGCATTTAACATGCCTAAAACATTAGCATTTTTTAATAATTCTGCTTCAGGTAAAGCATGTACCAAACCTGCTGCAATACCTGCAACAGTTGAATCTCCTGATCCTACTGGATTGACAACTTTGATTTTTGGAATTCTGACACGATAGAACTTGTCATTGTGCTTGGCAAAAGCCCCCTTTGCTCCTAATGAGACGACTATCCAATCAATTCCTTGGAAAAGTTGATCAGACAAAACTGATTTCAACTCTTGAATATCATCAGTAACTTCTTTACCAATCAGTTGTGATAACTCTTCTGTATTCGGCTTAATAACTGTCGGCTTCTGCTGGCTTTCTAAAACGTTTTTCAGCGCCTCACCAGAACAATCCAAAACAACAGCTACACCGTATTTTTTACAAAGTTCTACAATCTCAACATAATAATTGCTAGCAAGTCCCTTAGGCAAACTTCCTGAAATGACAACTACATCTACATTGTTCAGGACGATTTCAAGGTGTTCTATAAAATTCAAGGCTTCATGTTCTTGAATAATTGGGCCTTGTTCTAAAATCTCCGTCTGTTTGCCATCATGAAGAATCGCAATGCAATTACGTGTTTCGCTCCCAATTTCCACAAAGGAATTTTTAATATCATTTCGAGTGAGTTGTTTCTTTACATAACTTCCAATCTCACCACCAATAAAACCAGTAGCCACTATATCTTCACCAATTTGTTTCAAAACTCGTGTGACATTGAGCCCCTTGCCTCCAGCTGTTTTTTGAACTTTTTTCTACTCGATTGACCGTATCCAAATGAAAGGTATCCAAGTGATAGGCAATATCAACCGACGGATTTAAAGTGATTGTCAAAATCATGTGAGCCTCCTAGTCGTGGTATTCTCCACGATCCCACTTTTCAAGAAATTCTGTAAAGAACTCTGGATTAGCTTGCTCTTGATTGAGCGTTTCAACTGCAGCAATCTTTTCAATTAAGCGTTTGTTTTCTTCAGTTGGTTTGTATTCTGCTTTAATAAAGGCTTCAATGATGTCGCACATGAGCAGCTCGCCCGTAATCTTTCCTCCAAAACCAATGACGTTGGCATTTAACTCTTCTTTTGCATAGAGTGCAGAGGTCATATCACGAACCAGGGCTGATCGGACGCCAGGTACCTTGTTTACAGCATTGTTGATTCCAACACCTGTTCCACAAATACAAATTCCCAAATCTGCTTGCCCGCTCACAACTGCTTCACCAACTTTTTTACCAAAGATTGGGTAATGAGTACGAACATTGTCATAAGTCCCAAAGTCCAATACTTCATAGCCTTGATTTTTCAAATAATCTACCACAGCGATTTTTTCATAGGTTACAATGTGGTCACAACCGATTGCAATTTTCATCTCTTATTCTCCTTTGTTTACAACCATTAACACATTTTATTTAGCATATCGACACGAATTTGGTGACGGCCACCATCATACTCACCTTCAACAAATCCTTTAACGATATTTTTAGCAATTCCTTCTCCTACAATCTCACTACCGATTGTAATAATACGCGAATTGTTGTGTCCTCTTGTCATATAGGCAGAGCGTTCGTCTGAAACTTCTGCAACGATCATGCCTTTGACTTTAGTTGCGGTCATAAATGGACCAACGCCATAAGCATCAATCACAATGCCAAGATTTCCTTCCTGTTGATTAACTTCTGCAACTACTGCCAAAGTTGTATCAACAAAATCACTTCCATCACTGACATCTTTAAAGTCATATGATTTTTCTAGCAAATAATCTTTAATAACGTCTTTTAGTTTTGAGCCCGCTGGATCAGCACCGATAATGATTGTCATAACTTATCTCCTAACAAAAATAGAAAGTTGTAGCCATATTTGGCAGAAAATCTTTGTTTTGCAAAACTTAGAAAAGCGTTTTCGCTTTTTATGTTTAAATTATACAACCAAACAAACACAAAGTCAACATATTTTATTTTATTTTTGTTTGTTTTTTTCGTATACAAACAAAAAACCAACATTTCTCTGTTGGTTTTGATAACTTTATGATTTTGTAGAAATAATTTCAATGTGATTACTTAATAATTGGTAATTTTCATCCTTTGCATTCATATCTGTCACTAGAGCAGTTGCATCATTCAAATCACAAAAAGAAGTAAAATCATCTTTTCCAATTTTCGTGGCATCCAGCAGTAGATATTTTTCTAAAGAATGTTTAATGGCAATATTTTGCGTATAGGCTTCCGCTAGGGTAGAGGTCATGACATCAGTTCCCTTAAGTCCGTTACCTGAAAAGAAAATCTTGCTGAATCGCATTTTTTCTAAACTTGTATTGGTAATTTCTCCTACAAAAGATTCTGTCACTTGCCGATATTCTCCTCCAAGGAGAAAGACTTGAAAATCCTCTGTCTTCTTTTGTGATAGGATAGTAAAAACAGGCATACAATTTGTGATGACAGTTAGGCGAAGATTTTTAATGGCCTCAGCCAGAAAGGCCACTGTTGTTCCTGGACCTAAAAATACCGTGTCTCCATCTTCTATCAGTTGTGCAGCCCTTTCCGCTATCTCTTGCTTGGCTTCCTTATTCTGAATGTGTTTCTCAGAATGGGAATATTCTCGATATTGAAAAGCCTTATTACTTCTAGCACCGCCATGAATTTTTGTTAAGACACCTTGCTCTTCCAATTCAATGAAATCACGTCGAACAGTCATATCAGTAACATTTAGCAATTCTACTATCTCAGAAATTCGAACTGTGCCTTTTTTGTTTACCAATCGTGTAATTTCTTCTAGTCGTTCTCGTTTATTCATGTTTAATCCTTTGTTGTTTTTTTACATTATATCAAAAATAAACAAGAATATGTTGGAATTTTGAACATTATTTTAAATGATAATTACAACTTTATTATGAGAGCAATCTTCGCGAGCAGGTTTTGCGCAGTTCGCAAAACATCGGTTCGTTAGAACCGACTGCAAGGAAAAAAGAAAGCATTGAGTTAATCCACACTCATCGTACACTCCATAACTATTCAGGTTCATAGCATTGTTTTGCAAAATGGGTTTCAATTAACATTTCGCCAGAACAGTTAATGGCATTAGGTAATGTTGAAAAAGATACGGAAGGTTGGATAGAACTTATCAATCAATACTTACAATATTGTATAGAGATTGGTTTAAGTCCATATACACAAGCTACCTACAAAGTAGCATTGGCCAAAGTTCTCGGAGTTTCCTCAACTAATTTCATCGCTACACAACCACGTACTCGTGCGAATCGTATGAACAATCGTGTATTACATAAAGACTATCGTTTATCCAACAAAAATAACGACTACTGGCATAAAGTAGTTACCTCGACAGGCTTACGCAAAAGTGAATTAATCCACGTCACTGGCGATGCTCTGCAACGCGGCCGTGATGGCCGTTGGTATTTAAATTTAGCCGGCCATAAGCATCACACAAAAGGACGCAGAGATCGCTGGTCTCCAATCATGGCCACTAGTCAAGAGGAGGAAGAGTGGTTAGTCGCTATTTTCCAACGAGCAGGAAAAAAGAAAGTCTTTCATGTTCCCAAAGATTTAATCCTCGACGATTTTGATGGAAAGAAAGTTCCAACAGCATTAAAGTCACACAAATATCCTGCAGAGTATGCAGAGCGTGTTTATCGCAGTGTAGCACGCGAAATTTCCAAGATTAGAAATCGTAAAGAAATTATCCATCTGCGTAAAGAGTTAGTTGGCATCTCGCTCGACAGAAAAGCTTGTAAAATTGTAACAAAGGCTCTGGGACACAATAGACCAGAGGAATTTCCACATTCCTATGCTTATATTTTATTGAAACGTTAGGAAACATTGTACATTTTTCAAAAATCAAGCCTCGATTTGTTGCACATGTGGCATAATACTTATATCTAGAAAATGAAAGGAATTTTATATGTTACCTCAAAATAATTCTCCTCTTCTGTTAAATAGACAACAAGTAGCGGAACTACTTGGAATAGATCCTAAATCATTTGGTAAGTACATTAGAAGTCACCCAGACTTTCAATGCTTTATGGTGGGAAAACAAGAGCGCTATTTGAAGTCAAAACTGGTTAAATTTATTGAAAGCCACTGCGATTGACGGATAATGATTGATAAAATTAGATTTTTCATATATCCTATATGTGACTAGTCTATTTTATCAATCATTTTTTATAGAAAGGCTGATAAAATGTCAACAATAACAAAACGTGGTAACTCTTACCGTGCAACTGTATCACTTTATAAGAAAGGAGAATATAAACGAGAAACTAAAACCTTTAGCAACAGAAAAGATGCTGAGCTTTGGACATTAGAAATGGAACTTGAAAAAGGTCGTGGCAAAAACATTGCCGAACGCTCCACCCTATTTCCTGATTTTTATAGAAATTGGGTCCATACGGTCAAGAAAACTGACGTTCGCGAAGCCACCTTTATTAACTATAAACGAACTCTCGTAATAGTTGATGACCTTTTTGATGGTATTCAACTTAAACACCTTGACGATCTCGTCATGCAAAAGAAAATCGACCAATACGCTGAAACCCACTCTAAAAAAACAGTAAAAGAACTTGTTCTTAAAATCCATGGTTCATTAAAATATGCGTATGCTCGTGGTTTGATTAGTAATGATTTTGGTCATCTTTTGAAATCAAAAGGACAAGAACAACCTAAACGAAATATACCACTATCTATCACAGAATTTAAAAAACTCAGACAATACTGCCTAAGTCATACTGAGGATGAATTTAATGTTCTTGTTGCTCTCGCCCTTGAGACAGGAGCAAGGCGCGGAGAACTTTTAGGAATTAAAAAAGAAGATATTTTTGAATATGGTATCAAAATTCTTCGATCAATTAGTCCAACTAATGACGATGCCCAGCTTAAAACCAAATATTCTAAGCGTGATATTTCCATCAACGAAGATGTTTATCAAGCTGTGACAAAGCTTGCACAAATAAAAGAAGGCTATATCTTTGATTGAAATGGATTCAAGCAAGCTAGTCAACTTCAAAAGCTGTTAAAACAGTTGGGATTAACAAAAACGACATTTCATGGACTTCGTGACACGCATGCCTCATTTCTCTTTTCAAAAGATATTAGCCTAGACTATATTTCTCGTCGTCTAGGTCATAACTCTATCTTAACAACACAACAGTATTATCTAGAATTGATGCCAGAAAAAAGACACCAGCAAGATGCTGAGGCCTTAAATTTATTGAATTCATTAAGCGAGTAAACATTTGAACCAATTTGAACCAAAAAGTCGGCACAAATGTTGTCGCCATAACGTTTGGATTAACGTTTTGAGCTATAATTCAAAAACATTCACTCCAATTTTATTAGCTGAAATATAACCCTATAAACGCATCATTAGACTTCTTTCTTTAAGATTCTAAGCTGATGCGCTTTTTATTTATCTGTTACTCCAATCAGCATGAGATGTTTTCCTACAACTGTATCGGTTAACTGACTAGCTTAAAAATTCCTGTCCAATTTAGAAATGCCTTTCGACGCATTTGTTCGATTTCACAGCGAAATAATCCTGCTAAGGTTGCTCTATTTAAAACAATATCATTCTTACGAGAAAGGCTAGTTACTTTATTTACAAGCGTATCGACTTCTTCACCATCTCGAATTCCCATATCCCATAACTCTTGAAGTACTGATTTTTTATACATTTTCTCATATTCTGCCATACCTTGTAGAGTCCAGTAACGTTCATTATTCTCAACTTCTAACCATTGCCACACAATTTCTGTATCAGCTACATTAGGTTTTTCATGCTGACAGGATAGACATAGGACCATCTGATTAGCCAGGCTCGTATCCTTGCTCCATTTGCTTGATACAATCTGACACATATTTACACCATGAGAACTTTTACATCTCCAGCATTTTCCTTCGAGCAATTCATTAGCGCTCAAAATTCCTCTTTCTATCAAGGTATCATTCCAATACTCTGCAACTTTCGATACTTCAGCTTTCTTATTCAACAAATTAAACATTTTCATTCTCCTACTATAATTACTTTTCTAATATCTGTGTCCGAACCATACTAGCCTACAACATTGCTAACTCAACTACACAAGAATAATGACTCAAATCAAGATTTTCCAACAAACGATAAGATACAAATAACTTCGGTTGCAATCATGTGAGAGGTTTTGACCATATTACCGCTTCTGACTGGAATTGTTTGAGTGCCTGAAAATAAATCTGATTGACTGTAAGATAGGCTCTACCATTTAGTAAATATGCGTAATCTTGTATTAAATCTCTACAAAATGAAGCTACCCAAATAGCTGCGGTCTTCTCAAAATCAGTATCGTAATCGGCTAATAAGTCCAGCGTAATCAGACTTCCTTTTCCAAAATCCTTCGATTTCTGATTTCGCAATTTTTCAGTATTTATCGGAGTCGCCAAACCAAAATGATTAGCATAGGTTTCCCACTCTTTATAAATATCATTCCAAGAAATCTCTGTAATCCTTTTCATTTGCGACTCCTATTTTTCTTTTTGTGAGATTATCATAACACCGTTTTGATTTTTTGTTAAACACGTTAAACAAAATTTGCAAAAAATATTTTTTAATGGTATAATTAGTTAAACAGATAAGGAGACAATCATGATTTTAGGTGATATTTTAAAAGAATACCGAAGCAAGAATAAATTATCAATGGATAAATTCGCTGAATTATCTGGTTTAACAAAAGGTTATATTTCTATGTTGGAAAAGAACCAGCATCCCAAAACCAAAAAAGCTCTCCTGCCAACGATGGATACGCTAGAAAAAGTCGCTAAGGGCATGGCTATATCGGTTGGTGAGCTAATCGAGCAACTAGATTCCAATCAGGATATAGCTTTAACGATTACTCCTTCCCAATTTAAACTCTTTCAACAGCCTATTCATCCAGAGGTTCTAACCTTGGACAATGAACTAAAAGGTGATTTCCATGCACAATGGTTAACTTTTGGTCAAGAACAGTTAGCAGCTATGCAAACTGCCTCAGTTACTCCTTCTGCTTCTATTCTTCACTTGGATGACTATCGGGAGCGAATCGAATTACCTGTTCCTGGTAAGGTTTCTGCCGGTACAGGTTACTGGCAGGATACAGATATGAACAATCTTGTATCATTCTATAACGATGAGATTCCAGATAACCAATCTTATGATACAATCGCTCAGGTTGTGGGAGATTCTATGGCTCCGCATATCGAGGATGGAGACTATCTCTTCATTCGCCTAACTCCTCATATTCCTCTAAATACGATTGGAATTTTTTCAGTCAATGGGGAAAATTTTGTTAAAAAGTTCAAAGGTGACTATTTGCAATCACTCAATTCTGACTATGATGATATCTATTTTAGCCCAGAAGACGATATTCGACCTATTGGTCAAGTTGTAGATATTTATAGTCCAGATTGATTTTTAAGCCTAGTTAATCACTAGTTATATATGCTACATTCATCCATCTAGTTTTGGAAAGTCTGTCCGTATAGCTGGCGTTTTTTCCTACTGAAAACAAATTGAAAAGCACAGTAAAAGGAGGCTATGACAGCCTCCTTTTTATATGTCAAATTGGAAAAGTCCATTACCAGATAGTTATTTGACAACAAGTTAATGATTAAATAATTATTCTGCTACCCTTATGTCTTTGATTGTCCTCTTACTATTTGTCTAAAGTGTGGAGATTGCTTATTATGATGAAAATCGCTAGAGGTTTTTGTGATTTTCTAAGGTTATGTTCAAAAGTTACAACATCTTGAACACATAGTAGTTACGACACGAATAATCTTAGCCTACTTCTGATTGAACCGGGTAGCAAGGCTAAATAATGAGTTAATGCTATGCATTTGACAATGGATATCACAAATAGATATAAAACAGGGATAACGGACTTTTCCCCTACTAGCATCCCTCTCTTTTTATTAGAGAAAGATGGCTAATAGTATATACACTTCTACGAACGCTAAAGAACTCCTTTCAGCAATTCAGATGGCGTTCAACATCTTAACTAACTATTTCCTTTTTTCAATTAGATTATACCACTATTATAAAACGCTTTCAAATAATTATGTGCTCCAAAGTCAACTTTTTTGCTTTTCTTTTTCCTTGATAAAGTTTTCCCACATTTTTTGTTGCGGCTTAGCAAATGGGTAGGTAGGAAAATCTTCTACAGAAACCCATTTCAATTCTTTTGATTCTGGAAGGTTAAGTGTTTCTGCCACACCTTCTACCATTTCTATCTGCCATTTGCGGTGACTAAAAATGTGCTGGACGATGCCAAATTCTTGCTCTTGCCAATCAACAGTCAGACCATAAAGTTCCGTAAAGCTCTGCCGAATATCTGGCTGAACAACTTCTTCTGCAACTTCAAAGAGAGAGACTTGTTTGTCAACGATTGCTCCTTTTTCCAAAAGCGGAAAAGACCAGAAACCTGATAGAAGACCTGCTTCATTATTTTTTTCCAATAAAAATTGATTGTCTTTATTCCTGATGAGAAATCCCTGGTAGGCCACGGGAATCGGCTTTTTCTTTGGTGCTTTGATTGGATACTTATCCATTGTACCGTTTAAGTAGGCTGCGCTAAAGGCTTTGACTGGGCTGTCCTGGGGACGTGGATTAACTGGCGATTCAATATCCGACCCTAGATCCATTAGAGCTTGGTTGAAATCGCCCGGTCGCTCTGAATCAATCAATAGCTCCATCATCGCTTGGAAAATCTTGCGATTGGCAGGAAGACCAATGTCATAATCAACCTCAAACAAGCGGCTGAGAACCCGCATCACATTGCCATCTACCGCTGGTTCTGGCAAATTAAAAGCAATACTGGAAATTGCTCCAGCAGTATAAGGACCAATGCCCTTTAGGCTTGAAATGGCTGCATGCGTGGTCGGAAATTGCCCATCAAAATCTTCTACCATTTGCTGAGCCGCCTTTTGCATATTCCGCACGCGCGAATAATAGCCCAATCCCTCCCAGAGTTTGAGAATGACCTCCTCTGGTGCTTGTGCTAAATCACTAATCGTAGGCAAGTGATGGAGAAAACGTTCATAATAAGGAATGACCGTGTCTACTCTTGTCTGTTGAAGCATGATTTCAGAAACCCATATAGCATACGGATCCTTGGTCCGTCTCCAAGGCAAGTCACGTTTATTGGCATCATACCAATCTAAGAGTGCTTTGCGAAAAGCTTGAATCTTTTCCTCCGGCCACATTTCGATTCCATATTCTTTCAAATTTAACATACATCTAGTATAACACAAAGAAAGGGAGCCAGCTTTTGCCAACTCCCTTATATCGTTTATAATCAAAATCAAACTAGCTCCAAAGGTTTGGGGAACCTTTGGAGGTTGGAAATAGAGCGAACGAATTTGTTTTTCTAAATCTAGCCAAGACTGTCTGCTTTTGATGTTCGAAGAGTTTTATTCTACTTTTCCTGTTACAAACATGGTAAAACTTGCTGAAGCAAGTAGCTGTTTATCTTGGTTTTCTATCTTAACTTCGACGACCTTTGTTCTACTTCCATCATGTGTGCAAGAGCCTATTACTGATAAGGTATCACCAAGTTTAGCTGCCTTCATATAATGAATATTGGACTGTAGGGTGACAGAATAAGAACCACTTGCTACCGTTGTCAGACCTGCAACTGAATCTGCCAATGTGAAAAGAAAGCCTCCATGTGCCATACCGTATGGATTGAGAGATTTTTCCGTCACCTTTGTGGTCATTAGCACCTCTTTCTCATTGAGCATTGTAGCTTGATAGTCATCTAAAACCGTAATCGGTTGTAAGTTTAATTTATCTAACACTTTCATCCTCCTCTGTCTGCTGACTTGTTTGCATTTGATAATAAACGCCTTGTTCAGCCATCAACGCTTCATGATTCCCTTGTTCAACAATTTTTCCATCCACCATGACCAAAATCAAGTCAGCTGATTGAATGGTTGATAGGCGATGAGCAATAATAAAACTGGTCCGTCCTTCCATCAATTTGGCAAATGCTTCCTGTACTAAAATTTCTGTCCGTGTATCAATAGAGGAAGTCGCCTCATCTAAAATCAGGATTTTAGGTATCTTGACAAAGACACGCGCAATAGACAAAAGCTGACGTTGTCCCTGGGATAAGCCTTCTCCTCCATCTGCCAAAACTGTATCGTAGCCCTGCGGAAGCTGACGAATAAAGAAGTCTGCATTAGCTGCCTTAGCCGCCTCAATGACCAATTCCCGCGTGGCATTTGGATAGCCATAGGCAATATTATCATGAATGGTACCAGATTTGATCCATGTCTCCTGTAAAACCATCCCAATCTGTCTGCGAAGATCCTCACGACTATACTGGCTAATCGGAACCCCATCTAAGACAATCTGACCAGCCGTCACATCGTAGAAGCGCATAAGAAGGTTAATCATGGTTGATTTGCCAGCACCAGTAGGTCCAACAATGGCTACTTTTTGTCCAGCTTTGACAGCAATGTCCAAATGTTCTATCAGAGAACGTTCAGGGCTATATGAGAAAGACACATTGTCAAAGGAAATAGCTCCCTTCAACTCCTCTGAATCAATTTTCCGCTCAGCCTGGTCGTCAATGCTATCTAGAGCCAAGATAGCAAACAGCCTGTCTGCACAAGCTAAGGCGCTCTGCAATTCCGATAGGACCGAGGAAATATCATTAAAAGGCTTGCTGTACTGACTAGCATAATTGAGGAAGGTTGTCAGGGATCCCACTGTAAAATTTCCTGCCATAATTCTTAGCGCTCCAAGTCCTGCAAGTAAGGCATAAATAATAGCATTGACAAAGCGAGTACTTGGATTGACCGTTGAAGAGGCAAAGATAGCCTGTTGGGAATAGGTCGCATACTGGTCATTCACAACTTGAAAACCTTGCGTAAATTGCTCTTGAGCATTGAAAGATTGAACCAGTGTCAATTGACTGATGGACTCTTCCAAAAGCTGAGATTGCCTCCCACGTGCCTGAGTCTGTTGCCTATAATAACCATAGGATTTCTTAGCGATATAGCGTGCCACAAGCAGAGAAACTGGAGTCAGGGCAACAACAACCAACATCATCGTCAAGTCAAGCCTAGCCATAGTGAAAATGGTTAGGAAAATGGTCGAGATACCAATGAAAAATTGATTGAAAATCATCAAGAGACCATTTGTTAATTGCTCGCTATCACTTGAAAAACGAGCCACCAAGTCACCGACTGATTGACGATCAAGATAAGATAAGGGCATCTGGTGCAGCTTCACATAGACCTGTTCACGCAAGTCGGCCACCATTCCGTAAACCAAGCGATTGGTTACCAAAGGTAAGTACCATTGCACCAGTGTATTAAGCAAGATAACCATCACCATTTTGCCTAAGATACCGAGCAAGACCTGACCATTTGCTATCAATACTGCATCAACTGCCTGACCAATCAAGATAGGCAGATAAACTGTCAGAAGGACTTGCACCAAAGTTCCCACCAACATCAAGGACATTCGAAGGGGCTGGTGTAGAACCAATCTGACCAGTTCCTTAAAACTAGATTGTCTCATAGCTATCCTCCTCTCCTTGTTGTTGCGATTGGTGAATTTCTTGATAAATAGCAGAGCTTCTCAGCAAGTCCTCATGGCGACCAAGTCCAACTTGACGCCCTTGTTCCAAGACCAAAATCTGATCAGCTGTCCGTAAACTATTGGTTCTTTGTGACACCATGATTAAGTTCTGACCTGGTAATTCCTGGCGAATAGCAGCTAATAATCGACTCTCCGTCAAATAATCCAGAGCAGATGTTGCATCATCTAAGATTAAAATCGGTGCTTTCTGTAAAATAGCGCGTGCAATGGTCAAACGTTGACGCTGTCCACCAGAAAAATTCTTCCCAAAGGCTTCGACAGGGCTATCCAAACCACCTTTATCCTCTATGAAAGATTTAGCCTGTGCAATTTCTAAAGCAGACCATAGGTCACTATCAGATATTTCTTCCAATCCTAAAGATAAATTAGAACGAATAGTTCCAGCAAAAAGCTGGGCCTGTTGCGGAACGATGGCAATTCGCTGCCGCCACTCTTTTAAATTCTTAGGACTTTTTCCATCAATGAAGAGAGAGAGCTGATTTGTTGGCACTGAATAGAGTGCCTGCAATAAATCTACTAGGGTGGACTTACCTGACCCAGTTCCCCCGATAATTCCCATAAACTGTTCCTTACGTAAGTCAAAAGTAATGTCAGACAGGGACTCCTCAGCAGATTTTGGATAAGAAAAGGAAAGATGACGCACAGAAAAGATGATTTCCTTATCCTCACTAACCACTTTTGGCAAACTAGACTCTACATCCTCAGATGTTTGGTCAAACACCTCTTGAATACGTTGCGCTGAAATATAGGTCTGGTTGAGAGTAGACACGACCATAATCATCTTGACCAATTCGACTAAAATTTGAAGAAGGTAGTTGATAAGAGCGACCAACATCCCCTGTTCCAACAAATTGTGTGAAATGGCTATATTTCCTTGCCAGATGAGAATGAGTAAGGTGCTGTTGACCACCAAAAATGTCAATGGCGATAAAAGACTAGACCAAAAACCAGCCTGCAACTGTTGCTTCTTATAAATCTGATTTATGCCTTGAAAAGCCTTAATTTCCCGCTCTCTTTGTCCAAATGCACGAATCACTCGCCAACCAGTCACGGTCTCACGTACCTGCCCCACCAAACCATCTAATTCTTTTCGCATCGATTGATAAATACGGCTGGTCATAACAGAAATGACTGTCACTATAAAAATCAATAGGATAATCATTCCTAGAAAATAGGCAGATAGACTTGGGCTAATATAGAATGCCATGATGAGCGAACCAAATACGACAATTGGAGCACGTAAAAACAAACGAAGAAAAGTATTAATACCCGTTTGAATTTGTAAAGTGTCGCTGGTCAATCGTGTCAGCAAACTGGATGAGGAAAGAATATCTCGGCTAGACTTGGGAAGGGAAAGAACCTTCTGATACAAGTCATTCGTCAGCTCTTTAGTCACTCCAACTGCTGCTTTAGCTGAATAATATTGCGCTATTAGTGAAACAATAATTCCAATACATGCTATACCAACCAGTAAAAAAAGCATAGCAACCAGGTTTCCCTGGCTGCCATTTGGAATAATTGTATCAACGATATAGGCGATAATTAATGGTACCAAAAGCTCAAAACAAGCTTCCAATAGTTTAAAAACTGGACCTAATATGGATTCCTTAATATAGTCCTTAAAATATCGTGATAAAAATTTCATATTAACGGTGCTCCAAAGCCTGAACCGCAGTAATCAAGGTCAAGTTGTAAACATCATCAGGGTTACAACCACGAGACAAGTCGTTTACAGGCTGATTCAAACCTTGTAAAACAGGACCTACCGCTGCAAATCCACCCATACGTTCGGCAATTTTATAACCAATATTCCCAGCTGAGATACCTGGGAAGATAAATACAGTCGCTTGACCAGCAACACTCGAACCTGGTGCTTTTAATTTACCTGTAGCAGGGACAAAGGCAGCATCAAATTGCAATTCACCGTCCAAATCCAACTCCGGACGCAATTTTTGAGCAATTTTAGTTGCTTCAACCACCTTATCAACTTTAGGACCTGAGCCAGATCCTTTTGTTGAATAGCTGAGCATTGCAACTTTTGGATCAATACCAAACATTTTAGCAGTACGTGCTGAGTTGATAGCGATTTCTGCCAAGGTTTGAGCATCTGGATCAATGTTGATAGCACAGTCACCAAAAATATAACGCTCTTCACCTTTTACCATCAAGAAGGCACCTGATGTTTTCGATACACCTGGCTCTGTTTTAATGATTTGAAGAGCTGGACGAACTGTTGAAGCAGTTGAATGAATCGCACCAGATACCATACCTTCTACTACGCCCATATATACCAACATAACACCAAAGTAGTTCACATCTTTCAACAACTCATGTGCCTGCTCTTCTGATACCTTACCTTTACGGCGCTCTACCAAAGCAGCTACCATCTCATCATATCTATCATAATGAGCTGGGTCAATAATTTCAAAACCTTCTGTAATCCCTTCAATGTCAAGGTAAATCTTAATACGATCTGGGTTTCCAAGCAAGACGGGTACTACATCCGACTCATTTACCAAACGTTTTGTCGCCTGCAAGATACGTGGTTCTTCACCTTCTGGCAATACGATACGTACTTTTTTACCCTCTAGCTTTGTAGCTAATTGCTCAAAAATTTTCATGAACAAACTCCTTAAATTTATTTACTTATTAACTGATTGATGACAGCCTGAAAATCCTCAGGAAGCGGTGCTTCCAAATCAATCCTTTCGGCTGAAAAAGGATTGTCGAAGGCCAAATTATGACAATGCAAGGCTTGACGTTCTATCCCACATTCCAAACTTCCACCATACATATCATCTCCTAACAATGGAAATCCAATGTGAGAAAAATGAACACGAATCTGATGAGTCCGCCCAGTATGTAGTTGAATATCTACTAAATGAATATCTCCCCACGATTGCACAACACGATAGGAAGTATGAGCATATTTTCCATTCTTTGTCACACAACGGGTAATGATGCTGTCTTCTGGACGACCGATAGGGGCAATAATATCCCCTGTCTCTTCTAGCTGCCCATTCCCCTTCACCAAAGCATAATAACGTTTATGAATAAGCTTGGCCTGTAACTGCTTATCGAGTCGTGCATGGGCATAGCCGTGCTTGGCAAACAGCATGACGCCTGATGTATCCCTATCCAGACGAGTCACAATATGAACCTGCTTATTCTCATAATTCTGCTCAATAAGATAACCTTTTACAAAATTTGCGATTGTGGATGAATGCAAAGCAGAAGGAATGGAGGCGTAGCCAACCGGCTTATTTATCGCCAGAAAATGATCATCTTCATAGACAATATCCAACGGAAAGAAAATCGGTTTTAAACTACCAGTCAAATCCTCTTCAGCAGGTATGTCAATTGTAACCCTATCTCCAATATCTAGCAAGTAAGTTGCATTTTGCTCAATATCGTTGACCCAAATATTGCCACCTGTGTACTTAATTTTGGCCAACAAACCTTTTGAAACACCATGTTTTTTCAAAAAAGTTTTTATTTTAGTATGCTGGTCAGCAATGAATTCAAACCGCATTACTCCACCTCTCCAATAAAGGCGTCCTTAACCCGATTCCAAAAACTAGTATGACTCGGTGTTGCAACAAAATGAATCTTACTATTGTCTATCTGATACTCTATACTTTCAATACTATCATAGACAAAAGTCTTATTGTCTACCGCAATCGAGTAACGGTCACTATGCTTTGGTTCAATCACAATCTTGTCTTTTTTAGGGACAACAACGGATGAACCCAAGGTGCGGTAAACACGATTGTTCAAACTTGCCACTTCTGCAATCTGCAATGCCTCGATTGTTGGATGTAAAACAGCACCACCTAATGACTTGTTATAGGCTGTTGAGCCTGTCGGCGTTGAAACCGAAATTCCATCCCCTCTAAAGCGTTCGAAGGGCACATTGTTAATAATAATATCTGCGACCATGGTCTTAGAAAGACGTTTTACTGTCGCCTCATTTAAGGCACGCGCCTCGACAATGCGACCATCTGTCATCTTGACCTTAACATTTAAAATCGGATACGATACTCTAGCACCTGTATCAAGCTTAAGATTTTCAATCAGCTTGTCCACTTCAAAATCGCGATAATCTGTATAAAACCCCAAATGACCCGTGTGAATTCCTACAAAACGTACACGATCAATCAACTTTTCATATTTGTGAAAAGCAGATAAAAGCATCCCATCTCCACCGATAGAAATGACAATATCTGGATTTTTAGGAGTCAAAATAAAATTTGCTTCTTTTAACTTTGTCCATAATTCTTTGGACACCGCTTCACTCTTAGGATTTCGACTAGCGAGCAGAGCGATTTTTTTTCTACCTGTATTCTTCATCTGTATCATCACTGTTGCCCACACCGTCATTCAGTTTGCGATAGGCAGGATCAAATAAGGCCTGCGCTTCTTGAATGTCGTTGCGGATTTTTCGCATCTCCTCATCTAATTCATAAGCAATTTTTGCTGTAACTTCCAAGCGTTTCTTGATTTCTTCTGGAAAATTCCCCTTATATTTATAATTCAGAGAATGTTCAATTGTAGCCCAGAAATTCATGGAAAGGGTTCGAATCTGGATTTCTGCCAGAACCGTCTCGTTGCCATTTATAGTATCCACAGGATACTCAATCACCACATGATATGAACGGTAGCCAGAGGCTTTCATATTGTTGATATAATCCCGTTCATGCACAATTTGCATATCCTTGCGTTTCCGCAAAATAGCTAATACTTCTTCAATGTCGTCCACAAATTGAACCATAATCCGAAGACCGGCAATATCTTGCATATCTTGAGCAAGATTTTCCAATTTGATATGTCGCAGGGCCATTTTTTCTTTAATGGATTCAATCGGTTTTACCCGTCCTGTGACAAACTCAATTGGAGAATGCCGGTTAGCCTTGCGATACTGCTTGCGAATCCCCCGCAGTTTGATTTTCAATTCACCAACTGTCTGAATATAGGGGTCTAAAAATTCTTCCCAGTTAAAGTCCATACGGCCCCTTTCTTGTCAAAACTTTTAAATTGTATTAGAATAACACAAAGACTAATCTATTATAACACATTGAAAGGGTTTACTGCATGAAAAACCACCTTGAAATTGAGTATAAAACCTTACTGACCAAATCCGAATACAAACGCCTGCTTACTGACTTTTCAGATGTGAGCCCAATTCTTCAAACAAACCACTACATTGATACCCCAGACCTAGATATGAAGAATCACCGCTTTTCACTCCGTATTCGTACATTTGAGGACTCAGCAGAACTAACCTTAAAAATTCCACAAGAAGTCGGCAATCAAGAATATAACCAAGTTCTAGACATCCAAACTGCTCATGATTTACTGGAAAATTTTCAACTACCAGCCGGACAAATTTCTGACATTATTTCTGCAACCGAAATTCCACTTGATAAACTTGTTGTCTGGGGAAGTCTCACAACAAAACGCTATGAGAAACAGACATCTATAGGCCTTATGGCACTCGATGAAAATGATTATGTGGGACAAAAAGATTACGAATTAGAAGTCGAAGTGACCGATGCAGATGCAGGGAAAATTCTTTTTGACGAATTCCTTAAGAAGAAATCAATTCAATTCAAATATGCTAGTAGTAAGGTTGCACGAACAGCTGCCCACATGAAATAACTATAAAAAATCAGCCAAATAAGGTTGATTTTTTAGTTTCACTACTGAAAATTTTTCATTTTTTTGATAGAATAGAGCTATCTATTGTAAAAAATACTTTTATGTCATCATAAAAGCTCAGTGTGTAAAAGGAGTTACTTTAAAATGGTACAACCACTCGGTGAACATAACATTAAATTATTCTCACTCAATAGCAACCGTGATATTGCTGAAAAAATTGCTGATTCTGCTGGAATTCCTCTTGGAAAGCTGTCTTCTCGTCAGTTTTCTGATGGTGAGATTCAAATTAACATTGAAGAATCTGTACGTGGCGTAGACGTCTACATTATCCAATCAACAAGCTATCCGGTCAATAATCACTTGTGGGAATTATTGATTATGATCGATGCTTGTAAACGTGCTAGTGCCAACACCATTACAGCGGTCATCCCTTATTTCGGCTATGCTCGTCAAGACCGTACCGCTTCTCCACGCGAACCAATTACAGCTAAATTAGTTGCAAATATGCTGGTTAAAGCTGGTGTCGACCGTGTATTGACTCTTGACTTGCACGCTTCACAAATTCAAGGTTTCTTTGATATTCCAGTAGACAATCTCCTTACAGAACCACTTTTTGCAGCCTACTACATGGAAAAAGGACTCTGCGGAGAAGATGTCGTCATTGTGAGTCCTAAAAATTCTGGTATCAAACGCGCGCGTAATATCGCTGAATTTCTAAATGCACCGATTGCGATTATCGACTACGCTCAAGATGATTCTGAGCGTTCTGAAGGCTATATTATCGGTGATGTTGCTGGTAAAAAAGCTATTTTGGTGGACGATATTCTCAATACTGGTCGCACTTTCTCACAAGCTTCAAAAATTGTCCAAGAAGGTGGTGCTACTGAAATTTATGCAGTTGCCAGCCATGGTCTCTTTACGGGAACTGCAGCCCAACTCTTAGATGAAGCACCAATCAAAGAAATATTAGTTACCGATTCTGTTGCAAGCAAAGAACAGCATCCTAAAAATATCGCCTTCCTAACAGCTAGTGACTTGATTGCAGATGCCATCCACCGCATCCAAGAACATCAGCCACTCAGCCCACTTTTCAAATTTACTAGTCCTGAAAAAGAAAACTAGGAGTAACTCTTTGATTTATTTAGATAATGCAGCAACCACTGCTCTATCTCCTACTGCACTCCAACGGATGATGGAAGTGGCTCAAGAAAATTATGGAAACCCCTCCAGTATTCATCAAAGCGGTCGGAAAGCCAATCAATGTCTTAGACAAAGTCGTCAAGAGATTGCTCAGATTCTCTCCGCCTCTCCTGAACAAATTATTTTCACATCTGGAGGCTCCGAAGCTGATACTTTAGCTATTCAAGGCTATGCACTTGCGCATCAATCCAAAGGAAAACACCTGATTACTACGGCTATCGAACACCATGCTGTCCTCCATACCATGCAGTATCTAGAGGATCGGTTTGGATTCGAGGTAACCTATATCCAACCAGTCAATCAAGTAATCACCGCTCAACAAATTCAGGATGCCCTTCGACCAGATACTATTTTAGTCAGCGTCATGTTTGCTAACAATGAGACCGGTCAGCTACTTCCCATCAAGGAAATTGGAAAGCTTCTAGCCGATCATCAGGCCGTCTTTCATGTAGATGCTGTCCAAGCAATTGGAAAAATCGCAATATCTCCATCTGACTACGGAATTGACTTGCTCGCGGCCTCTGCCCATAAATTCCATGGTCCAAAGGGGATGGGATTCCTGTATAGTAAAGTTCATAAATTTGATTCCTTGATCCACGGCGGAAAGCAGGAACAACAACATCGAGCAGGTACTGAGAATCTCCCTGCTATTGCTGCTATGGCGACTGCCCTAACAGAACAATATGAGTCCTTAGATACGCATCATCAACATGTCAGTGAACTGCGACAACATATTATCGAGGGATTGTCTGGCTTAGACTATTATCTCAATCAGGCTGGACCTCATCTCCCTCATGTCCTTAATATCGGTTTTCCTGGTAAACTTAATGAACAACTCCTTATGCAACTAGATTTGGCAGGTATTGCTGTTTCTAGCGGTTCTGCATGTACGGCAGGTGTTGTCCAAAATAGCCATGTTTTAGAAGCTATGTATGGAAAAGACTCCCATCGTCTGAAAGAATCCATTCGTATCAGCCTATCTGAAATCAATACAAAAGAAGAGATAGATACTCTTATCATCGAACTAAAGAAAATACTTGGAGGTTAAAATGGCATTCCAACAATCAGTTACCTTAAAAGATTGTAATTTTACTTATCACATTAGCCCTGCTATCAAAAAATATACACTCCGTGATAACACCTTTGAACAAACCAAAGCAGGTCACTATCAGCTTACACGTCTTCTGGAAGAAATTCCAAATTCAAACCAAGGATTCCTCTTGAAAATTATTATCAATCAAGACCTAACTGGTTTTAAAATTAACATTACCGACAAGTCTGGTCTTCATCTGGTAAACATTTTTAAGCCAGAAAGTAACAAGGTTATTCAAGAAAAATTCTATTTCCTCATGGATAGCTTGATTGACCGTGACATCTTTACAAAAGAGAGTTAGTATGATTGAAATTCACTATCTTGACGCTTACAAGCAAGAACGTATCCAAACATTTGAGAATAAGGATGCAGCCATTCTGGCTTTTTCCGGTTGCTTAACCCTCCCAGACTATTATCCAGTTACCAGCATTACACAAAACGGACAAGCTCTGGATTACAAAGGGACAATCGGAGATCTCTATCGCTATTTACAAACACTAGATTAGACAGTTTCCTGTTTAATCTTTTTTTAAAATCAATCTGTTGATTTTTTCACAAACTTGGACTAGAATAGAATAAAGAACTGTTTAATATATAAATAATCGATAAAGCGTATTCTATCGAAATAAAGGAGTCTAAAGTGAAAAACGATAAAAAATCTGATATTCCACGCGCTACTGCCAAACGTCTATCCCTCTACTATCGCATTTTTAAACGTTTCTATGCAGGAAATATTGAAAAAGCTAGTTCAAAAGAAATTGCCGAAGCTATCGGAATCGATTCAGCTACCGTCCGCCGAGATTTTTCCTATTTTGGAGAGCTTGGTCGTCGTGGCTTTGGCTACAACGTCAAAGAGTTGATGGATTTCTTTGCGGATATTCTAAATGATACCTCCATCACCAATGTTATGCTTGTAGGTGTTGGGAATATGGGGCGGGCCTTACTACACTATCGCTTCCACGAACGAAATAAAATGAAAATAGTCATGGCTTTTGAAGCAGATGATAATCCAGCTGTTGGAACGACAGATGAAAATATCCCAATCCATGCAATCTCAGAAATCAAGGAACGTATCAGCGAAGCAAACTCTCAGACCGCCATTCTAACGGTACCCAGCGTCAAGGCACAAGAAGTGACCGATATTCTTGTTGAAGCTGGTGTCAAGGGAATTCTGAGCTTTTCACCAGTTAACTTGTCTGTCCCAAAAGATGTCGTTGTTCAGTATGTTGATTTGACTAGTGAATTACAGACACTACTCTACTTTATGCGAAAAGGATAAGCAATGAAAAAACCAGTTATTGGTATTTCTGGAAATGAATATAAAACAGGGGATCATACAGAACCCCTGCTTTCTTATACCCAGACTTGCCTCGTACAAGCTATTGAAGATGCTGGTGGGCTCCCACTCATCCTTCCAGCTACAGAGCCAGATTTGGCAAAATATTATATTCATCTTATTGACAAACTCATCCTAACAGGAGGACAAAATGTCCAGCCAAGTTACTATCACGAAGAAAGGACTATTGACAGCGATAATTATCTACCAAAGCGTGACGAGTTTGAATTAGCCCTCATAAGGGCTGCCCAAGAAAATCAGAAACCTATCTTCGGTATCTGCCGAGGTCTACAGCTCTACAATGTAGCTCAAGGTGGTAGCCTTCATCAATCAATTTCTGAACATTGGCAAGACATAGACGGACAAGAAGTCAGTCAAACGATTCAACTGACTCAAAATAGTCCACTTTACGACATATATGAGTCCGATCCGAGTGTGAACTCATTTCACCGTCAGGCTATCAAAGACTTAGCCCCTGACTTAGAAATCATTGCACTATCAGATAATCAACAGATTATTGAAGCAGTTCATTCAGCCTACCCAACTAAATTTTTAGGGGTTCAATGGCATCCTGAACTACTCTACGGTAAACGTGAGATTGAAAAAGACCTCTTCCACTATATTGTCAATAAACTTTAAAATAACTCACTTTCTTCTCTAAAAGAATAGTAATCCTTATTTCCAACAATTAAATGATCTAATAATACCAGTCCTAGCTTTTCGCAGGACTCTTTTAAATTCTCCGTAAATAGCAAATCATTCCTACTAGGTTGTACTGAACCCGACGGGTGGTTATGAACGATGATAATCGATGTTGCCATACATTTTACTGCGTAATGCAAAATTTCACGTGGTTCTGCAATGCTACGATTAACACTCCCAATAAAAATCGTTTTTTGACTGATAATCTGGTTCTGTGTATTGAGATAAAGTGCAACTAGATGCTCCTGCTTCTTATGCCCGATTTCATGAATCATCTTACGTCCCAACTTCTCACTTCCCAAAATTCTCTCATTTAAGAGTAGCTCTGATTGATTGATACGTTTTCCAAGTTCAATCATAGCCTTAATTTCAATCGCCTTGACGCGCCCAATTCCAGTCAAACTTTGCAATTCTTCAATTGATAGTTCTCTTAGAGCCGCTAAACTCTCCAAACGATTCAATAATTTATTGGAGAGAATAGAAACAGGTTCTTTTTTTGTCCCAGTTCTAATAAAAATTGCTAGTAGTTCCTGATTACTGAGACGCTCAGCTCCAACTTCTACTAAACGTTCTCTAGGTAGAAAGGCCTCTTCTTTAAATTCAATTTGATACATAATTTCCTCCTCACCTATCTATTCGTAAAATCTTGCAAAAAAGAAGCCATATAAAACCAAAGATTATCTCCTCAGTCCTATACCACTTCTTTATCCTTAATATATAGATGTTTTATTGTCCATAATCATACTGATTATAACTCTTATTGAAGGAATCTAAGATGTCTTTTGCCGTTTCATTATATGGAGTGGTTGATTCAAGAACTCCTTTTACAACAATACGTTGCGTAGCATAATAGTCCGTACATGTCACTAACGTAACTTCTGTACGTCCTTCTACATCATCAATGACATAGACACTTTCAGGCGAAACAATTTCCACACTATCAATAACGTAGGTGTAAACATTGGTCTTGTCAGTAATATAGATTTTCATGCCGTTTTTAGCACGATCAAGCGGTGAAAAGAGAACATCTGCCGCACCAGTTACACCAAAAATATGGTGGCTGGCCAACGCATAATTTCCTTTCCCCATCTCTTGGTTTTCCTTCATGGTACCAGCTCCATACATGAGCGAAGTATTGAAGACCCCTTTAAAAATAGGAAGGTTGATACCAAGCTCGGGAACCGCAATCCCACCAATTACAGGTAAGCGTTGTGCATCCCACTGAGCTGCTAAAATAGCTTCTGTAGAAATAGACTGAACCTGTTCGAAATCAAATGTTGTCTCAGCCTGTTTATTCTTTTCGATATCCTCTGTCGTAACATTGCTAATCTGGTATTTATTCGTATTCCAGCCGATAATAAAATTACGGATAGAGGTGTTGAATATCAATGCCAAGGAAATCAGTATCAATACAACTGTTAAAAGATTGCGCCAAAAAGAACCTTTACGCTTCTTCTTGTTTTCACGTTTTGACATGACTATTTATTCCTTTTCTTCTTTAATTTCGGCAGCATCTACCAAGGCAAAGGTCATGATTTTCGCTTCACCATTCAAGCGCATCACTTTTACCCCCATGGTTGAACGACCAGTTTGAGAGATATTGGCAACACTTGTACGAATAATCACACCAGTATCGGTAATAACCATAATATCTTCATCACCAGATACCGTTGTCAAACCTGCCAGAGAACCATTCTTATCAGCAACTTTAAGAGTCTTGATACCCTTACCACCACGACCTTTGGTTGGATACTCACTGGCTGGTGTACGTTTACCAAAACCTTTTTCCGTCAATACGAGTACTTCTTGGTCATCAGAAATCATAGTAGCGCCAACTAACTGGTCTCCCTCACGTAAATTGATACCACGAACACCTGTTGCTGTACGGCCCATATTACGAACATCTGTTTCAGTGAAACGTACAGAATAACCGAACTTAGTCCCCATAATAATGTCTGCTTGGCCATTTGTTAAGAAAACATTGATGAGTTCATCGTCTTCTTTCAAATTCAAAGCTTTCAGACCGCTCTGGCGAATATTGGCAAATTCTGACACACTAGTCCGTTTTACAACACCTTGGCGGGTTGCAAAGAAGAGATAGCTATCTGCCTCCTGGTCCTTAGTTACATTGATAATGGTTTGAATTGCCTCGTTTTCTTCCAATTTAAGCAAATTGACCACTGGAAGTCCCTTTGCAGTACGACCATATTCTGGGATTTCATAGCCTTTGAGACGGTAAACACGTCCCTTATTAGTGAAGAAGAGCAAGCGATCATGAGTGCTTGTAGAGACTAATTCTCGTACAAAATCATCATCCTTGACGCCAGTTCCTTGAACCCCACGTCCTCCACGCTTCTGAGCTTGAAACTCATCCTGTGCCAAACGCTTGATGTAGCCTTGGTTTGACAAGGTGATTAAAACATCCGTTTCTTCAATCAAGTCCTCATCTTCAAGGGATAGAACTTCACCAACCATCAATTCTGTACGGCGTGGGTCAGCATATTTACGTTTGACTTCTTCTAATTCGTCTTTAATAATCTGAACAACACGCTCAGGCTTAGCTAGAATGTCAGCCAAATCTGCAATCAAGGCCACTAACTCATCATATTCTGATTGAATCTTGTCGCGTTCCAAACCTGTCAAACGACGAAGACGCATATCAAGAATAGCCTGACTCTGACGTTCAGAAAGGTCAAATTTCTCCATCAATTCAGCTTGAGCAATAGCATCAGTTTCTGAATTACGGATAATACGAATGACTTCATCAATATGGTCAAGAGCAATCAGCAAGCCTTCTAAGATATGAGCACGCGCCTCAGCCTTTTCTTTATCAAATCGTGTACGACGAGTGACTACTTCTTTTTGGTGTTCAATATAAGACTCTAGAATCTGACGTACAGAAAGAATTTTCGGTACACCATTTTGGATGGCCAACATGTTGAAACTAAAGTTGGTTTGAAGCTGTGTTTGCTTGAATAGGTTATTCAAAATAACGTTAGCAGAAGCATCACGACGAACTTCGATAACAAATCGTACACCCTCACGGTTGGATTCGTCTCGAACAGCAGTGATTCCTTCAATACGTTTTTCTTGGACTAATTTGACAATATGTTCTTGAACCTTGGACTTATTGACCATGTATGGAAACTCTGTAACAACAATGCGTTCACGACCATTTCCATATTCTTCAATTTCTGTGCGGGAACGAAGAACTATTGAACCTTTACCAGTTTCATAAGCACGGTGAATTCCAGATTTCCCCATAACCAAGGCACCTGTCGGAAAATCTGGTCCAGGCAAGACTTCCATAATCTCACGTGTTGTTACCTCGGGATTGTCCATAACCAGCTTAACTGCCTCGATAGTCTCACCCAAGTTGTGTGGAGGAATGTTGGTAGCCATACCAACGGCGATACCAGTCGTTCCGTTAACCAGAAGGTTAGGGAAACGAGCAGGTAAAACCTCTGGCTCACGTTCACTCGCGTCATAGTTATCCGCAAAATTTACCGTATTCTTGTTAATATCACGAAGCATTTCAAGCGCAATCTTGCTCATGCGTGCTTCTGTATAACGCTGAGCGGCTGCTCCGTCGCCATCCATGGAACCAAAGTTTCCGTGACCATCAACTAACATGTGACGGTAGCTCCACCATTGCGCCATACGAACCATTGCTTCGTAAATCGCACTATCTCCATGCGGGTGATATTTACCCATAACATCCCCTGTGATACGGGCTGATTTTTTATGTGGTTTATCCGGTGTAATTCCTAATTCATTCATCCCATACAAAATACGGCGATGAACCGGCTTCAGACCATCACGTACATCAGGCAGAGCACGTGAAACGATAACACTCATCGCATAGTCGATGAAGGATGATTTCATCTCATTGGTCAGATTAACCGTTACTAAATTTTTATCTTGCATTATATGCCTCTTTCAACAGTCATTGTGCTTCTATTATACCATATTGGCGAATAAATTTCTTTGTTGGAAACTAGCATGTAAACATTTTCAAAGGCGCTTTCACAAGTGACAAAAAGCTTAAAACATGCTAGAATGTATTATGGTCGGGATGAAGTCATCCCCAAATAAAACTAAGGAGATGTTTAGCAATGACTGCAACTAAACAACACAAAAAAGTAATCCTTGTCGGTGACGGTGCCGTAGGTTCTGCTTATGCTTATGCTCTTGTTAACCAAGGGATTGGTCAAGAATTGGGTATCATCGATATCAACAAAGACCGTACTCAAGGTGATGCAGAAGACTTGAGCCACGCATTGGCCTTCACATTCCCTAAAAAAATCTACTCTGCTGAGTATTCAGATGCTCATGACGCAGACTTGGTTGTATTGACAGCTGGTTTGCCACAAAAACCAGGTGAAACTCGCCTTGAATTGGTAGAGAAAAACATTCGTATCAACCAACAAATCGTTACTGAAATCGTTAAATCTGGTTTCAACGGTATCTTCCTTGTTGCTGCTAACCCTGTTGACGTATTGACTTACTCAACTTGGAAATTCTCTGGTTTCCCTAAAGAACGCGTTATCGGTTCTGGTACTTCTCTTGACTCAGCTCGTTTCCGTCAAGCATTGGCTGAGAAAATCGGTATCGACGCACGTTCAGTTCACGCTTACATCATGGGTGAGCACGGTGACTCAGAATTTGCAGTTTGGTCACATGCCAACGTTGCTGGTGTGAAATTGTACGACTGGTTGCAAGATAACCGCGATATTGATGAGCAAGGTCTTGTTGACTTGTTTGTATCTGTTCGTGATGCAGCCTACTCAATCATCAACAAAAAAGGCGCAACTTACTACGGTATCGGTGTTGCACTTGCACGTATCACTAAAGCAATCTTTGATGATGAAAATGCAGTACTTCCATTGTCTGTTTACCAAGCTGGCCAATACGAAGGTGTTGAAGATGTCTTCATCGGTCAACCTGCTATCATCGGTGCCCACGGTATCGTTCGTCCAGTCAATATCCCATTGAGCGAAGCTGAATTGCAAAAAATGCAAGCATCTGCTAAACAATTAAAAGACATCATCGATGATGCTTTCGCAAACCCAGAAATTGCAGCTGGTGTTAAAAACTAATTATATAAAATAGTAAAAAAGGTGAGCAATAGCTCGCCTTTTTTACCTTCTAATATCATAACGTAACATAGCAATTCCATCTGTGACAGTGGACTCTACCAAGAGCAATTTCTTTTCTTCCAAAAGTGAGGCGAAAAGTGGAATACCGTCACCCAAAATAGTAGGAATAATCCCAATAATAAGGTGATCAATCACTCCCGCCTCTAAACAGTCCTGAACCAGACTTGCTCCACCAAACAACCAAATATCTCCACCTTCTCTAGAACGAAGTTCCATAATCTCCCCAATGATGTCCCTTACGAAACGCACATTACCATAGTCCGTCTGCTCGGTATGACTCGCAACGATAAATTGCTTTTCCTGATATCCTTCAATCATTTCCAACGGACAATCTTCTAATGATTTTCTCCCCATCACAACTGTATCACAGCTGTTAAAGAATTTTTGATTATCAAACTGTAAGACTGTATCGTATTTATCGGTACCATGTCCTTCAATCCAATCGTAGCTTCCGTCCTTACGTGCAATAAATCCATCTAAACTCATTGCAATATTTAACACCAATCGTCTCACAATTAACCTCATTTCATACCTTAGTGACAAACTATTATACCAGTCATTCTTCCTATTCTCAACCAAAAGTCCCTATAACTCCTCTTCCTTTGAATAGGACAATTATTCATTTCCTGTACAGCAAAGAACATGATAAAAAGGTCCAGTGGACCTTTTTATTTAGATTTGATATAGTTGATACCGTCTGCTTTAGGAGCGACTGCTTTACCAAAGAAAGCAGACAGAGCAATAACAGTAATCAAATATGGTGCAATTTGAAGATAAACCGTTGGAATATCTTTCAATCCTGGTAATTGTCCACCCACTACTGCCAAACTTTGCGAAAGACCGAAGAATAGACTGGCAAGCATAGCACCAATTGGATTCCACTTACCGAAAATTACAGCTGCTAGAGCGATGAAACCTGAACCTACGATTGTTGTTGCAGAGAAGTTGATATTCACTGATTGAGCACTTACAGCTCCACCAACACCACCAAGGAAACCAGCAATCAACACACCTGCATAACGCATAGCGTAGACATTGATTCCCAAAGTATCTGCTGCCTGCGGATGTTCACCTACTGAACGAAGGCGCAAACCGAACTTGGTTTTATAAAGGATGAACCAAGCAAGAAATGCTGTTGCAATAGCTACATAACCCATCAAGCTTGTATTTTTGAAGAAAATTTCACCAATGATTGGAATATCTGCCAAGATAGGGAATGAAAATTTACCAAATGATTCAGTAATACTATCAGTTTGCCCCTTATTATAGATAACCTTGACTAGGAAAACTCCCAATGCTGGAGCCAAAAGGTTCAACACCGTACCTGATACAACGTGGTCTGCACGGAAATTAATCGTCGCCATCGCATGAATGGCGGCAAAGACAACACCAGCAAGACCTCCTACAATAACAGCTAATAATGGAGTAGCATTACCAAATGTCCCTGCAAATTCGATATTGAAAACAACACCAGCAAAGGCACCGATAACCATGATTCCTTCTAGACCAACGTTTACAATACCACCGCGTTCAGAGAAAACTCCTCCAAGACTGGTAAAGATTAAGGGTGCTGAATAAATCAACATTTGCGAAATGAGTAAGGCAAGAATTGAAACATTCATCTTATTTCGCTCCTTTCGCTTTATTTCTAGATTTTAATAATTGTTCAAAAATAAATTTCACACCGATAAAGAAAATGATTGATGCCGTAACAACGTTGATCAATTCAGGTGGAATCTGTGCACGTACCATACCTGGGGCACCGACAGAAAGAACACCGAATAGAAAGGCAGCCAATGGGATACCTAACGGTGAATTAGAAGCTAAAAGCGCTACTGACATACCATTAAAACCAATATCCAAGTTACCGCTTTGGATATAAACGTTTTGGAAAGTACCCAAACCTTGGATAGCTCCCCCAAGACCCGCAAGAGCACCTGAAATAATCATAGATAGAATAATCGTACGTTTAGCAGACATACCTGCATAATCCGATGCTGTTGGGTTAAGCCCCACTGAGCGAATCTCAAAACCAAGAGTCGTTTTGGTCAATAGGAACCAAATCACAAAAACTGCAATAATGGCAAAGAAAATACCAATATTCATACGTGAGTTATCTGTCAATGCACGGAGCCACTCTGTTTGGTAAGAGGCATTTGCTGACACGTTAACTGTCGAGTCTGTATTCTTCATCAAACTATCTGCAAATACATCACGAATGATATAGTTACATGAATAGAGTAAGATGTAGTTCATCATAATCGTAACGATAACTTCACTTGTTCCCAAATAGGCACGTAGAATACCTGGAATAGCTCCAGCAATACCGCCTGCCAACATGGCAATTAAGACTGTTCCCAAAATCAAAACTGGGCGTGGTAAGTCAGGATTTGCCAAGGCAAACCATCCAGCAAAAACCCAACCAACATAGGCCTGACCAGACAAACCAACGTTGAAGAAACCTGCACGACTAGCTACTGCGAAACCGAGAGCAGTGAAAACAAGTGGTGCCATTGCACGGAAAATTTCACCAATTGATTTGATATTACCAAAAGCTGAATAGAATAACTCTTCATAGCCCCAAATTGGATCGTAGCCAAAAACAAGCATGACAATCGCTCCAAGTAGGATACCGCTGACCACAGCCATTAATGGAAGGGCCAAATTCTTATATTTATTAAGCATGTTCTTCTCCCTTCTCAATATGTCCACCTGCCATCAAGACACCTAACTCTTGTTTATTGGTCTTAGCAGGTTCAACAATACCATGGATGACACCATCATGGATAACAGCAATTCTATCTGATACATCCAAAATTTCATCCAATTCGAAGCTGACAACAAGAACAGCTTTACCCTTATCACGTTCTGCAATAAGACGCTTACGAATATACTCAATAGCACCAACGTCCAAACCGCGTGTTGGTTGGCTAACAATGAAAAGGTCTGGGTTGCGATCGATTTCACGCGCGATGATAGCTTTTTGCTGGTTACCGCCTGAAAGAGCCTTGATTGGGACGAGTTCACTTGTCCCACGAACGTCAAATTCTTCCATTAACGCGCGTGCTTTTTCATTAATGATATTATAGTTCAAGATACCATTTTTTGAAATCGGTTCTTTATAGTAAGTTTGAAGCGCAAAGTTCTCAGCAACAGTCATCGGAAGAACGAGTCCATCGCGATGACGATCTTCGGGAACGTGGCTCACTTGCATTTCTGTAATTTTACGTGGAGTTTTACCAACTACTTCCTCACCTTTGATAGTGATTGAGCCAGATTTTACCTTACGTAAACCAGTTATTGCCTGAATCAACTCACTTTGACCATTTCCGTCGATACCAGCAATACCAACAACCTCACCTGCTCGAACATCAAGCGACAAGCCTTTAACTGCTGGAATACCACGGTTTTCATTGACAACCAAATCCTTAATTGACAAAATGACTTCTTTAGGATTTGCTTCAACTTTCTCTGTTTTAAAGGAAACGGAACGTCCAACCATCCACTCAGCCAAATCTTGGTTTGTTGCTCCCTCAACGGCAACTGTTTCGATTGATTTACCTCGACGAATAACTGTTACACTATCGGCAACTGCACGAATTTCATCCAATTTGTGCGTAATCAAAATAATAGATTTACCCTCTTCAACCAAGGCTTTCATAATTTTCAAGAGCTCTGCAATTTCCGCAGGGGTCAATACAGCTGTCGGCTCATCAAAAATTAAAAGGTCTGCTCCACGGTAAAGTGTTTTAAGGATTTCTACACGTTGCTGTGCACCCACAGAAATATCTGCAACCTTTGCAGTTGGATCAACTTCAAGACCATACTTAGCAGAAAGTTCTTTAATTTCTGCGATAGCTTTTTTAAGGTCAATCACGCCACCTTTGGTGGTTTCAGAACCAAGAATGATGTTCTCAGCAACTGTGAAAGCATCAACCAACATAAAGTGTTGGTGCACCATACCAATACCCAATTGGGCTGCTTTGGATGGAGAGTCAATCTTCACGGATTGACCGTTGATAACAATTTCACCGCTTGTAGGTTCCAACAAGCCAGCAAGCATGTTCATCAGAGTAGATTTACCCGCACCATTCTCACCAAGAAGGGCATGGATTTCACCACGTCTGACATTCAAATTGATGTGGTCATTTGCTACAAATTCCCCAAATATCTTAGTGATATTGTGCATTTCAATGACATAATCCTTAGTCATAATCTATTATCCTTTCTGACTATAGCCTTCTGAAAATTCTTCAGTACTACTTTGAGTACTTAAAAACTCTTCATCAACTATACCATTTTTGTCAGTAAAACCTACCATAGCTAATAGGCTTTACTGACAAAAATCTCAGCCCGAAAACGGCGCCCCGTCGGGTCGCCGAATCGGAATTGTCGAAAAGAAATTCATTAAGGTTTTTCAGGAACTTCTACTTTGCCATCCAAAATTGCTTGTTTAGCATCTGCAACTGCTTTAGAAGCATCTTCTGAAAGGTTAGTTTCTGCCAATTCAACACCTTTATCTTTCAATGAGAATTGAAGTACTTGACCGCCAGGGAAATCACCTGCAGCTGCCTTAGTTGCAATATCTTTAACCGAAGTACCAACTTGTTTCAATGTTGAAGCCAATACAAAGTTAGAAGACTTACCATCTTTAGAAGTGTATGTACCTTCTGCTGATTGGTCACGGTCAACACCGATTACCCAAACTTTATCTGCTTCATTACGAGTTTCGTTTTCTGCTTTAGCAGCTGCAAATACACCGTTACCAGTACCACCAGAAGCGTGGAAAATAACATCTGCACCTGCAGCATATTGAGCAGCTGCAAGAGTTTGACCTTTAGCAGCATCACCAAATGAACCTGCATAGTCAACTGTAATCTTGATGTCTTTGTTTACAGACTTAGCACCAGCAACGAAACCAGCTTCAAAGCGATCGATGATAACACCTTCCATACCACCGATGAAACCTACGTGATTTGTTTTAGTTGATTTAGCTGCAGCAACACCAGCAAGATATGATGCTTCATGGTCTGCGAAACCTACGCTAACTACATTGTCTTGATCTGGAACAACACTATCCACGATTACATAGTGTGTATTAGGATTATTTGGTGCAACCTCAGCAATCGCACTCTCCAAGGCAAAACCAATACCGAATACAAGATTGTAACCACCAGCAACAGCTGAATCAAGGTTTGTGATATAATCTGATTCACTAGCTGATTGGAAGTAATCGTAGCCATTACCTTTGGAAAGACTAGCTGCTTTACCCCACTCTTGAAGACCTTCCCAAGCAGATTGGTTAAATGAACGGTCATCAACACCACCAATGTCAGTAACGATAGCAGCTTTCACAGATGTGTCCGCTGATGAAGATGCTTCTGAGCTACTGCTTTTTGAAGCACGGTTACCACATGCAGCCAAAGATACAGCCGCAACAGCTGCTAGACCCAGTCCAACAAGTTTCTTGTTCATTTCTGAACCCTCCTAAAAATCTTTTTGCAACTACATTGTTGCAGAGTAATATTGCTACAGTCAAATGACTGTCATACAGACTACGTTAAGTCTGTAAAGGAATATGGAAGTAATTCCCCGACTGTCATCTCGACTGTCGATTTATCTTTAGCGACCAAGGTCACTTTTAAATCCTTATCAAAAAATTCTGCCATAACTTGGCGACAAGCTCCACAAGGAGATATTGGCTTTTCTGTTTCACCATAAATAATGATTTCAGAAAAATCTTTCACACCTTCAGAAATAGCCTTGAAAATAGCTGTCCTCTCAGCGCAATTGGTCAAACCAAAGCTTGCATTTTCAATGTTTACACCCGTAAATATTTCCCCTGTCTTAGCTACAAGAACTGCACTAACTGGAAACTTTGAGTACGGTACGTATGCTTTTTGACTGTTTTTTACAGCTAATTCAATTAAATCAATAGTCTCCATCCGCCTGTGCTCCATTCATGATTGCCACGCCTGATGACGCACCAATACGAGACGCTCCTGCTTCGATAAAAGCAATAGCATCTTCATACGAACGTGCACCACCAGAAGCCTTCACTCCCATGTCAGGACCTACTGTTTTTCTCATCAAGGCAACATCCGCTACTGTAGCACCACCTGTAGAAAATCCTGTAGATGTTTTAACATAGTCCGCACCAGCTTCTTGAGATAATTGACACCCCTTCACTTTCTCATCATCAGTAAGGAGACACGCTTCGATGATAACTTTGACTAGTTTATCACCACTTGCTGCTACAACAGCTTTAATATCCTCCAAAACCAAATCGTAATTTCCAGTTTTCAGAGCACCGATATTGATAACCATGTCAATCTCATCTGCTCCATTTGAAATTGCATCTTTTGTTTCGAACGCTTTTACAGCAGGTGTGTTTGCTCCGAGAGGGAAACCAATAACCGTACAAACTTTTACATCACTATCTTTCAAGCTTTCAGCTGCTAAAGCAACCCAAGTTGGGTTAACACAGACACTTGCAAAATCATATTCTTTTGCTTCTGCTAAAATTTTTTCAACCTGCTCTTGTGTTGTCTCAGGTTTCAAGATTGTATGGTCAATATATTTATTCAATTTCATAGCTTTCTCCGTACATTAAGAAATAATCTCGATGATTTCTTTCGTTTTTACACTTTCTTTATCTATTTTAACATTTTTTTGGAAATTTGTAAGCATGTTTTCCAAAATATTTTCATTGGCATAAATCGTTGCGATTTGTTCGCCTTTAGAAACAGCTTCCCCCACTTTCTTATGGAAAACAATACCCGTTTCATAATCTAAATTGTCAGTTTTGACTGCACGACCTGCACCCAGTTTCATTGCAAAGAGACCAAATTCCAAAGCAGGAAGTCCCACAATATAGCCATCCTCTTCCGCAAGAACTGGAACTTGCTGTGTAACCTGAACTGGGCGATATAAATCTTCTAAGTCACCACCTTGAGCACGGACCATCTCTTCAAATTTCTTCAATGCTGCACCATTGTCAATATGTTGACGTACTTCTTCAATGCTTTTCTCAACATTAGCAAGCCCCAACATAATTTGGGCTAATTCACAGATAAATTCGGTAACATCTTCTCGACCTTTACCCTGTAAAATTTCAATAGCCTCTAAAATTTCCAAACGATTTCCAATCGAAGTTCCAACTGGTTGAGACATGTCAGTTAAAACAGCAACTGTCTTACGACCAACCGCTTTCCCAAGATCCACCATAGTTTGAGCTAGAACCCGTGCTTCTTCAACAGTCTTCATGAAGGCACCTTCTCCCACCGTGACATCTAGAAGAATCGCATCCGCACCTGCGGCAATTTTCTTAGACATTACTGAGCTGGCAATCAGCGGAATAATGTCAACGGTTGCTGTCACGTCACGAAGGGCATAGAGTAGTTTATCAGCTTTGACAAGATTATCTGACTGACCAATAACTGCAACACCAGTATCTTGAACTTGCTTGATGAAATCTGCTTGACTAACTTCAATCTGGTATCCTTTGATTGACTCTAACTTATCCAAGGTTCCACCAGTATGACCAAGCCCACGACCGCTCATCTTTGCAACTGGAATATCAAAACTTGCTACCAATGGCGCTAAGATGAGTGTGACCTTATCTCCGACACCACCTGTAGAATGCTTATCTACCTTGATGCCTGGAATTGCAGACAAATCAATCTGTTCACCCGTTGCAACCATGGACATCGTCAAATCAGAAATCTCACGCGTTGACATCCCTTTAAAATAAATCGCCATCGCTAAGGCTGACATTTGATAATCCGGTACTGTCCCAGCTACATATCCATCAATCAACCATTTGATTTCTTCAGACGATAGTTCTAAGCCATCACGCTTTTTTTGAATTAAATCAACTGCTCTCATTCTTTCACACTTTCAAGGATGTAGTAACCCTTATCTTTCTTTATAATCTGGCAGTTGCCGAACACCTCTTCCATCTTAGCTTTAGCACTCGGTGCGCCTTGTTTCTTTTGAATGACAATGGACAAGGTTCCGTGTGCCTCTAAGCGTTGAAAAGCCCCAGCAATTACTTCATGTACAACCGATTTTCCGGCCCGAATAGGTGGATTTGAAACAATATGATTAAATGTTTCGTCCACATTCTCGTAGATATTTGATTGATAAATTTTAGCGATAACACCATTCCTCTCTGCATTTTTTGTAGCTAAATCCAAAGCTCTGCTATTAATATCAATCAGTGTTGTCTTGGTACTAAACACCTTAGCAAGTGTCAAACCAATTGGTCCATAACCACAGCCAACATCCAACACTGATGCCCCTTTTTCAAAATAAAGGTTTTTTAAAAGCACTTGACTACCATAATCAACCATCTTCTTGCTAAAAACACCTGCATCTGTCATGAAAGACATTGGGGTGTCTAGTAAGTTTACGTGGATTTCATGAATATCATGTGCTATTGTAGGATTTTTTTCGTAATACATATTGGACATGTACTTATTATAACATTTCCTAAAAACGTTTTCAAGAGTTTTTCTTACATGAAAAATATGATAAAATGAAATCGATATTGAAACGCTTACCTATAGGAAGAATTATGTATGAAAAATGAATTTTTAAATTTTGAACAAATTGACCGAGCCACTTGGCAACAACTACATCGTAAGACTACCATTCCACTTAGTCAAAGCGAACTAAATTCTATTAAAAGTTTTAACGACCGCATCCAATTACATGAGGTTTCTGACATCTATCTTCCTTTGGTTAATCTTATCCATATCTATCGGAAAGCACGCAAAGACCTAAATTTTACGAAGAGTTTATTTCTACAGAAGACTATCAAGCCACAACCATTTATCATTGGCGTTTCTGGAAGTGTTGCTGTCGGCAAATCAACAACTAGTAGATTGCTGCAAATTCTTATCGCTCGGACATTTAAATACGCCAAGGTTGAATTAGTAACAACAGATGGTTTTCTCCAGCCAAATGCGGTTTTAGAAGAACGGCAACTGTTAAATAAAAAGGGGTTTCCTGAGTCCTATGACATGGAGAAATTGATTGATTTCCTTGATAAGATAAAAAACGGCTACGACTGCCAAATCCCTGTCTATTCACATGAAATCTATGATATTATCCCCAACAAAACTCAGGAAATTAAGTCTCCAGATTTCTTGATTGTTGAAGGAATCAATGTATTTCAAAATCCACAAAACCAGCGCCTCTATGTCAGTGACTATTTTGACCTGTCTATATACGTTGACGCTGATGTGGAGCATATTGAAACCTGGTACTTGGAGCGATTCCAAAAATTATTGACATTGGCAAAAAATGACCCTAACAACTATTACCATCGTTTTACCCAGATGACGTACCCTGAAATTCTATCTATTGCCCAGAATACTTGGAAAAACATTAATCTAGCTAACTTAGAAAAATTCATTGAACCAACCAGAAACCGTGCTGATATTATTCTTCATAAGGCCGAAAACCATGAGATTGATAAAATTTATCTAAAAAAATAAATTTCACTTGTCAAAAATACTCTTTTCAGATATAATGGTATAGTTAGTACAAGAAAGGGTGGAGGTGAAACCATTGGCAAACATTAAATCAGCTATCAAACGCGCTGAATTGAACGTTAAACAAAACGAGAAAAACTCAGCACAAAAATCAGCTATGCGTACTGCAATCAAAGCATTTGAAGCTAACCCATCTGAAGAGCTTTTCCGTGCTGCTAGTTCAGCAATCGATAAAGCAGAAACTAAAGGTTTGATTCACAAAAACAAAGCAAGCCGCGATAAAGCACGTCTTGCATCAAAACTTGCTTAATTAAAAAAGAAACCTTTGGGTTTCCTTTTTTTTATTTTTTCCATCATAAGGATGCGGGACAAAGTGGATCAGTTTTCCCTCGATGAGTAACATCATTAACTCGTCAACCGTAAAGCCCTCACTAAGATTATACACCTAGTGAGGGCTTTATGTTCGTTTTCATTATTCTGTGGGTGAGGCGGAGCCATCATGGATGTCTTTCCCACTCCCTATTTTTTATTATTAGGGAAGAACACGCTCCTGGAGATTCAAACTAATTCCTTAAAACCAATCTGCCAGTTCAAATGTATAGGTTTGGTCATTATAATAGTACTGATACTCTCCTACATCGCCCAAAGCCTGAAAAATAGCATTATTTTCAGTAGAGGCCAATGTAATCATTTGTTGCATTGCTTCTGCTGTTCCGAATTGCAAGACTACTTTATCCGTACCTTGTAGTCGCTGGTCAGTGATGGACTGTAAAACTGCAGCTTCATCAAAGCTTGTGAAATAAACTCCCTTTTGAACATAGTAATTCAATGAATTATCTGTACACTTTGGATAGGTCAATGCTCTAGGTTCGTAATATTGTTCTTCTCCCCAGTAGTCGAGTAGGTCGGTATCAGCAATTCTACTTCTCTCTAATATTTCATCAGGGACACATAGATAATCGTATGAAATATCTGTATGCGCTTCTCCACTTATAGCTTGATCAAAAACTGGATCTCCCCAAGTCGTATCGACACCATAGTATTGTCCATTTATCTTGACTAGATTCCAAGCATGCCCAAACTCACCGTTTTGCCCATTTTTTGCAATCCCTGTGACATAGATACAATCAATGCCTGCTTTTTTACATAGATATTGGAAGGTGCGACTATAGCCAGCACAAACGGATTTCTTATCTAATAGCACACTGGTAATTCCTTGGCTTCTCCACGTGACAGAGTTGGTTTGTAGGGCTCCAAGGTCGTAATCCGTTTGCTTTATAATCACCTCGTAAAAATATTTAACCTTCTCATAGTCCGACCCTGTCGGTGCCTGAGCAAGTATCTTATTCACTTCCTCTTCTATTTTATTTCGTGTCGGAGATAAATCAGTCGGATACACTGGCTCTTCTAAATCCAATATATCAACTCCGCCACTCATTGCTGCTTCATCAGTTAGCCAGTAAAATTCTGGATAATCATGAGCGACAGAAAAATAGACGCGCGAATATATTTCATCATTAACAGAATCAATATCGATCACTTGCATCCGCTTGCTGAGCCCATTAACAAATTGGAGATAGACACGACGTTCCTTATCAGTATCCAATTGTTGGTAGTAGAAATTTCCTTGAACCTCTTCTTTTAATGCTGTTAATTCTGCTTCTAGTTGCTTTTTTTCTTTAGAAAATTCAATTTTAGCTGCTTCCAAACGTTCACTCAGCTCTTGTCCTCCTCCTGAACAAGCAGAAAGGACTGTCGCTGATAATAATATGGTTAAAACGCCACGAGAAACTTTCCTCATATTTACCTCCATTCTTGTTTAAGTATAACATAATCAGGAGACTTCTGACGAACTACACAAAACAAAAAGGGAGTGGAAAGAATTCAATAGATCGAAAAAGAATTCCCCTCACTTCCAAACATTTAGGTTCGATTTTCTATGGTCACTTTCTTATTTTTAGGTGACCAGCTGAAACAGTTCCCCAAACCTTTGGAGGCTGGAGATAGAGCGAACAGAGTTCGCTACAAAACTACCTGGGAGACAGTTGGAAGTTGGAAATTGGAAATAGAGCGAACTTTGAGAAGAAAGGCTGGATTTTTTACCCAACCTCTAATCTTGATGAATGGTTAGTTATTTGGGTAAACGTACCTCAAAAATAGTTCCTTTCGGTTGGTTATCTCTCACAGAAATCTCACCATCTAGATTCTTAATAATTTGTTGAGCTAAAGATAAACCTAAACCAAATCCACCTTTTTGACGTGTTCTAGCCTTGTCAACTCGGTAAAAGCGATCAAAGATTTTCTTTTTATCGACATCGCTGATTCCCAAACCATTGTCAATAACTGTAAAACAAACTAGTTTGTCCTTGATATTAGCTGCTATTTGAATTGTCCCATCATCATCGGTATACTTCATAGCGTTGTCAAACAAAATGGTGAGCAACTGTTTAATCAAAACCTTGTCTGTTCGAATTGGCTGATGAATCAAATTATTAACTGTTAGAGTTTTTCCATTTTCTTCGGCAATCATAAGGTAATTAGCAAAGATTTCATCAAAATAGTTGGGTTGGACATCGATCATATCGACTTTTAAGCCATCATCACGACGAGCCAAATTGAGCAAGTTCGTTGTTAATAGTCGCATATTTCGAACTTCTTCTAAACTAGATCCGATGCTTTCACTACTTTCCAAAATAGTTGTCTCGGGATGACGAAATAGACTTTCCAGGCGATTTTGAAGAACTGCCAACGGTGTGCGTAACTCATGACTAGCATTTTCAACGAAGTCTTTTTGTTTTTGATAACTAATTAGGATTGGACGCATGCTAAGATTCGATAGGTAAATACTTGCTAGTATAGAAATCAACCAAGCTGATACCATAACAATAGCAACTGTCGATTCATAGCTCTCAATGGAAGATTTAATTTGGCTGACATTCACCAAAATTGTCGCATATTTTATATCATAGGACGAATAATAACCTAGTTCATCTGTAGCCAGCCCAATCGTTATATAGCGATAATCTTCAGACATACCAAAACTTGATTCAACCGTAGTTTCCTTAATTTCACCCAATTTTTCCTTGTCTAATGATAGGTCGGCCAAACCAGTAAAAGTATCTGGATTAATCATCTCTCCACTTTTACTATAGAGTAAAACATGAGTATTGGCACCTAATCTCAGCTGATCTCCAGCTCTAGTATTTTTTTGATTTTTAGGAACAGGCATGCTATCTGAACTAGAGCTCGTAGTTTCTTCACCAGTTGGACTATCTTGAAGGATAAATACAGAATTGGGCTCATAGGTTCTTGCGATTGCAAAACCAACAGCCAGCGCTGGTTCTTTCTTAATGCGTTTCAAGGTGTTATCTGAATTTTGGTACATAGTTGAACGCATTAATTGAAAAATGATGGCTGTCATTAAACCAAAAATCAGAGTAAATACTGCAAAATAACGGATAAAGAAAGAAAATTTATCCGTGTACATTAATTTTTTAAATCGCTTAGGCATTTTTTAGAATGTATCCGACACTACGCAGGGTTTGAAGATTTTCCCCAAAAGTCGTTCCTTTCAACTTTTTCCTAATTTTAGAAACATATACTTCTACTACTGAAATTGTAGTATCACTGTCAAAGCCCCAAATACGGTCAAAAATTTGTGTTTTTGGCAAAATAACATTTTGATTTTGCAAGAAATAAACTAGTAGATCAAATTCTTTTCCTAACAGTTCAACTTCTTCGCCATTTACCATCGTCATATTTGTAGATAGGTCAACTGTCACATCTCCAAAGGTTAGTGTGTTTTCATTAAACTTACCCGCTCGTTTTAATAGAGCTTGAATTCGCATCTTCAATTCTTCTAAATAAAACGGTTTTGTCAAATAGTCATCAGCCCCCAATTCAAAACCATGGCCTTTATCCTCTAGACTTTCCTTGGCTGTTGTAATCAGAACTGGTGTCGTAACCCCCTTTTCACGTAACTCTTTCAAGACTTGAAAGCCGTCTTTTTCAGGTAACATTAAATCCAAAAGAATCAAATCATAAACGCCTGTTTCCGCCTCATAAACGCCCTCTTCACCATCAAAAACCTGCATAACATCCGCAAAATCATCTAAGAAATCGAAAACAGAATTTGATAGACTTAAATCATCTTCCACTAACAATATTTTAATCATCATACACTTCCTTACGTTTCGGTTTAATAAACAAACCAAAGACCTGGGACAGGTCAC
Organism: Streptococcus suis S735; assembly: GCF_000294495.1. Lineage (NCBI taxonomy): Bacteria > Bacillati > Bacillota > Bacilli > Lactobacillales > Streptococcaceae > Streptococcus > Streptococcus suis. The sequence goes on from NC_018526.1 coordinate 955,562, forward strand.
GGTCTTTAAGAGAAATGGTTAGATAAAGTACTACTATGACCATCTGAAAAATGAATGATAAGGTAGTCTTTATCTAACTATTTATTGATACGAGTTCATTATATCATGGAATAAGTAAAAATCGAAATCTCAATATTTATTGATTAGAAGAACTACTATCTCCTGAAATTTGAGCTTTAATTTCTTGATTCCTCTTTTTTAAAGCATTCACTTCATCAGAAGAAGTACTCGAGTTTGACTGAGTTGCTCCACTTGTCGCATCAGGAGGAGTTATACCTTGTCCCGGTGATATATCTTGTGTAGCTCCTCCCTGACCTGGTAGCATGCCTTGGGTAGCTACTTGTCCACTCTTAGCTACGGAACCATTTTGCGCCAAAGTTACCTGACTTTGTGTTGAAACTCCTGCTGAGCTTTTAGAAATACTCATTCCCCCTGCAAAGCCCAAGATAGCAACTGAAATAGCAACAGTAGCTAGTACTGTTTTTGACTGTGACTTAAATTGATTAATAAATGACATGAAATTCCCCTTTTCAATAGAATATTATCAGAATGAGACCTGTTAAATAACTCCTCTTCACCTGATGATAATAGTATAGTATTGAAAACTTAAAACAAGCTAAAGAAATTCAGCATTTTTTATAAAAGTCCATTACACAAAAACATACTAAGATTAGTAGTGAGGAAATCTCCGACGAGAGAAAGTACTCACTACTTTTTCCTTATGATAAAGTAGAGGTGTCTTGTTAAGTCGAGGGTGCTTTTGACGCTAGACGTCGCAACAAAAACTGGCAAGACACCTGTTTTAGAAAGAATGTTATCAAAGTATGTGGGACGCCAGACGTCGAGTATTGAAAATGACATCGCTAAAACAAGGAATCATTCAAGACAACATGCGAGTAGTTTTTGGGATTGATGTGAGTAAGGCAAGTTCAGAAGTGGCCATTCTAGTCAATGGTGAGAAAGTTCATGGCTATACCATATCCAATGACGCCATCGGCTTTGCTCGGATACTTGGCGATTTGAGAACCGTCCATAAGCCAGAAATCATCTTTGAAGCAACAGGTGTCTATTCTCGCCGTCTCCAAACTTTTCTAGATGATAATGGCTATGCTTATACACGGCTTAATCCCTTAGAAGCTAAGAAGCAACTGGATAGCTTGCGTGTGCGGAAAACAGATCAAATTGACGCTGAAAAACTGGCTCAATCTCAATTTGTGCTGAATCGTAAACCCACTTATGTCCAAGAAGAAGTCTACCAAAACTTGCGGGATCTCAGCCGTTTCTATCAGAATCTGACCGAGGATATTGTTCGAGCTAAAAACCGCCTGCACAAGGTCTTACAGGTCACTTTCCCTGAATTGGAAAATATCTTATCGACACCATCTGGCGAACAATACTGGAACTTAGTTATAGCTTTTCCTTGTAAGGACTGCGTACTTGAGTTAAGCAATGATGAACTCTCAAAGAGCATCCGTCTGTCCACTTCAAAACGGATTTCTGACAAGCGTGTGGCTTACTTAGCAGAAAAGCTTATAGCACTAGCTAATCAATCTTATTGTGCCGTCAAGAAAACCTCTCCAATACTGGAAGAGGTCCGTTACTATGCAAAAGAATTGCTTAGACTTTATGAACAGAGACAAGCTGTCTTAGACGAAATGGTGGAACTAGCTCAGCCATTACCTGAATATGACATTCTGCTCTCTATTCCTGGAATAGCTGAGACTACTGCAACAAGTATTATTGGTGAACTGGGAGATATTCGCCGTTTTCAGTATGCCAACCAAATCAATGCCTTTATCGGTATTGACCTGAGACACTATGAATCTGGTAACTTCCTCGCTAAGGAACACATTACCAAGCGTGGCAATCCCTACGCTAGAAAGATTCTGTTCAAGTGTATCCACAATATCGCTTCAGCCAGTCATACCAATCCTTGCCATATCGCAGACTTTTATGAGAAACGAAAAAGACAATCGCAAACGACTTCAACGAAGCCGCACACGATTGCCTCCATACATCGTCTCATTCGGACAATGTATTACCTCATTATGCATAACAAACTTTACGATTACGCTTCAACCCAAAATCGGTAAAACTGTTTATGCTCTATCATTGTAACACCTTATCAAAAAATTTCAACATAAGGTGTTGGTTTTGTATGCACTTTTTACACTAAAATGTAGTCCAAAATAAAACAATTTCCTTATTTTGATTACGAGATACAAAATATTTTTCGTCAAATACCTTGATGAACTTGACAAATGGTAGAAAAGAAGCCCTCTCGGACTTCTGAATTACAACTCTGTAATATCACCTGTGCGTAGATAAACAACCCACTCACAAATATTTTTAGCATAATCACCGACACGTTCCAAGTAGGTTAAAACTTGGTAATAGTCGCGACCAGCAACCAAGGATTCTGGATTCTTCTTGATTTCTTCCGTTGTCAATTCTTGAATAGTTGAATAGAATTCATTGACAACCTCATCACGTGCTGCTACTTCATAAGCGCGCTCCATATCAGCATCACCTAAGTAGAGTTCCAAAGTTTCTTCTACTAATTGACGAACTTCACGTCCCATTTTCTTGATTTCTTCTTCAACAACTGGGATGCGAACTTCTCCCTTCATACGGATAGCTGCTTTAGCAACTGAGACTGCATGGTCTCCCATACGCTCCAAATCACTAGTTGCTTTTAAGACTGTGATAACGCGACGAAGATCTGTTGAGACAGGTTGTTGGAGAGCAATGATTTCAAGTGATTTTTTCTCTAATTTCACTTCGAAAGCATTAATTTTCTTATCTGCTTCAATAACTTCTTTTGCTAATTCACGATCATGAATTGTAAAGGCACGAACAGCATTATTAATCTGAGCCAATACTTCATTTCCCATGGCGTAAAATTGGTTATGAAGTTTTCCTAATTCCTCTTCAAATTGAGCTCTTAACATGTGAACCTCTTTCTTTTTCTTATAGGCCTTAGCCGAACTTACCTGTAATATAGTCTTCTGTTTCTTTATTGGCAGGATTCAAGAACATTTCTTTTGTCAAATTGTATTCTATCAAATCGCCATCAAGGAAGAAACCTGTTCGATCTGAAATACGTGATGCCTGTTGCATAGAACGTGTTACTAGCACCATTGTATACTTATCTTTCAGACCATAAAGTGTGTCCTCAATTTTACCAGCTGAGATCGGGTCAAGGGCTGAAGTTGGCTCATCCAACAAAATAATTTTGGGGCTTGTTGCCAATACACGGGCCACACATACACGTTGCTGCTGACCACCTGAAAGTCCAACTGCTGAGTCATGCAAGCGATCTTTCACTTCATTCCAAATAGAAGCACCAATCAAGGAACGCTCAACTGCTTCGTCCAAGACCTGCTTGTCCTTGATACCGTTAATACGTAAACCATAAACGACATTCTCGTAGATAGACATCGGGAATGGGTTTGGTTGTTGGAATACCATACCGATTTCCTTACGAAGATCAACAGTATCCGTACGAGGACTGTATATGTTCTTTCCGTTGTAATCAATCGCACCTGTCAATGTTACCTCTGGGTTTAAATCTCCCATACGGTTAATAGAACGCAAGAGGGTTGACTTACCAGAACCAGAGGGTCCAATCAAAGCAGTAATTTCATTTGGATAGAAATCGATTGACACATTATTCAAGGCTTTTTTCTTGTTATAGTAAACAGACAAATCTTTTACTTGTAAAATAGGTGATGTCATTTGTTTCCTTTCTATCCAAAATGTCCTGAAACGTAGTCACTAGTTGACTTGAGTTTTGCATTCTGGAAGACATTTGCTGTCTTATCATATTCAATCAAGTCACCCAGATAGAAGAAAGCTGTGTAATCACTTGCACGAGCTGCTTGTTGCATATTGTGCGTAACAATGATAATGGTGTAGTCCTTCTTCAATTCAAACATAGTTTCTTCTAACTGCATAGTCGCAATTGGATCCAAGGCTGATGCAGGCTCATCCATAAGCAAGATTTGTGGTTTTACAGAGATAGCTCGTGCAATACACAAACGCTGTTGCTGTCCACCTGATAAGGTAAAGGCTGACTTGTGCAAGTCATCTTTTACCTGATCCCAAAGGGCTGCTTGTTTCAGAGAAGTTTCAACAATCTCATCCAAAACCTGCTTATCTTTCACACCTGCACGTTCATGTGCGAATGTGATGTTGCGATAAATCGATTTTGCAAATGGGTTGGGACGTTGGAATACCATTCCGATATGCTTACGAATTTCGTAAACGTTCATATCTGGTCTATTGATGTCGATTCCTTCATAAAGAATTTGACCGGTTACCTTAGCAATATCAATAGTATCATTCATACGATTAAGACTGCGAAGATAGGTTGATTTCCCACACCCTGATGGTCCAATCAAGGCTGTAATTTTATTTTTTTCGAACTGCATATCAATGCCCTTGATTGCTTCATTTTTACCATAGTAAACATGAACATCTTTTGTCGAAAGGGCGATATTCTCCTCTGGAAAAGTAATGATATGGCGTTCATTCCAGTTGTAATCTGCCATTTTTTCTCCTTATAAGTCAGACTTCTAGGCTGCTGAAGTCAGTTTCGCATGAAGTTTCTTACCAATATAACGTGCAGAAAGGTTGAAAATCAAGATGAAGACCAAGAGAATCGCTGCTGAACCAGCAGAAACTTGGGTTGCATCTGGAATTGTACCTTCGCTGTTTACCTTCCAGATATGAACCGCAAGGGTTTCTGATTGACGGAAGATAGAAATCGGACTAGTAACACTCAATGGATTCCAGTTTGACCAGTCAAGAGCTGGAGCTGACTGACCAGCCGTGTAGATAAGAGCTGCTGCCTCACCGAAGATACGACCAGATGCCAAGACGATACCTGTTACAATCCCTGGAAGTGCTTCTGGAATAACAACATGGAGAACAGTTTCCCAACGTGATAGACCAAGAGCCAATCCTGCTTCACGTTGTGTATGGTGAACGTGACGAAGGCTGTCCTCTACGTTACGTGTCATCTGTGGTAAGTTGAAGACTGTAAGAGCCAAGGCACCTGATAAGATAGAAAAACCGTACTCAAACTGAACAACGAAAATCAAGTAACCAAACAAACCAACGACAACGGAAGGTAGGGATGACAAAATCTCAATACAGGTACGGATAAAGTTAGTCAATGGACCTTTTTTAGCATATTCAGCCAAATAAATACCTGCACCGGTTGACAAGGGAACAGAAATTAAGAGCGTTACAACCAATAGGAAGAATGAGTTGTAGAGCTGAATTCCAATACCACCACCAGCTTTGTAAGACGAAGATTTACTTGTCAAAAAATCCCAGCTTACATGTGGCAGACCACGTAGCAAGATGTAAAGAATCAGTGACGTCAAGATAACGACAATCACACCAGCGATTGAGTAAAGAATACCAGTCGCCAATTTATCAAATTTTTTAGCGTGCATAGTTTTTCTTACCCTCTCTCGTAATAAATTTCATAATCATGTTAAAGATAAGGCTCATCAAGAGCAAGACTAGGGCCAAGGACCATAGGACGTTGTTCTGAACAGTTCCCATAACTGTATTACCGATACCCATTGTCAAAACAGAAGTCAAAGTCGCTGCTGGCGTTGTCAAGGAAGTCGGGATAACCGCAGAGTTCCCCACTACCATCTGAATAGCCAAGGCTTCACCAAAGGCACGCGCCATACCAAAGATAACGGCCGTAAAAATACCTGGCTTAGCCGCGTTCAAAATAACACGCCAAATCGTCTGCCAACGAGTGGCTCCCATAGCCAAACTTGCTTCGCGGTAGTGACGAGGTACTGCACGTAAACTGTCAACCGTCATAAAGGTTACTGTTGGCAAAATCATAACGAAAAGTACAAATACACCCGACAAGATACCGAAACCTGTTCCACCGAAGATTGAACGTACAAATGGCACAACTACTTGCAAACCAATGAAACCGTATACAACCGATGGAATACCAACCAAAAGTTCGATAACAGGTTGTAAGATTTTTGCACCACGTTTTGGTGATATTTCTGTCATGAAGACCGCTGCACCGATTGCGATAGGGGTCGCAACAACAGCTGACAGAATCGTAACAATGAAAGAACCTGAAATCATTGGCAGGGCACCAAATATTTTCGAGCTTGGTTCCCACTTGCTTCCAAATAAGAAATCAGTGATGCTCACACCGTCAACAAAGAAAGTCGATAATCCACGCTGTGCAACGAAAATCAAAATCATTGCAACAATAAAGACAATCAATGATAGACAAAGGAATGTAATTACCTTACCAAACTTCTCTAATCGAGAATTTTTAGATGGAGACGATAACTCTTTTGCTAGTTGTTCGTTTTTCATGCTTACTCCTTCTCAGTCACCGTGCCATCAGCACTTTTCACAACTTTCATATCGTTGATAGAAATGTATCCCATACTTTCAACGATACCATTTTGAACTTCATCTGACATCATGTAATCTAAAAATTCTTCTGTCAAATCAGTCGCTTTTCCCATCGTATACATATGCTCATAGGACCAAATTGGCCAATCATTTGTTGCTACATTTTCAGCAGTTGGTTCAAAACCGTTTAACTTAATTGTTTTAACGGAATCATCTAGATAAGCAAATGATAGGTAGGAAATTGCACCTGGTGTCTGAGCAACAATAGATTTTACCATACCGTTAGAATCTTGTTCTTGACTCTGAGTTGCGGTTTGTCCATCCATGATAACACTATCAAAGGTCGCACGTGAACCTGAACTAGCTGCACGGTTAATGATTGAAATTTCCAAATCCTTACCGCCCAGCTCTTTCCAGTTGGTAATCTCACCTGTAAAAATTTTACGCAGATCTTCTGTAGTAATATCTTTAACCGATACCTGCTCATTTACAATAACGGCCAAACCAGCTACTGCTACTTGATGGTCAACAAGTTTACTTGCATCAATACCATCTTTTTCCTCAGCAAATACGTCAGAGTTACCAATCTGAACAGCTCCAGACTGAACTTGTGACAAGCCAGTACCTGACCCTCCCCCCTGAACGTTGATGGATTTACCGATATTGACACTACCAAATTCATCTGCCGCTGCCTCAACAAGTGGTTGAAGCGCCGTCGAACCTACGGCTGTAATAGACTCTCCTCGATCGATCCAAGAAGAACAACCAGAAAGAGCCATACTACTCAAAAGAAACAAAGCTGCAATTCCAAGCTTCTGCTTTTTTTTCATTTCATTTTTTCCTTTACATTTTTCAGTGGAATCTCCTAAAATTAACTCTGTATTTTACATAGAATTTACAAGATATTTCCACTCATCCACTATATCATATAAAAAGACAAGTTGCAAAAAAAATTTGCTGATTTATTTTAAAATCTCAACCCTTTTGGAAAGCCGTTTTTAAGCGTTCCAGATACAATTTTTGCGAAACTAAGACCGTTCCCCTGGACTGCTACCTGATACCAGCCATTAGCTAAATCCTTGGACACAGCTATGGTATGTCCTGCAGTATAGGACGAGAATTCTTCTAAGCTGATTTCCACTCGATTTTCAACCTCCGAACTATGGAGTGCTAGACCTAAAGCAAAACTTGGTTCAAATCTTTTTTTCTTATACGTCCCCAAGTGAAGACCATTTCGAGCAATCTTTACTTTTGACAAATCAGGAAGGCCGTGTGGCAGTAGGTAGAGATTGTCGCCAAAAACCTGCAGTAAACCATCCAATTGAACCCTTAAATGCTTCTGTTCAAATTCTTTCCAGAGAGATTGTTGTTCTCTATTCAAATTAGATTTTCCTGGTTTTAATTTTTTCTGACTGGCTTCCCCTAGAAATCTAAATTTGGCAACGAACTGACCTTCTCCTGCAAAATGGTGGGGATACATACGAGCAACTTCTGTATATCCGATTCCTTCTACCATTCCATTGATTTTAGGAATGTCTATTAGTTCCAAATCATACTGTTCTAAGAGCCAAGTCACTACTTCTTCATTTTCCTCTGGTGACCAAGTGCAAGTAGAATAAATCAATTGACCATCTGGAGCCAACATGTTCAAGGCCGATTCTAAAATTTCACGCTGTAAGCTTGCACATTGTGCTGGATAATGTTTGGACCAATATTGAATCGCATCGGGGTATTTTCGAAACATCCCTTCACCTGAACAGGGAGCGTCTAGGACAATCATATCGAAATATCCTGGAAAGACCTTTTCCAAGCGGTCTGCTGATTCATTTGTTACAACAACATTCCTCGCTCCGAAACGCTCAATATTTTCAGCCAATATCCTTGCTCGTTTGTTAGAAATTTCATTACTAACCAAGAGCCCCGTATTTTCTAAGTATGAAAGCAAGTGAGTAGACTTTCCTCCTGGCGCTGCTGCCAAGTCCAATACTTTCATCCCTTTTTTCGGTGCTGCAATCTGACCTACAACCTGTGCAGCTGGCTCTTGTGAGTAGACTAAGCCAGTTACATGTTCTGGAGATTTCCCTGAGACCTTACCATAGTATGACCAAGTCATATTAGGGATTGGTTGCTCAAAGTCCAATTGGCTTTCTTTAAGAGGATTTGTGCGAAATCCTGAGATTGGGTCTTGTTCAAAACTCTCAAAAAATGCTTGGGCTTCACTACCAAGCAAATGATTATATTTATCTATAAAATCCTGTGGTAATTGCATTAGAATATATACCCCTTCACTTCCTCAAGATGGGATTCTGATACTAGCATGACAAACTCTCGCTTATCATAGGCCAGACTCGGACCCTCAAAACTTAACATGACTAAGCCTAAAGAGGAACCAATAATACTGGCTGCTGCGTAGTCCCATGGACACAGATAAGAAGCATAGGCAAATAATCTTCCTTCCAGAACGTGGGCGAAACCAATTCCAGCACTTCCTACAGATCTTGTACCTAAACTTTGATTTGCTAATTCTGCCACTCCATGTGCATTGCCTGCGTACAACTTTGCATTGATTCCTATCAAACTCTGGCGAAGAGGGCGCAGCTCTGGTTTCTTTAAGCGTTCTTGATTGCAAAAAACAGGGAATGAATCTCCTCCATGGAAAAGTTTGTCTCGCATGACATCATAGATGATACCGAACTTTCCTACTCCATTTTCAAAATAGGCAATCATAATGGCAAAATCAGTTTTCTGAGCAATAAAATTTGTGGTGCCATCAATTGGATCAATAACCCAAACATTTCCCTCATGAATAGAAGAAACGTCCCCACCTTCCTCGCCTAAAATCCCATCACCTTGATAGCGAGATTGAATCTGTTGAGTCAACATTTCTTGCACTTGTTTATCAAGGTGTGTTACCAAGTCTGTAAAGTCACCTTTTTCTTCAATCTGAAGATCATCATGTAAATGCTGTCGGAGAAAATTTCCAGCTTCCAGGACAATCGTTTGGGCAAAGTGATACTTAGTTTCCAAAACAAATAACTCCTTTCCCTTTATCTCGAGCAGCCTTAACAACTCGATAGGTTGAATAACCAGAAACTGCTTCAAAGTCACGATCAATTTGACGTTCCTGTCCCTTACTTTTAACAACATCTTTGAAGCTTTTATAACTAGCTAATATAGCTACCGCATCTGCTCCTTTTTCATAAGCTGCCTCCACCTGATTCAAAAAAGAAAGCACGGAGGAAATCTCCTCTGTGCTCCACGAAAAATCAAGTGGATATGAATAATTTTTGTTCATATCTTTTATCTTTCTTATCCTATTTCTGCTCTCAATGTAGCATTTTTTAGTTCTTGTTTGCGATACTTCCGCGGAAGAAATGCACGAATTTCATCTTCGTTAAAACCAATCTGCATCCGCTTCTCATCCAAAATAATCGGACGCCGTAAGAGACTCGGATAGGTTTCGATTAACCCAATAAGCTGCTTCACAGAAAGCTCATCAACATCAATATCTAGTTTCTGAAAAACTTTTGAACGGGTAGAAATCAAGTCATCTGTCCCATTTTCTGTCAATGCTAAAATGTTCTTTAATTCCTCAGCAGTTAGAGGGCTAGTCATAATATTGTGCTCAATAAAAGGGACTTCGTGACTTGTCAGCCAAGCACGAGCTTTACGACAACTGGTACAACTCGGTGACAAAAATAAAGTAATCATGTCTTCCATCCCCTCTAAAAACATTTTTCTTCTTATTATTATACTCTAACTTAAAAGAGTTTTCAATAGTAAATCTAATCTCTTCCCTGTAATTCACCTAATTTTCCTAAAGATTCTATTTTTTTCTCTAAGCGTAATAATGTTTCGTTTTGTTCATCAATTTTTGCCATCAAGATATCCAACTTCGTTTCTCGCTCTGTTTCAGAGAAAAAACGAGTTATTGTGGAGGTAACCATACCAAAAGTACAAATACCAACCAACATCAAGAGGATGGCTATAATTTTAGAAATCGTATCTTGGGGGACAATATCTCCATACCCTACAGTTGTCATCGTTACAATGGACCACCAAAGTGCATCGAAGAATGATTTTCCTTCAATTACTGATAATAAGACACTTGAAACTAGCACTGCTGAGATATTTAACATCAACACTTTGGATAAACTGTTGGTATGCAAAAGCTTGTTGATTGTATCCCAGAATCGATTAGACAGGGCAAATATTCTCGTTACTTTGACCAATCTGAAGAGTCGTGCAAGTCTTCCCAAGCGAAGAAAACTGAAGAATGAATCAAATGGAATAATGGCAATTAATTCCAAGATATGTCCCTGTACATATTCAAGTATGTCATCCGCATAATAAAGCTGAGCAAAATAATCGCAAACAAAAATAAACCATAAGAGCAAGTCTAGTACCCGATACCCACTAGAATTGGCAATACTAGCATCCATTAATTCAAGTACGATAAGAAATACATAGACTACAGCTATGTAGGTCATAGCCTTCTCATAAAAAGGATGACGAATCAATCGTTTAAGCATATTTCCCCCATTGCAAGGCAAATTTCTCATCAGATTTCATCTGCTCCATCAATCCTTCAATTCCATCAAATTTGACCATATCTCGAATTTTTTCAAACCAAAAAATAGTTATTTTTTCTCCGTAGATAAAGCGGTGAAACCCAAAAATATGGGCTTCTATCCGCATCTCCGTTCCATCAAAGGTCACATTTTTCCCAACGCTTGTCATAGCTCGATAGCGTTTTCCATCTACTTCGACATCAGCGACGTAGACTCCCTCAGATGGTAAATGGACACGGTCAAAAGGAGCCAGATTTGCAGTCGGATAGCCGATGGTGCGTCCTCTGGCATCTCCATGCACCACAATTCCCTCCGTCATAAATGGATAACCTAAAAGTTGATTAGCTAGAGAGACATCCCCTGACTGGATAGCCTGACGAATACGAGTTGACGAAACTTTCTCTCCGCCCAGGCTCACTTCACTTACAATTTCTACCTGACCATCAAATAACTCTGTCAAATCTTTGACATCTGCTCTGCAATTTCCAAAATGATAGTCGAAACCTGCAACCAAAATCTGGGCATTGAGACCTTTAATATAGCGCTCCATAAACTGCTGAGGAGTATTATTAGCAAATTCACTAGTAAAATCAGTCAAAATAAGATTATCAACACCATATTTTTTCAATAAGAGGTAGCGCTGCTCTTGACTAGTCAAATGCAGTAAAAGTTCTGGGCTAAAGCGAGAAAAAGCCAATCGAGGTGACTCTGGAAAGGTCAGAACAGTTACTGTCAAACCTTGCTCATCTGCTACTTTTCTTGCTCGATCAAGTAAAGCTTTGTGCCCAAGATGAATCCCATCAAAGTAGCCCAGTACTAAAACCGTCGGCTCCTCTTGATTCAATTCACTATAATGTTTAATTGTTCTAATGTTCATGTTTTCTATTTTATCACAGTTATTGAGAAATTTCTTAGACCAAAACCTTGCTCGGTTTATACAGCTGGTCGCGTTTTTCAAAAATAGCAATCAACTGACCATCATGAAAGCCTGCTAAGCGCTCTGCTTCTGCATTCAATTCGACAAATCGACCAAATGTAGCATCTTGCACCTGCTCTTCTTTCAATTCTACAACAGGTAAATCCCCGATACCACGTTCAATAGGTTGGAGGAATGAAAAATCATTTTCAGCTACCAGCGAAGAAATTTCTTCTAAAGTCAAGGCATCCGCTAGGTCCATTCCAGCTGATCCTGTTCGTTCCAACTTGGACATATGGCTGGCATAGCCCAACTTAGCCCCTAGGTCAACAGACAGGGTGCGGACATAGGTGCCCTTACCACAGCGAACTCGGAAGGTAAACCGTGCACAGTCATCTGCTAGTTCAATCGGGCTAGTCCGTTCAAAACTGTAAATCTCAATTTGGCGTTGAGGACGTTCAACTTCTTCGCCCGCCCGTGCGTATTCGTAGAGTTTACGGCCCTTGACCTTGACAGCAGAGTACATAGGCGGAATCTGGGTAATAGTGCCTACGAAACTGGTCATAGCCTCATCAACTGCCTGCTCTGCTATGTACAAAACCGGTGTCCGCTCAACAAGATCGCCAGATGCATCTTCTGTCGTGGTAGAGTAACCAATGGTAATCTCCCCCTCGTAAATCTTGCCCTCTTCCTGCATGTACTCAATCATGCGCGTGGCCTTGCCGACTGCAATGGGCAGAACACCTGTCACATCTGGATCCAAGGTCCCACCGTGACCAATCTTCTTCTCCTGCAAAATCTTGCGGAGCTTAAAAACAACATCATGCGAGGTCATACCTGCCTCTTTTTTTACATTAATAATTCCTGAAATCATGTTCTCATTATAACACAAAGGACCGCTCTTGTGGGCGGTCCGGTATCAATCAGTCATCGTAGAAACGATAGCTACCGAATGTTGTACCTATCAAATTCTCTAGTTCCTTATGAATACGTCGCATGGTTCCAGAAGGTGCTGCTTCATATGCAACTGCCTCATCAATGCTTTCCTCAGCCTCCTCATCATAGCCCCAAGAAAATATCAATGGGGCATCATAATAGCCTTCGTCACCAATTTTTATGGTCGGCCAATCCAACAGCTTGATTTCCTTTCAAAAATTCTCTAAATTTTTTTGCCTTGCTGATACGAATAGAAGTGTAATCTACTGAATTCTCAACTCGATTATCTGCACCTATATATTCAATCATATACTCCTGCTCCCTAAGACTGACCGCAACATCTACGCTCTTTCCTTCAATATAATAAGCCTTAAAAAGAATAAAGTCAATATTCTCGTATGTACGTTCAAATTGTTTCATGTTCTTTCCTTTCAAAAATGACTAAACTAGATATCCCGATGAAAATCGCTATCAATCTCAAAAAATGGTTGAATATCCTGAACATACTCCAAAACGCCTTGAAACTCTCCTTGGTCATCACGCACCGCCTTATAGACTACATAGACAAACTTGCCCATGCTCTCGGACTTGAACCACATGGCGTCCAATCTGGCTTGGTGTTCGTTTGAAAATCATGTCTTCGACAGGGTGGCTGTCATTGTAATATTGGAAAATGTCATCCTTGTTGACAAAGGTTAATTCCAGCGGTAAATGATTGAGGATAAGATTCGCTTGCTCAACAGATAAATAACCATTGCCGAAGGTCTGCGGACTAGTTCTGTCCTGAACAGTTTCTGACTTTTCCTTGGGTGTGAAGGCAATGGTAAACTGGCCTTCTGGCGTGTCGATAATCTGCTGATTTGGTCCTGCTGGCTGCAGAGAAACAGCATTTACTTCCTGCTCTGCTATTTCCCAAAAAGCCTCCCGATGAGGTACCCACTTGGCTGTCGGCTTGACAATGGCGTAGCCGTAGGCGTCACTGTCTACTGCCACTTGGAGCCAGTCGTCCTGGGTGAAAATCTCCAGCAAAATCATGAGAAGTATGGCTTCTTCCTTGAAAATCATCTCCTCGAACTCCTTGGCGAAGTTTTCAAAGTGAGCACGTGTCGCAGCTAGGTCACCTCCTTCAAGTGCCTTACGGGCCGTCTTGAAGAGATCGCGAATCTCGTCGTCCACACCCCACATGACCTTGGGCGGTGCATCATAACCGTACCGCTCCATAATGGGAAAGAAGACCTTTTCCTTGCGGGTATAGTGGTTTTCAAATTGACCGAGGAGGCCAAACTGGCGTGTCAAACCTTGCAGGAGCTGGTCTTTCAGCTCCGCATCCTCTGTCTGCTCATACTGGTCAATGATACGGCGGATGCGTAAGAGAGCTGCCCGCAGGGCAAGGTTTTCCTGCTTAAAGACATAGACAGGGTGTCCTTCCCGGTCCATATCCGCCACATCCACATCCGCAATGGCTCCTTTGAAGAGGTTGGCGTGGATATTGCAGAGGCTCATGACATCTTCAAAAGTGATACCCGTATCGCTGGACATGAGTTCATGCTCCATCATGGAGATTTCCAAGGCAGAAACTCCCGTGAAATGCTGATTAAACTGGTCCTGAACAGACTCTGGACTGGCCCCATTGTGCAGGTCCAAGAGAATATTCTTCAGAATGTCAACACGTTTTTCGGTCATGCTTCTCCTCCTATTACCTCGTAGCCGTTGCATTCCAAGACCTGTTGAATACGGTCTAGTGGAATCTTGGTCATCTTAGATCCTGTCTTCAGACTGGTTACCTTACCAACTGTGTTCAGCATAGCTGGATTTGCCAAGGGCTTGAAACCAAGCTCTACCAGAATGTCCTTGACTTCTGGGTGCTGGTTGATAATCTCTGCAACAGGCAGATTTAGGTCGATGGTGTTCATTTTACTTTTCCTCTATAATTTTTTTGTAAAATACAAGGCCAATTCATCATCGTTATAGGCTTTGGCACCTACTGGCAAAGAGCACCCTCGGTACCAGACACCGCTTCCGTCTGGTATGAAACCATGTTTTACATAGAGCCGTTGAGCCTTTCCATAATTTGCATTCAAACCAACTCCAATACCTACTGTATCCGTAAATTCTGAGGCAAGTTGGCAGATAGCATCTAATATAGTTAAATGAAACAAAAACAGTACATTTATGATATAATGTATTTATGGCATATTCATTAGATTTTCGTAAAAAAGTTCTCGCATACTGTGAGAAAACCGGCAGTATTACTGAAGCATCAGCTATTTTCCAAGTTTCACGTAACACTATCTATCAATGGCTAAAATTAAAAGAGAAAACCGGCGAGCTTCATCACCAAGTTAAAGGAACCAAGCCAAGAAAAGTGGATAGAGATAAATTAAAGAATTATCTTGAAACTCATCCAGATGCTTATTTGACTGAAATAGCTTCTGAATTTGACTGTCATCCAACAGCTATTCATTACGCCCTCAAAGCTATGGGATATACTCGAAAAAAAAGAGCTGTACCTACTATGAACAAGACCCTGAAAAAGTAGAACTGTTCCTTAAAGAATTGAATAACTTAAGCCACTTGACTCCTGTTTATATTGACGAGACAGGGTTTGAGACATATTTTCATCGAAAATATGGTCGCTCTTTGAAAGGTCAGTTGATAAAAGGTAAGGTCTCTGGAAGAAGATACCAGCGGATATCTTTAGTAGCAGGTCTCATAAATGGTGCGCTTATAGCCCCGATGACATACAAAGATACTATGACGAGTGGCTTTTTCGAAGCTTGGTTCAAAACATTCTTACTACCCACTTTAGGTAAACCATCTGTTATCATTATGGACAATGCAAAGTTTCATAGGATGAGTAAGCTAAAAGATTTATGCGAGGAGCAGGGACATAGACTTTTACCACTTCCTCCTTACTCACCGGAATATAATCCCATTGAGAAAATATGGGCTCACATCAAAAAACACCTCAGAAGAGTATTGCCAAATTGCGATACTTTTCTTGAGGCACTTTCGTCCTGCTCTTGTTTCAGTTGACTATAATTGCCAACCTATCCCCTGATTTTGAAAGTCTTCAAAAACATTGAAATCAGCAATTTCAGGTATTCCAGATTGGTAAAACTGTCCCTCCTTCACTTGCTTAATCAAGGTGATATAACCTTTACAAACCCCCGTTTCTTCAGCAACTAGGACGATACGTTCTCCCTTTTCTTGTTCCCTTAAATAGTTGGTTAAAATCTCTTTGCGGGAGGGCCAACCTTGCTTCTGGAAGGCCTCATCAAGTTGAAGTATATGCTCAAATTGTAACGGAACAATCATCTCAATCCTCCCTCAACGCCTCAAACTTGGCTTTCATGGTTGGGTTATTGCGGGTTAGTTTTTTGACGGAGACATCGTCTAGTTTATTATTAGCTAGGCGAAGCTGGTTTTCGCTGGTGGTCAGGGCTGCTTTGACAGCCTCCATTCGCTTGATTGCCTTGTCGATTTCATCAATAGCTTTTTGGAAATTGTTGCTGGCCGATTGATAGTTTTTGGCAAAAGCATTCTTGAAAATTTCCAAATCTTCTTCAAAATGAGTAATATCAATATTCTGCTCCTTAACCAAGGCTAACTCCTGCTGATATTGCAGACTATTGAGCGCAGCATTTCGTAAAATTCCGATTAATTGGATAAAGAACTGTGGTCGAATAACATACATCTTCTCATATTCATGACTAACATCCACAATCCCTATATTGTAATAGTCATTGTCCGCCTCTAGCATGCTGACTAATACAGCATATTCGCATTTTTTCTCCCGACGGTCCTTATCCAACTCCTTAAAGAAATCAGCGTTTTTATGCTTGGTCTTGGTCGTATCTGCCTCGTTTTTCATTTCGAACATGATGGAAATAAATTCCAAGCCCGACTCGTCAAAATCACGGAAGATGAAATCTCCTTTTGAACCGGACGCTGATACTTCGTTGTCCTTAGCAAATTTGGCACGTGGAAAAGCATAGGAACGAACCTTGTTAAACTCCGCCTCAGCAAATTGCTCCAAGCTCTCTCCAATTGCCTTAGTAGACTGCTGAGCCTTGAAATTTTTGTAAAATTCCACCTGCTCATCCGCCGCCTTGAGCCGTACTTCGTACTCCTGACGAGTGGTCGCCAGGGCTAACTCTTGCTTTTGTTCCTGCAAAACCAAAGCATTTTGTGCCGCATCCCTCTCTTTTTCCACCTGAGCTACCGCCTGCTGCAACTCCAAGTCCTTGGCGAGACCGATTTGCCCCAACTGAGCCTTAAGCTCTTGGATTTCTTGGTCTTTTTGGGAAATAGCAGAGCTGATTTCCAGTTCCGTCTGACTAGCAAATTTATCAAGTTTTGCGGTCAGTTCCAGAATCTCCTTATCCTTATCACTCAATCTAGCCTGCAAATCATTTTCAGCCTTCTGGCTTAATAATTCCCGTTCCCGCTCCAAACGGTCGTAGATTTCCTTATCAAACTCCGCACCACGCACCTGGGCTAAAAGCTGACTATATTCTGTTTCATTGACCTGAAAGGCCGTCCCACAATGGGGGCAAGTAATTTGATGCATATACTCTCACTTTCTTCTTTTCAAATAAGATATTAATTTATGTAAAACCGTAGCTACTCCCAGCGCCAATAAAAAATAAAAGAAACGAACCGCATTTCTAGCATCTGGAAGTGATAGAGCCCAAAGGACAAAAATCGTTATGGCAGTCGGCCATCTCCAGCCCCAGGTCATCTTCCGTTTGATAAACCATTCCATCCAATCTTCATTAGAATCAAACCGTGTTTCATAATATTCTTCTTTCAGTTGTTCCCACCACTTTTTCATAACAGCCTCCTTTCAGATCACAGACCTTCTAATTCAAGCTCCAGAAAAGTCCTCCACTTTTCCTGCAAGGGTTGACACACAGGCGGCTCCTGACCTTCTAAGAATTTTTTGATACATTCATTTTGCACCAACCAGCCTGTCATGTCTTTTTGAGCATTCGCAAATTCATTACCAAAATCTTCTGGAATTCGTTCTTCAAAAGTAATCAAGGTCTGATTTTCTAGCTGAGACAGTGCAAATGAAACTGTTGCTGAATCCCACCTGTAGGCAATTTTCTCATTTTTTCGGTATTCCAGTAAATCCATAACTTCACGAAATCCTTCCATTTCAAAAACCAGCGTATTTCCTACAATGTTCAACTGTGGAAACCAGTGGGCAAAACCACTGTCTGTCGCCAACAAATCCCAGGACTCCGCCAAACTAGCCGACACAGAATAGCAAATGCTGAACAGGTAGTGCCCCGCCTCTTTCTTCACACTAATCTTCATATCATGCTCCTATTCTATCCTTCTATTAATTATACCAAAAAACACCGGTCTATAACCGATATTTCCATTGTCTCTATTCTTTAAGCATGAATGCTATTCATTCCAGAGGATCGAAAAACGGTATCTTGAAATCTGAATTATTTTTTATAACATCTTTCATAGACTGTCCTTACCTTTGTTTATCTGGCTCATACTCCATGTTTTGTATCCCCTAGCAATGTTAGACTTTCCTGCCACATAATGGACATTGTCATTTTTGAAACACTTCTATATTTCATTCGTCACCTAATTTATTTTAACATATAGAACAGAGTTTAGTATTTCAATCATTCCTTTCTCATTTTATGCTATACTAGATGTATTGAAAACAAGGAGGTTTATATGATAAAACTAATCGCTCTTGATATGGACGGAACCCTTTTAAACGAGAAAAAAGAGCTGATGCAGCCACAGATTGATGCCATTCATCAGGCTGTTGAAGCGGGCTTCAAGATTGTTCTTTGTACTGGTCGGCCCTTGGCTGGTGTTAAACCTTTCGTAGAGCAGCTCGGCTTTGACACCGAGGAAGAATTTATCATTGTCAATAACGGCTGTTCAACCCATTCGACAAAGGATTGGAGCCTGATTGACTGGGAAGAACTATCTATCTCTGATATTGATTATCTTTCCACTTTTATTGAAAATGCTGATGTGCAAATCTCTCTTTTTGATGAGGAAGACTACTTCGTTCTTGCAGAAAAAGCCAATGCACGCGTTAATTTAGACGCAGGTTTGGTAGGAATGACTCCTCAACCAATTGATTTAAAAGAAGCCCAGTCAGGTCAGTATCGCTTCTTTGAAGCCATGTTTGTCGGTGAAAAAGTGCATATTGATGCCTTTGAAAATCAACACAATCCTGTACTCAGCAAACGCTATTCCACCGTTCGTTCACAGGACTATCTCTTGGAAATTTTACCAAACGGTGCCAGCAAGGCCTCTGGTTTAAAAAAATTGGCAGACCGCCTCGGTATCCTCCCAGAAGAAATCATGGCTATGGGAGATGCCAACAACGACCTGGAAATGATTGAATTTGCTGGACTTGGTATTGCCATGGGAAATGCCAACGAGCAGGTCAAGGCTATCGCCCAGGACATCACAGACACCAATGAAAACAACGGCGTTGCCAAGGCCATTGAAAAACACATTTTGAACAAATAAGGAGACAATATGAAATACCCAACACTCTTAGACCGTTTCTTGGTCTATGTCAAAGAAAATACTCGCTCAGATGAAAATTCGACAACCACTCCTTCTACCCAAAACCAAGTCGAGTTTGCACAGAATATCCTTCTGCCTGAAATGGAACGGATTGGTTTGCAGAATGTCCACTACCTACCAAACGGTTTTGCAGTGGGAACACTGCCTGCCAACGACCCAAGTTTGACCCGCAAGATTGGCTTCATCGCCCACATGGATACGGCTGATTTCAACGCAGAAGGTGTGAATCCTCAGATTATCGAAAACTACGACGGTAACCCAATTGCCTTGGGAACTTCTGGCTATGAATTGCATCCAAAAGACTTCCCACAACTTGCCAACTACCACGGTCAAATCCTGATTACCACAGACGGTACTACCTTGCTAGGCTCTGATGACAAATCAGGAATTGCAGAAATCATGACAGCTATTGAATTCCTAATCCAAAACCCCGACATCAAACACTGCGAAATCCGTGTCGGCTTTGGTCCTGACGAAGAAATCGGTGTCGGAGCAGACAAGTTTGATGTGAAAGACTTCGATGTGGACTTTGCCTACACTATGGACGGTGGACCGCTGGGCGAACTCCAGTACGAAACCTTCTCAGCAGCAGGTGCAAAGATTGATTTCCTAGGACGCAATGTCCACCCAGGATCTGCTAAGGACCAGATGATCAATGCCTTCCAAATGGCTATTGATTTCCACAATGCCCTTCCAGAAACAGACCGCCCTGAAAAAACCGAAGGATATGAAGGTTTCTTCCACTTGATGAACATGGAGGGCAGCGTTGATACTGCTTCTACCACCTATATCATCCGCGACTTTGAGGAAGAAGATTTCCAAGCCCGCAAGCAACTCATGCTGGACATCGCTGAAAAGATGAATGCCAACTTTGACACTCCACGCGTCATTGTCAACCTACATGACCAGTACTACAACATGAAGAAAATCATCGAAAAAGATATGACTCCAATTAACATTGCTAAGGACGTTATGGAAAATCTAGGCATCAAGCCACTGATTGAGCCTGTTCGCGGAGGAACAGACGGCTCTAAGATTTCCTTCATGGGCATTCCAACACCAAATATCTTCGCAGGTGGCGAAAACATGCACGGTCGCTTCGAGTTCGTCAGCTTAGAAACCATGGAAAAAGCCGTCGATGTCATCCTTGGAATCGTCGCTTACAAATAAAATTTCAAACGGCTTTCAATAGAAAGTCGTTTTTTTCTGAAAAAATTTTAAAAAAATGCCATTTTATGTTGTGTTATTGAACTAATACTAGTATAATAGAACTATAAAAAAGAAATGGAGTTTTATTATGACAGAAGAAACATTAGCACAGGGAATTCTCATTGGCATTTGGGGTACAACACTACTATTTTCATTTATTTGGTATATTCTTGTTGCTATTTCCAACTACATCCTCTTCAAAAAAGCAGGCTACGCTGGTTGGAAATCATTGATTCCAATCTACAATCTCTATATCCAACAATGCATCACCTTCGGCTATGAAAAAAGATGGTTCATTCTATTCTTACTAATTCCACTAGCAGGACCATTATATGGCATCTATCTCGTTTACAATTTTGGTCGTAGCTTCGGTTTATCAGCTGTACAAGCTATCTTCTATGTTCTTCTTACACCTATCTTTAACCTCTACATCGCCTTTAATGATGGAAGTCGTTACCAAGGTCCACAAGAATTCTTTATTGATTAATATACAATCAAGCCCCCGCACACGCGGAGGCTTTTTTAAACGAATAGAAAAATAAGAAGAACCATCATGACTAGGCTGACCAAAATAGATAAGGAGTTAACGTTGGCAGGTTCAGCTGAGCGACTACCTAACTTTAATGCATAAATTGGGGACATGACTGAAATCGGAGAAACTAGACAGACCAGCAACATGATTTTCATCGTTTTATCAATAGGTAGAAGAAAATAAATGACTCCTGCTATTAGAATATTCGCACCCAGCCTCAAAGAGAGAAGATAGGCCAATCGACTAATTTCTTGCCAATTCAATTTTAAATCAAGCAAGATTCCCAACATGAGCATGGCTAAAAAAGGATTGGCGTTACTGGCTATCGTCAGCGCAGAGATAAGTTCGCGTGGAAGTTTGATAGAGCAGACTGCTAACGATAGGCTAACTAGATAGACTACTAGTGGAACTGAGCGTGAAAGATTCTTTATAAAAGTTGCAACGGTCATTCTTTCCTGCTCTTCATCCACACCAGCTGCGATACTGTAATTCCCACCTAGAACCATGATTGCATTCCCCGCATCAAATACGATGACACTTAGTAGACTAGATAGCGGAAAAAAAGCTTGCACAAATGGGAGTGTAAAGGTTCCAATATTATAGCCTGATAACTGCATAAGACCGACGGAAGTCTGTTGACCAGACTTCTTTGCTTCCCAGTATCCTACCATATCCAAAAAAAGATTACAAAGAATCCCTAATATGAAGGGAAGGTATAAATCTATAGATACTTGGGTTGTCGCTGAAGCTACAAGGAGAGAAGCTGGTAGCGTAACATTCATCACTAAGCTAGAAAAGATTCTTGCATCTTCCCTTCGAACAATCCCTTTGACTTTTAATGTATAACCTAAACCGATAACAAAGATAAAACCGAGAGCACGGGCTAATAATTCAAGTTCATTCATGAAACTAGTATAGCATATAGAAAAGAATTTTGATGATATATAAAAATTTTATATAATCGCTTGATTTTGCTAAACAATAGGTATATAATTTATATATAAAATAATTACATAAAGATAAAGAGGTGAGTTTATGTACTACCCCGTATCCTCTATCTTGATAGAATTTCTGGTCTTAGCCATCGTGGAAAAGCAGGATTCCTACGGCTATGAAATCAGTCAAACCATCAAGATAGTTGCTGATATAAAGGAATCCACACTCTACCCTATTTTGAAAAAATTGGAAAAGGCGGGCTACGTCACCACCTATACCCAAGAATTTCAAGGGAGAAAGAGAAAATACTACACCATCACACCTGCTGGACGTGAGCACATCCCCTTCCTGCAAGGTGAATGGAATAGCTACAAAGACCATATTGACGGAATTATAGAAGGGAGCTTACGAAAATGACACGCGCAGATTATTTGAACCAACTGGAACAAGCATTATTTCAACTTCATCCAAGTGCCAGACAGGAGGCTTTAGACTACTTCAATGAATATTTTGACGAAAAGGATAACGACGAGGAAGCTATTATAGAGCTAGGAACACCTGATGAAGCAGCAAAGGAAATCATTGCCAATCTACCTGAAGATGCCCTAATCACCGAGCAAGACCAAGCAAGTCCACATTCATCTAAACCATTTGATTTCAACTTTGATTTTGATTTTCAATTTGACTGGGAGAATTTTTTCAACAATTTTAAACATTCAGCCTATCAAGCTAGGGAAAGAATTAAATTGACGGCGAAGATTGAAGAATTACCTGAGTTTTCAAATCTACAGATTTCGCTCGAAGATCAGGCTCTTAGCGTTCAAAGTTATAACGGAGAAGCTGTCTTATTGCACAATCCTGTTTCAGAAGATGGTAGCTACCAGGCTTTTGACTATCAACTGGTTCAGGATAGTTTGTACCTAACAAGCAAGCCTACCCCTAATCACCTCTACTTCTCAAACAATCAAACCAGCTCTGCTATTCTCAAAATCCCTAAAAAACTACTGCCCCTTACTAGTCTCAATCTGAAAACGACAGATAGTAGTCTGACGATGGCGGCTGTGCAAGCGAGCGAACAGCTAGTCATCAATGCAAAAGATAGCAGTATCAGCATGACGAAAGTGAGCTGCCCAAGCTCTGCTCTACGGTTAGAAGACTCTACACTAACTATCTCAGATGGACAGATGAGCGAGTTAAAATTGGAAGCCAGCGATGCTGTTATCACTCTCTCAAGCATGAGCCTTTCAGATGCAAGGATAACATTAGAAGACTGTGTCTGGAAGTTGAAGGATTTTGTTATTGAAAAGAGCCTTAACTGCCAGGCTGAAGATTCTGTCTTAACCTATAAACCAAGTACGGACATCAGTTTAGACATCTGGGAGGAAGATTCTAGCCTTAAACTTCCAAAGGATAAGGCGTTTACAATGATGAAAGAGGGTGACATCACTCATCTCAGCTACAAGCAAGAAAATAGCCCTGCTCAGCTAGTTATTCATTGTCAAGACTGCCAGCTTAGTGTGGGATAAAGGAGGTTTCCATGAATCGCAAGGAATATTTACAGAAACTCGAAAAATATCTCAAAAACCTACCAAAAGAAGATTTTCAAGATACCTTGGACTATTTCAATGAATATTTTGACGAAAAGGAAAACGATGAGCAAGCTATTCAAGAGCTAGGCAGTCCAAAAGAAGCCGCCCATGAAATCCTAGCCAATCTCTATGATAAAGAGAAGACTGAGGATAAGCCAAATACCCGCAATATGGTCTGGCTGACCATCCTCTCTATCCTTGCCGCCCCAATCGGCGTCCCCCTAGCAATCACCTTGGTCGCCCTCTTCATCACCCTTCTCCTAATCATCTTTAGCCTCTTTCTGCTCCTTATCTCACTCTGGATTGTCCTCCTCAGTCTAGCAATCGCCCAGCTACTCCTCGCCTTTGACCTCTTCACACTATCATGGTCTACCTCCCTCCTCTTCACAGGCCTGGCCCTCATCTGCTTGGCCCTCACTCTATTGGGTAGTAAATTCACTCTAGACCTTGGAAGCAAAACCTTCTTGCTTGTTTTACATTGGATACAAAGAAAGATTCGCAAAGGAGGCTATTATGAAACAGCTTAAACCATTTACGAAAATCAGTCTGAGCCTGTTCACTCTTGGAACAATTCTCAGTCTCATTGGCTACCTGGCTGGCGGTTGGACAAATATGAAAACTGTTGCAGAAAACTATTTTCAGCCCCAAACGGCAAGCTTTACGGATATTCGTTCTATAGAGGTCAATGAAAAACTGTCCATTATGCCCTCGCCTGACAAACAATTTCACCTCCACTATTACCGAAATCAGCACAAAGGCATTGACCTCCTCAGCCACCAAGTTCAACATGGAAAATTAACCATTTCTAGTGCCTATCAAGGCATCGTTACTTATGATGGTTTACTCGAACCTATCTTAAATCTTGTCAATGACCAGAATGTTGCCTACTACCAACCTGTCTTACAGGTCCCTAAAAATAGCACAATCGAAACACTCTCAGGGAGCATTCAAGGAGATGTCTATCTGGATAAAGTGACTATTCAAGATTTCCAACTCTTTGTTGAAAATGGTGACATGTTGATTGAAAACAGTCAACTCAGCTTTGCTCATTTGTCACACCTCAATGGAGAAGTAGCAATCAATCATTCCACATTAATAAGTCCGAAAGACATTTCCGATACTGTCGGCAGTAGCTTAACGATTGAGGATGGGGATTTTAAAGCTGAAAACCTAAAACTAGAAGGAAGACATAGTATCAGTAATTACGGTGGTTCAATCGACATTTCTCTTCATTCCAAAACAAAAACTGACATCCATATAGATGCCAGTCAAAATAATCTGGGAATTGACCTTCCAACCTATTCCAATCCCCAATCCACTAATTACCTCAACATCTCTACACTAGATGGTGAATTGAGCATTCGGTAATCGCTAAAAAGCCCTCCTCACGGAAGGCTTTTCTATTTATTTAAACAACAAAATAGAGATCAATGCCAAGATAGCTGGTCCACCTTGGGTTAAGATAATTTTTGGACTTGCTGTAATAGCACCATAAGCTGCTGCAGCAATAACACATAGAACAAAAATGCTTGTAATTTCTAAATTACCAGTAAAAATACCGTAGAACAAGAAGACCGCCAACAAGCCATTATAAATTCCTTGATTCTTGAACAATGCAGTCACAGACTTACGTTGTAATTCTTCCTTCTCCATATTGAATACGCGACTAGTAGAGTCTGAATGGGTCGCAAAGGTTTCCAAATACATGATATATAGGTGCTCAATAGCTACGATACTAGCTAGAATAGTGGTAAAAATAGACATAATGTCTCCTCTCAAAAAATTATATAGGTAGATTTTGCAAGCCAATCAATAGTTTATCAAGAGTGGCTAGGAATTGCTCGCTCTCCTCAACAGTTAGAATCTGATTCATCGAAGCTTTGATAGCTTGGTGGTGGGCAGAAGGATTCGTGATTAGCGCTTCTCTAGCCTGCTCAGTTGGCCAGACAAGTACTTCTCTCTGATTGTCAGGATTTCGCTTGCGAATGATATAGCCACTCTCCTCCAACAATTTGAGATGACGCGTAACCGCTGCGCGGTCTATCTGAAGCCGCTCCTGCAAAGCCAACTGATGCAGGGGTGCATCTTTTAGTAATGTTTGCAATATTGAATAGCGTGTCAAACTGATTCCCAACTGCTTTTCAAAAAGATTGGAAATCGTCTCATCTGTCACTTTCAATCTGTATAACAAATCTTCCATTTCTTGCATTATCTACCTCTTTTGATTGATTAATCAATCATTGATGAGTCAATTATACTACAATCCGAACAATTTTCAACTATTTTGCCTATCTATTAAAAAAATATGTTGCCTACACCTATATTTTGTTATAATTAAGGAAATAACTAGCAGAGGGATGGGACTTACTTATGGAAAACACTCCTAGACTAAACTTGGTCATAGACGTGCTCATGCTCGCTGGTGCCATTTTGGCACAAAGCGGTGCAGAAATTCACCGAGTTGAAGATACCATGATTCGGATTGCACATTCACAAGGAATTGAACAGGCCAATGTCCTTGCCATCCCTGCTGCTATCTTTTTCTCCATCGACCATACGAATATTTCGCGTATGAAACGCATTGTCAATTCAAATTACGACATGCAGAAAGTTTGTGACGTCAACCAAATCTCCCGTTCCCTAGCCAATGAAGAAATCAGCCTAGAAGAAGCATGGAGCCAATTAAATGCAATCAAACAACAAAAGCCACCTTATAACAATATCCAAATAACCTTAGCTGCCGTAGTAGCCGCACCATTTTTTACCATCATGTTCGGAGGTTCTCTTTTAGATGCAGCAGGTGCTGTCCTCGCAACAGCTTTAGCTTTCCCTATCTCCCTAATTGTCGAGCGCTATATTGGAATTGATTTTGTCACCACCTTCGTTGGCGCCTTTGTCTTCTCACTCACCTCTTATTTATTAAGCGCAACCACTACTCTCCCCATTAATCCTAACCTGATTAATGCAGGGGCAGTCATGCCTTTTGTACCAGGGATTGCTTTTACAAATGCCGTAAGAGACCTCATGACCAATCATATCAATACAGGGATGACCAAATTTTTCCAAACTGCGCTTATTATCTTATCGCTCGGTGCAGGTACAACTGTGGCCTTTATGCTTGTGAGGTAATCTATGACACCAGTTCACTTCTTATTACAGGCACTCGCCTCTTATATCGCTATCGCAGCCTTCTTAATTGTTCTCAATGTTCAAAGAAAAATGCTGGTCCCTGGTGGACTCCTAGGCATGCTTGTTTGGCTCATCTATCTTTCATTATTAGGACCAACTAATGTACTGATTGCTACCTTTTTCGCAGCAATTATCGGATCCTGTGTCAGTCAAATCATGAGTATTTGGTTAAAAACACCCTCCGTCATCTTTTCATTGGCTATACTTGCACCACTTGTTCCAGGCTATCGAGCCTACATGACCACGACTTATTTCGTTTCTGGGGACCACGCTCAAGCCCTAACCAATATCACTACCGTCTTAACTTTAGCCTTAGTCATTCCCATCGGTATGGCCAGCGGAACAATATTATTACACCTTTATAAGGTTCTTCGAACAGGCAAAAAAGCAGCCTAACCCCTTGAAAATAAGGGGCCTTTTTGTTAAAATGAAAACTTATCAAAGGAGATGCTATGAACCAAAACGTAACCAATCTAAAACTTGCTGAACGTGGTGCCTTGCTATCTATCGGTGCCTATATTGTCTTATCAGGTATCAAACTCGTTGCAGGACAGCTCTTTCATTCGGATGCCTTACGAGCAGATGCCTTCAATAATATTTCTGATATTATCGGTAATATCGCTGTACTTGTTGGACTAAAAATGGCACAGAAACCAGCTGATACCGATCATAAATTTGGACACTGGAAAATGGAAGACTTGGCAAGCTTGATTACATCCTTCATCATGTTTGTCGTTGGTTTCCAAGTACTCTATGATACCCTCCAAAAACTAATCAGCAATTCTTCTATCGAAGTAGACATTATGGGGGCCATTGTCGGAATTTTTTCTGCACTAGTTATGTTAGCTGTTTATTTATATAATAACCGCTTGGCAAAAAAAGTACGTTCCAAGGCCTTAGAAGCAGCTGCCAAGGATAATCTATCCGATGCAGTCACTTCCATAGGAACTTCTATCGCGATCTTTGCTGCGGCTTTCAACTTCCCTATTGTCGATAAAATTGCAGCCATCATCATTACCTTCTTTATCCTAAAAACAGCCTACGATATTTTTATGGAAAGCTTCTTTACCCTATCTGATGGATTTGATGAAAACTTATTGAAAAAGTACGAGGAAGATATTCTCAAACTCCCAAAAATCGTTTCTGTCAAATCACAACGTGGTCGGACTTATGGAGCCAATATCTACCTTGATGTTGTTTTAGAAATGAATCCAGACTTATCCGTTTATGAAAGTCATGAAGTGACTGAGCAGGTTGAGCAACTCCTAACACTCAAACATGGAGTTTTTGATGTGGATATTCACGTAGAACCATCTGAAATTCCACACGATGAGATGTATGAGCATGTGTACGACAAACTCTTCCGTTTTGAAACAGAGATACAAGCACATGCTAATGGGTATGAAGAATTGATTGACGACCAGTATCTCTTAATTGATGCCAAAGGCCGCTATCGAAATAAAACTCAGATGCTTGCCGACCACCCCATCCAAACCACGTATTTATCCAATTACCAAATGACCTCCATTAGCCAAAAATCAAAATTAGTTACGTTTGAAATTGGTGATTATGTTCATACGTCACTTTGGCGCCGTCATGAAAATTGGACTGTTATTTTCCACCAGATTTCAAAGAAACAAGCCTCTCAGATCGAAGCTACTGAAAAAAGCTCTGATTTGCATAATCCATAATAAAAAATAGGAATTTTCCCTGAATTATAGGGAGAATTCCTATTTTTTAACCTTCCTTTTAAGCTATTATCAGTCTTTTATACTCAATTTGTAGTTATTTAGTTTTTGTTTAGTATATGATAAAAGCTAAATAACTATAGAAGATTAGAGCTTACTGTTTTGGGATTTCATTGATTATTATATTATAAAGAAAAAGCCTCTACCCGAATAAATATTTGAGTAGAGGTTTTAACTGAATGATATTGCCCATTGGCAGGGCTTTTATTTGTTTGTTAATCAATCCTAATATAGCAAAGGTGCCAACAGTAAAATCACAAATAATGCTAACAAATGCCCAACTGTCACTAGGATAAACGAATACTTGAGGCCACGTTTCATACTTAATTTCGAAAGATTGTGGAAGGTAATCATCACACCAGACTGAGGCATAACTGTCAAAATAGCCGATGCAACTACTACTACACGATGCAGCAACTCCGGATTAATCCCCATTTCCAAATAGGAAGGAAGGAAATTACTTGAAGCAATACCTATCGCACCAGAAGATGAACCGATAATACCACTAATCAATGCTGTCGAAACAGATAAACTGATTAGAGGTGATCCTGGTATTTGTTGAATCCATTCTTGAATGACTGCAAAACCTGCTGACAAAGTTAACACAGTCCCAAAGGCTACTGTACTAGAAGTTGCAAAAGCAGGCACTATAGATGCCGTTGTCGCAGCATTCAAAATTTCTTTTTGATTTGGCAGATATGGATAAAAAATCAAGGCTGATAGAAGGATAGAGACCAACAATCCGATTGCCAGGACATTCGGAGTTTTACTCATTAGGAAAATCGTCCCAATAAGACTGAATAGAGGCAAGACTGATAAAAATAGATTTGGTGTCTTATCAGCTACCACTACTGCAGTTTCATCCTCTTCTTCCGTATACGTCTCTCCATTTGCTAGACTTTTCTTGAGGCAGTAGGCCATGTAGAGCAAGCCAAATACTAATAGTGTCAAGCTGGCTGCCAAACTGATAATGGGTGCCGCGGTCAAGCTAGTTCCCAAAACTTTTGTCGGAATGACATTCTGGATGGAAGGTGCCCCAGGAAGAGTTGTCATCGTATAGGTACCTGCTCCCAAAAAGACAGGAATCGGAAAAAGTGCCCAGTTGATATTCAACTCTTTAAAGAGGGGGCGTGAAAGGGGAAGCAAGGTAAAAATAACTACAAAAATACTCACACCACCATAGGTCAGAATGGAAGCAATCAAAGTGATAGCTAACAAGCCCTTATAGGGACTATCCTTTCC
The DNA here is from genome assembly GCF_000294495.1 of Streptococcus suis S735. Classification (NCBI taxonomy): domain Bacteria; kingdom Bacillati; phylum Bacillota; class Bacilli; order Lactobacillales; family Streptococcaceae; genus Streptococcus; species Streptococcus suis. The sequence goes on from NC_018526.1 coordinate 985,426, forward strand.
CATTACCTTCAAAATGCTATTGGCGATCGTCTGCGTAGCTCCACTTGCCTCCATATAACGTGCCAAGATAGACCCCAACATAAAGATGGCAAAATTATTAATCAAAAAACCTGCTAAGCCCGCCATATAAGACTGCTCTTTGCCCAACATAACTTCCAAAACATTCATCTGATTGGTCAGAATGATGATTAAACTAGCGAGTGGTGCAGCAATGATAACATGTAAATTTTTTGATGTCCAATAAATAATGGCTACAATAGCCAATAAAACTCCTAAAGTTGCTAAAATTGTCATAAAACTCCTTTATCTATTCTATCCTCTAATAAACCTAGTATCAGAGGCAACTATTTGAAAATTTTTATATCTTTTTGTTCCCCTAGTTCTGCAAGCAAGTCCGATACCACTTTTTTCAAAATTGGGTGACAGTAATCAGAAGCAATCTCAGCAAGAGGTTTGAGAACAAATGCTCTTTCATGGGCGTAGGGATGGGGAACAATCAGATTCTCTTCTTGAATCTTCTCCTCATCCCAAAAAATAATATCCAAATCAATGGTCCGTTGTCCCCATTTTTCAATCCGTACTCGGTCCAACTCTTGTTCGATGTTCTGGAAAACGCTTAGAAAATCCTGAGCAGACAAATCAGTATACACTTGACAGGCTAGATTGAGGAAATCAGCCTGGTCGGTCTTGCCCCAAGCTGGAGTTTCATAAATGTTGGAAACTAAGCCAAGCTGGCAACCTGGATGACTGGCTAATTTGTCTAGGGCTGCCTGTAAATAGGCTTGTCGATTGCCCATATTCCCTCCGATACTGAGATAGGCTAGATGCTTCATGGTCGTTCACGCTCCAATTCAATTCCGACAGAATCATAGTGTCCAGCAATGGGCGGATTTTCCTTGTAAATGGCCAAGCGAATCTTCTCCACCTTTGGAAATTGATCAAAAATCTCCTGACAGATGACACCTGCCACCTTTTCAATGAGAATATAGGGCTTGCCTTCCACAACTGCTTTAATGGTTTCAAAGACCATACCATAGTGAACTGTGTCTTCTAAATTGTCAGTTTGTGAAGCTGCTGTCAGGTCAACAAACAAATCACAGTCAACTGTGAAAATTTGACCAAGAACTTGTTCTTCTTTGAAGGCACCATGGTAGCCGTAAAAGCGACATTTATTGAGAGAAATCTTATCCATGTTGACCTCCAGAAGTCAATTGGTCCCAAACCTTAACGATATCACGGTTGGCAGCGACATTGTGAACACGGACCATTTTACAGCCTTTTTGGACTGCCCAGGCAGACAAGGCTGCCGTTGCTTGATCGCGGTCAGTCGGTAAACTATTGCCCCCAAGCAGATAATCCACCACGCGCTTACGAGATATTCCAAATAGAACGGGATAACCAAGGGCAGTAATCTGTTCCAAACCTTGTAAGAGATCAAGGTTATGTTGGACATTCTTTGAAAAGCCAAATCCTGGATCCAACCAAATCTGGTCTGCGGAAACACCAGCATCAAGTGCTGCTTGGGCACGCTCAGCTAGAAAGTTTTTGACCTCTCCAACAACATCCGCATAGCTTTCGTCTTTCTGGTTGTGCATGAGAATAATTGGTACCTTGTACTCCGCAGCCAGGGCCAACATATCTCCATCATAAAGTCCTGCCCAGACATCATTTAAAATATCTGCGCCTGCTTCCAAGGCTGCACGTGCAGTTCCTGTTTTATAGGTATCGACGCTGACAAGACAGTCATAGTTTTCTTTGATAGCGCGGATAATCGGAACCACGCGAGCAATCTCGTCTTCTTCAGACACAAATGTTGCACCTGGCCGAGTGGACTCACCACCAACATCAATGACGGTAGCACCCTCAGCCAACAACTTTTCTACTTGTACCAAGGCAGACTCCACCTCATTATAGTGACCACCATCTGAAAATGAATCTGGCGTCACATTGAGAATCCCCATAATGGTTACTTGATTCGCTAACTGTTCGATTGACATAGAACCTCCTATTTATTGTGAATCATGGACAAGAGTTCACGGCGCAAGATGGCATCTTCCTTGTATTTGCCAAGAGCAACTGTGGTCACTGTCTTACTACCTGGCTTGCGAATACCACGCATGCTCATGCACATGTGCTCTGCTTCGACCATGACAAAAACACCTTCTGGTTCAAGGGCATCTTGAAGGGCATGGGCAACCTGATGGGTCAAGCGTTCCTGCAATTGAGGGCGACGACTTGCTACCTCCACTGCACGCGCCAATTTGCTAAGACCTGTCACACGCCCCTTACTCGGAATATAAGCTACATGGGCAATGCCATAAAAGGGTACCAAATGGTGTTCACACATAGAATGAAAAGGAATATCCTTGACCAAAACAACCTCTTCATGACCTTCTGAAAAGACAGCTGTAAATTGGTCTTTGGGATCCTCTTCTAGGCCGTTAAACATTTCTAAATACATCTTAGCAACCCGTTTAGGCGTATCTAATAAACCTTCACGATTCGGGTCCTCACCCAATAATTCCAATAATTGATAAATTGTTTGTTCGATTTGTTCTTGTTTTGACATAGTGCATCCTAAATAGTTTGATGTTCTTATTATACCTCAAAAACTGTTTTCAGAAAAGAGCTTTCAGTATGCTAATCCCAAAACTGTCCCCTACCAGAGCACCAAGCAGGTGTCCCTACTCCCGCCTTTGTGATATAATAGGAACAAACTAACTATAAGGAGCTACTATGACCAAGAAACCTGTCCAACTGGCTACGATTTGCTACATTGATAATGGCAAAGAATTTCTCCTGCTCCATCGCAATAAAAAAGAAAACGATGTCCACCAGGGGAAATGGATTGGGGTCGGTGGTAAGCTGGAACCCGGTGAAACACCGCAGGCTTGTGCCATTCGAGAAATCTTTGAGGAAACTGGGCTTACTGTAACGAAGCATGCTCTAAAAGGAGTGATAACCTTCCCAGACTTTACTCCAAACACTGACTGGTACACCTATGTCTTTAAGATAACTGGTTTTGAAGGAAGTCTTATTGACTGCAATGAAGGTGACTTAGAGTGGGTTCCCTATGACCAAGTCTTGTCCAAACCAACTTGGGAGGGCGACCGGCATTTTCAAGAATGGCTATTAGAGGACAAACCATTTTTTTCCGCTTGCTTCCGCTATGATGGGGACAAATTGCTTGATTATAGCGTTGATTTTTATGAAGAATAAGCTAATAAAAAACGAAAAAGCCTTGGAAATCCAGGGCTTCTTTGATATTACAAATACTTCTTCTTCGGCATTTGCTTGTTCAATACGACATCCAAAGGACCGGCTGACAATACTGTATCTACCAAGCGTTTATCTGTAATTTTTTTATCGAGGAGAACTTGATATTCTAAGATCAGCGCTTCTTTTTTCTTCTTGTACTTGAGGGAAATGAGATCCGCTTGCTTGCAGGATGTACCAAATTGTTTCTCAAAAAATTGGTCGTAGTCAAAATTCATTGGCACTGTTACCAAGAGATGACGACGATTTTGATTGACTTGAGCAAAGCTGATGTTCTCAAAAATCAAAATACAAGCAGATAGGATGACCGTCATAAAGACAGCCAAACCTAGGAAGCCCATTCCTGTCGCTAGACCGATAGCCATCGCTAAGAGGACTGCAAGCATTTCCTTCGAAGAACCTGCTGCTGAGCGGAATTTAATTAGACTGAAAGTCCCTGCTACCGCAACACCCGCTCCCAAGTTACCATTAACTAATGCAATGATAACAGCAATCAATGCCGGCATCAGACTTAGTGTGATGACAAATTCCTTTGTATAATTAGATTTATATTTATAAACAGCCGCTAAGAGTACCCCCATGGATAGACTAACTCCAAAAACCATGGACATTTGCGCTAAGGTAATATTGCTATTGGCCGTTGAAAAGATACTATTAAACAGCTGCATGTTTGCTTACTTCCTCTCCAGTGATGTTGTGGGCAAGCTTATAGGCATTGCCATATTTTGAAAATGATTGCTTTTCGATTTGGTATTTTTCGAGCAGGGCTACCAACCAGTCTGGTCGTTCTTCTGGAACTTTTACTTCCATGATTACTTTGGTTGGGTCTAATAGGTTCTTACCAAATTTACCTTCCATTGCATCCACATCGTAGTCTCGATAAAGTAAGTTCTTATCGATTGTGAGACGAACTTTTTTGTCTTCGATTCCTTTATAGGATACGCGATCGTAGTAGATATACATCTTCGGCTTAATAGTACCGTAGCGTTCTCTCAACATTTCGAGTTCTGAGGTTACCTTATCATCCTTGATTGTGGAATCAATCACTCCATTTTCGATATAATTTGCTACAGAAACAGGGTTTGAAGTTAAACGGTATTTATAGCCAATTTTATTTTCTTTTTTCTTGATTTCAAGAAAAGCTTGACTCGATTCAGATGGTGTCGCATCATAGACACGCATCCGAATTTTCTCACGTCCATTCTTTTTGGCAAGTGAATCTTGAATCATATCAAAATCTTCATTATCAAAGTAGATATTGGTAATCGTTGATGTCGCAAACTCATCTGCCATCATGTACTGACGAAGTTCCTTTTCTAAAAGTTCAAAAGTTTTTTTATCAACGATATATTTAGTCTCTTTACGCTTAAACTGCTTTTGTACGATTCTTGTTTTCATTATTGTGCCTCTTCTATCCTAAATTTTGACAGGTCCCTGTCTTGTTTACAAGATATAGTTTACCGACCTAGCTTTAAATGAAACTGAAAATAAAATTAAACAAAACTTAAACTGCAATAAAGTTGAAATTCTTTTGTCACATTCTAATCTATGCTACAATAGTCCTATCAATAGTAAGGCAAGGAGAAACCCATGTACGAATTTGTCCTAGAATACGGCTCTTTCCCCGTAAAACTCATCGACGGTTTTGTCAACAATCGCTCAGAAATCCCTGATTTTCTCAAAGAAGACGAAGAAATGATTGCCCGCTTGAATGAGATTAACGAACTCTTCCACCAACTTTT